>JAYUOT010000279.1:0-2746 GCA_043760705.1 Betaproteobacteria bacterium
TTGGAATTCAGACGACGTCTCTTTCCGATGCCGATGGACGCTTCTTGTTCCTCATCACGGTTCCCCCGGTGATGAGATTGAGTTGCGGGTCAGCACACCATCAGGAGGGGTCTTGCATAAAGTCGTGAGCTTGCTGAGTTCCGCGCATCTTTCAGCTCTTCATGACAGCGTGGCGTTGAATATCCACAATGAAGGTCAACGCGTTTGGCGCTCTAGTTTGAGCCTGTCGATGACGGCCTAAATCGCTCTCGCCCTTTATGGGCTTGAAAAGGGTCGTCAATGTCCTCAAGTGAGGTGCAGTGATGACGATGCTGAGGGACACATAGTGGTCCCGACGGGTCGTCTTAAATTTAAAGGATGACACCTGTGCGACTCGACAAACTTACCACTCAATTCCAGCAAGCGCTTGGCGACGCTCAAAGCCTCGCTTTGGCGAACGATCAGCAGTTCATAGAGCCTGTTCATCTACTCAGCGCGCTGACAGCGCAAACCGACGGTTCGGCCTACGCGCTCTTGCAGCGCGCTGGGGCAAGGCCAGCAGCCATCAAAACCGCGGCCGATCTGGCCATCAAGCGTTTGCCTCAGGTGACCGGCACCAGTGGCGAGATTCAAATTGGCCGCGATCTGGTCAATTTGATGAACTTGACTGAGAAAGAGGCACTCAAACGCGGTGACCAATACATTGCCAGTGAAATGTTCCTGTTGGCGATTGCCGACGATAAGGGAGAGGCGGGACGGATCGTGCGCGAGGGCGGCCTGACGCGCAAGGCTTTGGAGTCGAGCCTGGACGCCCTGCGAGGATCGAGCAACGTCGACTCGGCGGATGCAGAAAGTCAGCGTGAATCACTCAAAAAGTACTGTGTCGATCTGACCGAGCGCGCCCAACAGGGCAAACTCGATCCGGTGATTGGTCGCGACGATGAAATCCGCCGCACCATCCAAATTTTGCAGAGGCGCACCAAAAACAATCCAGTCTTGATCGGTGAACCTGGCGTCGGCAAGACAGCCATCGTTGAAGGTTTGGCGCAACGGATTATCAATGGTGAGGTGCCAGAGTCGCTCAAGAATAAACGGGTGTTGGTGTTGGACATGGCGTCGCTTCTGGCCGGTGCCAAGTATCGCGGTGAGTTCGAAGAGCGCTTGAAAGGGGTGCTCAAGGATATCGCTAAAGATGAAGGTCAAACGATTGTCTTTATTGACGAGTTGCATACCATGGTCGGCGCCGGTAAGGCCGAGGGTGCGATTGATGCTGGCAATATGCTTAAGCCCGCACTGGCTCGCGGTGAGTTGCATTGCATTGGTGCTACCACCCTGAACGAGTATCGAAAGTATATTGAGAAAGATGCCGCGCTGGAGCGCCGCTTTCAAAAGGTCTTGGTCGAAGAGCCCAGCGTTGAATCCACGGTCGCCATTTTGCGAGGGCTTCAAGAAAAATACGAGCTGCATCATGGTGTCGAAATCACGGACCCCGCCATCGTCGCCGCAGCCGAGCTTTCCAATCGTTACATCACTGACCGATTCTTGCCCGATAAAGCCATTGACTTGATTGACGAGGCGGCCGCGCGCATCAAAATGGAAATTGATAGCAAGCCCGAAGTGATGGATAAGCTTGACCGCCGTATTATTCAGCTCAAGATCGAGCGCGAAGCTGTTAAAAAAGAGAAGGATGAAGCCTCAAGAAAACGGCTAGGCCTGATCGAGGTCGAGATCGACAAGATTGGTAAAGAACTGGCCGACTTTGAGGAGTTGCTGCGCGCCGAAAAAGCGGCCGTACAGGGCAGCGCTTTAATCAAAACAGAGATTGAAAAACTGCGCGCCCAGATGGTGGACATGCAGCGCAAGGGCCAGTTCGATAAGCTTGCTGAAATTCAATACGGAAAATTACCGGAGTTAGAAGGTCGGCTCAAGTCGGCGTCAGAAGCCGAGGCGAAGTCGCACCTTGGAAAAACTCGTTTGCTTCGCACCCAGGTAGGCGCTGAGGAAATCGCGGAGGTGGTGTCTCGTGCAACCGGCATTCCTGTTGCACGCATGATGCAAGGTGAGCGTGACAAGCTTCTGAAGATGGAGGACAAATTGCATGATCGCGTGGTCGGGCAGGATGAGGCCGTGCGTTTGGTTTCTGATGCCATTCGCCGGTCGCGTGCTGGGCTGTCCGATCCAAACCGTCCATATGGTTCTTTCCTGTTTCTTGGGCCTACCGGGGTCGGCAAGACCGAGCTATGCAAGGCGCTCGCGTCCTTCCTGTTCGATTCCGACGAGCACTTGGTTCGTATCGACATGAGTGAGTATATGGAAAAGCATTCGGTGGCGCGTTTGATTGGCGCACCTCCGGGCTACGTGGGCTACGAAGAGGGCGGCTATTTGACCGAGGCTGTACGACGTCGCCCGTACAGCGTAATCCTGTTGGACGAAGTAGAGAAGGCGCATCCCGATGTTTTCAATGTGCTCCTACAAGTGCTCGATGATGGCCGCTTAACCGATGGTCAAGGACGCACGGTTGACTTTAAGAATACGGTGATCGTGATGACCTCGAATATAGGTAGCCATGATATTCAACGCTTGTCGGCTGACCCTGCAACCAACGACACTGATCTCATCAAGTCTGCTGTGATGGATGAGGTGAAGAAGGCCTTCAGACCAGAGTTTATCAATCGTATTGATGAAATTGTGGTGTTTCATGGACTCGATCCCAAGAATATTGCTTCGATTGCCAAGATTCAGTTGCGCATGCTAGAGGCCCGCTTAA
>JAYUOT010000280.1:0-5502 GCA_043760705.1 Betaproteobacteria bacterium
AGGAGATCTCCGCGGCCGCGCAGCGCGCGACTCTGCCCTGCCCGAGCTCATCCGGGCCCCTTCTGAAGTTGCCCATCTTCCTAACGACGAGGCCGGCGCCAACAAAAAAGCGGAGGCGATCCTCAAGGCGCTGCTCACTGGTTTACTGGGCAACCTTGGCACCAAATCGCCTGAGGATAGCCACTATCAGGGCACACATCAGACCCGTTTCATGATTCACCCGAGTTCGGCTCTCATAAAAAAACAGCCCAAATGGCTGATGGCTGCCGAGATGGTCGATACCGGTCGGCTTTATGCACGCCACGTGGCCCGTATCGATCCGCAATGGGCGGAAGCGGCCGCAAGTCACTTGATCAAGCGCAGTTGGAGTGAGCCAAGCTGGTCGAAAAATTCGGGTCAGGTGGTGGCTTTTGAGAGCGGCATGTTGTACGGGCTGACTTTGTATTCGCAAAGACGGGTGCCCTATGCAGATAAAGATCCGAAGTTAGCTCGCGAATTGCTGATCAAGCAGGCCTTGGTAGAAGGCGATTGGATTGCCGGTCATGCCGCTCGCCACCTGCCATTTCTTGAACACAATCGCCATCTTGTGGCCGAGGTGCGTAAATTAGAAGATAAAATTCGCCGCCCGGATTTACTGGTGGATGAGCAAACTCTGTTTGAATGGTTTGATGCCCAACTTCCTGAGGACATTACCTCGGGTAAGCGACTTGAGAGCTGGTATGTTCTGGCCTCTCAGCAAAACCCTCAGGTGCTGAAACTCAGCAAGGATGTTTTGCTCAAAAAAGAGAGTGAGGGTATCGCCCAGGAACGCTTTCCCAAAACGATGAAGATGCGTTCGGCAGAGTTCTCGCTCGACTACCAATTTGATCCGGGCAGCAAGGACGATGGGGTCAGTCTTACGGTGCCGATCAGCTTGCTGAACCAGGTCGATGCGACCGCCTGCGAATGGTTGGTCCCTGGTTTCTTGCAAGATAAAGCCGAGGCCCTGATCAAATCTTTGCCGCAAAGACAGCGCCGTCATATGGTGCCAGTGAAGGCCTTTGCTCAGGATTTTTGTCTGGCACAGTGGCAGGCTGCATCGGTTGGCGAAGCCAACAGCGCGGGGCACGGCCCTGGCGCTACGAGCGACGAGTTGACGAGTGAGCTTCAAAGCGAGCAAGCTCGATTGCGCGCCGAGCTACGTCGTGGCAAGGGCTTAGTCGAGGCAATCATTGATTATTGTCGCGAGAGGCTTCAGATGCGTTTGTTGAGCAGTGATTTCAAGCTTGAAACGGTGTCTGCGCATCTCTTGATGAACTTTAAATTGGTCGATGAGCACGGCCGTTACCTGTCGGAGTCGCGAATGCTGGCTCAGCTAAAAGCTGACTTTGGAGGGTTTGCTCAAACTAGTTTTCAGAATGCCCAACGAGTAGACCATCCATTTGCCACCCTCAAAGCTACACTTCAATCCCAGTCGCCCGTTGCGCTCAACCCGAATGCGGATCAAATCGTTCATCGGCTCACCAAGCAAGTCCCCACACAAGATGCTACTCAGTCCAAAGCGATCAGCTCGGCGAGGCCCACATCGAGCGGCCAGGCTGGACTGAGTGGAGCACCCGAGCCGATTCGGCGCCCGGGCAGTGGCCAACGTTACGAGGCTTGGAGTTTCGGTCCCCTACCTGAACTGATGGAGCTTGAGGTTCAAAGCCCTCTGGGTAGGCAAACGGCGGTTGGTTTTCCGGGCCTGAAGGACCTAGGAGATAGTTGCGAGTTACAGGTGTTTGATGACGAGCGTATGGCGTCCCGGGTCCATCGCCAAGGCCTGCGTCGTTTATTTATGATTGCCCTGAAAGAGCCGATCAAGTTTTTTGAGCGCAACATCCCCGACCTCATGAAAATGGGTTTGTGTTTCACCAGTTTTGGGAGTCAGGAAGATTTGAAAGCACAACTGGTCGCGGCGATGATTGATCGCGCTTGTTTGAAGAAGCCTTGGCCAAACTCAGCACAGAGTTTCGACCAATCTTTGGCGCAGGCTCGGCCACGTCTGAATCTGGTCGGTCAGGAAACGGCTCGAAGTGCTCATGCCATTCTTAGCCAATGGCAAGTGACACAAAAGAAGTTGTCCAGTATGCGCGCTCAGTTGCCCAAAGTCATGCTTGCGGATTTGGACACTCAACTGTCCAGTCTCGTCTATAAACAATTCTTGACGGAACTTCCCGACGAGCAAATCAAGCATGTACCGCGCTACTTGGAGGCTGTGTTTGTGCGCCTCGATAAGTGGCGTACGGATCCTGCACGGGAGGCGACCTTAGCCCGCGAAATCACACCGCTTACGCAACAATATCACCGCTTGCAACAGGACTTGCGCGATCAGGATGATCCGCGACTTGAGGACTTGCGGTGGATGCTCGAAGAACTGAGAGTGTCGCTGTTTGCGCAGCAACTAAAAACCGCCATGCCAGTATCGGTGAAACGAGTTCAGAAGGCCTTGGCGGCGATCCAGTTTTGACTTTAAACGACGCTCATGATGAGTGGGCTACGCACCTTGCCCGTGCTACGGGCATGGGTGACCGGTCTGAACTGATCGGCATAATCCGGAGCTGCCAGCTTAATGAGACTTGACAGCTTCGGGGAGATGGCAATTTCTTGAGGGCCAGCGGTGTTAGCGATCTCGAACAGCATTTCCATAGAACCTTCGGTAAAGCCCGCTAAGCTGCTCGCCAGAGTGGCACGAGAGCGAATCCCTTGGGCGAGGCCACCGCTAATGACGAAACCATCTAAGGAGGCACTATCCAGTGCGACGCGTAGTAAGGCTAAGCCTTTGTTGAGATCGCCCAGTACGAACATCATCTGAAGTTCTTCGCGGTGTAATATTTCCGCCTGAAACTGCGGCAATAGGCTCTCGAAGCGGTCACAAGCCAATCTAACGGGTTGCATCACACCATGAGAGGGGGAAAATCTAACGAGTCCGAGGAGTTCCATATTCACATTGTGATGAGAACTCCCAGTTCTGAGTGAACCAGGCCGTCAGAGAGCCGATATACCCGGATGAGCGGCGGGGTCAGGCAAAGCTGGCACAATTCGTCCGTGAAGGTATGTGCACAAGTTTGGCGGCTATTGAGTTGCAGTAGTAAAAAGGTTTGAATTGAAACGATCATTTATTAAGAAGTCTTTGGGTTTTGCGGGGATCAGCCTGGGTCTGGCATCGACAAAACTTCCCAATCTCGGCGCAATGGCTGGTTTGTTGGCGGGCGCGAACGCTGTACGGGCTCAATCCCAAGCGACCACTGGTACCACCGCGGGTCAAAGTGGTGCGGCGCCATCGACTCCGATCTTGCGTCAGGGCTATGCCATTATTTTGAATTCGCGTGATGCTTCTCTGTCTTTGGTGGATCGTCAAACCTACAAGGAAATCGGGCGGGTGGAAGTTGGAAAAGAGCCCCATCATTTATATCCAACACCCGATGGGAAGGCCTTGATTGTTGCGAACGCCGTGAGCAACGATTTGCACTTCGTCGACCCTTTCGACGGTAAGGTCTTACAAAGGGTGCGGGGCATTGATGATCCTTACCAGATCGCGTTTTCCCCAGACTCTAAATGGTTCGTGAGTGCGGCGCTGCGACTGAATAGGGTGGACATCTATACCATGAAACAAGAAGCAGGTTCGGCCGTGCCTGAGTTTCGTCTGGTGAAGAAATTGCCGCTTGCAAGAGCGCCGAGTCACCTGTGGTTTTCGGCGGATAGTCGCTGGTGCTTCATCACTTTGCAGGAAAGCGAAGAGATCGCCGCCATCGACATGCTGACGCACACAGTGGCCTGGCGGCTCCAGGTCGGCAAGTTACCCGCGGGAATTTTGATGACTGCTGACGACAAGCACTTGCTAGTGGGTGTGATGGGTGAAGATTTTGTAAACGTGGTGGATTGGCGTGCGCAAAAGTCGGTGGCAAAAATTAAGACTGGCAATGGTGCTCATAACTTCCGAGGCTTTGGCGATCAGCGCCATGTGTTTGTGAGCAATCGGGTGGCGGGTACAGTGTCTAGGCTTGATCTCAAAAACATGAGTGTCGTCAGTACGATGAGCGTGCCCGGTGGCCCTGATTGCATGGAATTGACTGCAGATCGCAAGCAGCTCTGGGTGACTTCGCGCTGGACGAAGCAGGTCAGCGTGATGGATACCGAAACCCAAAAGCTGATGGTGGCGATTCCTGTCGGGCGCTCTCCGCATGGCATCTTTTTTACTCATCGGGCCGCACTTGTTTGAAGTTTTCCTCGCGAAATCACTTCTGCGCTGCAAAAAGGCGCTAAACCTAGCGGCTCGCATCACCCTGTCGGCACTGAGCCTTAGTGTGTTTTTCCAGAGTTCCGTGCAGGCCCAAAACGAGTGCAAGTCTAAAGTTTTTCTCACGCTTGATACGGGCGGCATGCACCAGGCTGAGACGATTGCAACGATTCTAAAGCGGCATCAAGTCAAGGCCACCTTTTTTCTGGCCAACGAGAAGACTTTTCGGGGCGACTACGCGCTTGATTTAAGTTGGCGTGAATATTGGCGTGCACGAGTGAGCGAAGGTCATCAGTTTGGCTCACACACCTTTGATCATGTTTACTTTAAGGCCGAGCCAGTATCTAGCAGGCGGGTGGCCCAAGGGGGGATCGCGTCCTCGATAGCCGCAGTTCATGGGGTTCGTCCTCAATTTGGACAACAGGCAGGCCAGAGTGCACGTTGGAGCGACGGGCAGGTTTGCGCGGAATTGGACCGGGTGCATGAGCGCTTTCGGCTCCTGACCCATCAAGGTGTGGCGGCATTATGGCGGGCCCCTGGAGGGCGCGCACCCGCGGCGGTGATGCGAGCCGCGCAGGCCTGTGGTTACGCGCATGTTCACTGGGCAAAGGCCGGTTTTCTGGGTGATGAATTACCGTCAGAGAAGTATCCTAACGAAGCGCTCCTGAGCCGGGCCTTGGCTGAAATTCGCGATGGTGATATCTTGATGGCCCACTTGGGAATTTGGTCACGCAAAGACCCCTTTGCTCCCATGCTAGAACCACTCATTACGGGCTTGAAGGCGCGTGGTTTTTGTTTCGCAACCATTGTCGCAACGCCGCTTTCTCGATGATCGCTTATAAATTTTCTCTGCTCTGTCCATCGATATGAATCTTATGGATCATTTCACACGAAATTTTGCTTGGGTGCAGGGTTGGCTCTTTGAGCAGTGGATTCAACCTGCCCTATTTCGCCTTGGGCTGAATCATTTGTCCGAGCAAGCTTTCGATGCTACCGAGCAATTGTTGTCTGGTGGGTTAGAAATTGGTCTATTAATCGTTGTGCTAGGAACACTCGAGCGCTTTTTTCCCGCAGAAAAACAAGACGATGTGCAGTCGAAGCGGCTTGATCGTCTGTACACGGTCTTGCATCGCCTCGGGCTCTTTCCTCTTTTTGCTTTCGCCGTGCTGACCCCTGTGGTCGATGCCCTAGAAAGTCGGCTTCGAATGAGCGGCGTGTCTCGACTCAATCTCGAACAGGCCTTG
>JAYUOT010000281.1:0-2728 GCA_043760705.1 Betaproteobacteria bacterium
CTTGGCCCGGTTGGCGAAAATGTACCGCGTATCGCCGACCGGGCCAAGGTGGCCTGCCGTTGGTGCTCCCTTTGAGCGAGGGGTTAGGCCGCGCGTAACCGAGGATAAGTACCGACGGCCTTTTAAACCTCACCAAAACAAACCGACGATCGCCACGCGTCCATTAACATGAATTAGGCGTACATACCTGACACCTGCAAGTAGCACTTCTCGTCACTACGGGCAGAGGCATCAGGAGTTTGCCACCAGCGTGCAAGCGAAAGTCGCACCAGCGTACCCGTAGTTATCCGTGCTGGGGGAGATTGAAAGCCCACATAGGGAATGACGGCATCCTCTTGCGCAGTCGGATTAAGATAGCGAAACTTAGCCTTACTCTGATAATCATTCCGCTCGAGTTCAAAATCAGCCTCCCAAAAGCAAACGCTCCCAGCAGGTAAGCCGCTTTGCCCAGTGATGTACACGGCGCCTCCTGAATGATCTTGCTGGAGTAGGCCACCGAATGTCGTTGATGTCGGTCCTACCACTACTGCACAATTTGCGCGGATAAACTGGGAAAGATGATGTTGCTGACCGCAAAGCGTGGCCGTCTGAACCAGCACGTCTTCCACATGCGGGGCCCTGCAGTCTGACTTGAAATGGAATTCAACATTCCAAAGTTGGCCCACTTGAAAGGCGGTGGAATCTAGCTGATTCGCTCCAGTCGCTGTTAGAAGGCGAAGATTTCTCTTGCTTTGCAGGTCAAAAGCTCCGACACAAGCTCGACCCGAGCTCATGCGCGTCTTAGCCACGATGAGAATGCTCACAAACCTCCCCTATATGCACGACCGGAAGCCCAAGCGATTTGTGCATCCAAGTTGCGACCAACGAACGGTGGCAGGCGCTGGGTGTGCGCTCAACGCAGAAGAAAGACGGGCGCATCGCAGACGCAGGAATTCTCTCAAGCAGCGACTTCGGCGTCTGAACTGCTAGGACCTCATGAATAAACGCATCGATAAACGACGGCGCAAGCTCCGTACGCTGCTGTTTGGATGTCCGTTGCGCAGAATCTTCGTGCCTTTGAAGGCTCCGGACAGCAGATGTCGGCGCCAATTCCTTAATATGAACGTATGCAATATTGAAAAATAAGAGTCGTCGCTGGAGTTGGATAGAATTCAAGAATGAATATTTGCTCCCTCGCATGCCTCGTCTTTGTCGGATATCACATAAACAGTCGACGCGGTTTTCCAAGAGCGCTGAGAAAAAGCCCTCTTCATCGTACCCATAACCGCCGATCGTGTACAGCGTCTCGATCATGGATTGGGTGCCTTGTAGGTGCCGCGTGAACGGGATAATTCCGGCTGGCCAAAAAAGTCTTCCTGACCGCCTGTTAGGCGGAGCAAGACCTTATCGTGACTTATGAGGGTTCCGTCTGCATCAACGTGGTGCACAACATGACTACGCTCAGTTAAGACTTTCCCGATAAGCTTCGTCCTATGGCATTCTTCAGGTCGAAGTTCACTACACATTACGGCGACCTGAATTCCTTTCGATATCGCTAATTCAACGCGCGCCACCCCCGCAAGAAATTTATGATCACACTCTACCTTCTGGTAGTTGACCTTGCCATCGGCATCGTAGCAATCCGGGGAGTGAGGGCGGCCACCTAGATGGTCGCCCATGAAGACGTACTTTAGCCCCGCACCATGACATGCCTTTTCGAACTCTTCCCGGTTGTATTGAGGAGAGTATTTTGAGTATGGGCTGGAACGGACATCGATAAGAAACGCACATCCGGCTTGCAGCACCAATTGAATGGTCTCGGTTGGATTTCGATTCCCATAGCCAATAGAATATACGGGCGGTTCGCTCATCCTGGGACTATAGCCGATCAGTGAAGGGGCGGGGCCGGAAACTGATGCATTTAGGACCTACGTTTCCGAGTTTTCGCCACAACGCGGACGCATCGCCTCGTGTGGAGTGAGGGAAAAGG
The DNA here is from genome assembly GCA_043760705.1 of Betaproteobacteria bacterium. Lineage (GTDB taxonomy): Bacteria > Pseudomonadota > Gammaproteobacteria > Burkholderiales > Burkholderiaceae_E > JAPOKJ01. The sequence goes on from JAYUOT010000281.1 coordinate 1,970, forward strand.
GGAACTGCGCATCGCAGTGAAGCGGGCGCGGACGTGCTTTCGTGCGGCCTAACCGTTCATGATTCGGCCGCATCGCCCCCGAGCATGAAAGCCCGAGTTTGGCGCAATATTCGAGGCGGCACGCTGGGCGATTGAGGTCGCATTACGAGTGAGGGCCTGACCCCGACGCTTGACCGGACCTGCACCGGGCTGGCTCGAACCCCCGACTGTCGCGCGGCGCGGCCCATGCGCTTGGGTCGCGTTGCAGCACGAACGGTAAAGAGGCCCGAATCGAGTTCGATTCGAGGAGTCTTCCAGCCCTCGGGCGATTGCTCTTTGCACTCGGCCGAATAGGTGATCGCCCTGTGTGCCACCTGGCACTTCAACGACAGGAGCATCGTCATGGAAGACCTTGGATTGCGAGCCCTATACCGGTGCGTGGCCGGTATCGACGTGCACCGCATGCTGCATGTGGTCACTGTCCTGATCGAGCAGCCCGACGGCTCGATGCAGCGCCGCACACGTGAGTTCCGGCGGCTTTCGGCGTGACTGCCGAGCCCTGGCCGCCTGGCTGGGCGAACTCGGCGTGGAGTTGGTGATCATTGAGAGACTCCGCGGTGACTGTCCGCCTCAATGGCAAAGAAGGCGATGACGCTCGCCGCGCTGCTCACTGAACACCCGCATTCATGTGCCCGGCGGCAGTGCAACAGCGGCCCGACAGCGGCATCGACAAGACGGCGATGGACAGGCAACATCCCGGCCAGAGCCCGCAGCCCTGCC
>JAYUOT010000282.1:0-2728 GCA_043760705.1 Betaproteobacteria bacterium
ACGACCGGTAGCCGTCGTCAGTTCACTCTTGGTGAAGCACGGACCTGGATTCGTTCCTACCGAAAAGACAAGTTACGCCCTAAGGGCGCCGAGGCCATAACTATTTCAGTCGCCAATTTCAAAGGCGGTGTAGGAAAAACGACTACAGCGATGACTTTGGCTCAAGGTCTTACTTTGCTGGGCCACAAAGTGCTCATGATTGACACTGATCCTCAAGGATCATTGACCACTTTATTTGGCATCCTTCCAGACACCGAGGTTGCTGAAGAGGACACGATCCTCCCATTGGCGCTAGGTGAGGAAACTTCGATTCGTTATGCGATCCGTGAGACCTACTGGAACGGCATTGACCTGGTGGCCGCCGCGCCATGCTTATTTGGCGCCGAGTTCGCCCTCCCCGCCCGCCAGACTCAGGAACCAGATTTTGAGTTTTGGAATGTGCTCAATTTTGGAATTGATGATGTGCGTGACGAATATGACGTGATCATCATTGACAGTCCGCCTAGCCTTAGTTACATCACGATTAATGCGATTATGGCTAGCAACGGCTTGGTGATGCCCCTCCCCCCAAATGCTTTGGATTACGCTTCGGCAAGTCAGTTCTGGAACCTGTTCTCCGATCTGAGCAATGAAATGCTGACAAAGCGAGGTTTGGAAAAAGAATTCGACTTCATCCATGTCTTGCTGTCCCGTGTTGATGCTTCCGAGTCCACGAGCGATATCGTGCGGACTTGGATTCAAGCCACATACAAGGAAAAGGTCTTACCAGTAGAGATTCCAAAAACGGCTGTGACGAGTAGTGCAAGCGCCGAGTTCTCGACTGTTTATGACATCCAAAAGTACGACGGCAACGCGCGTACTTTCAAGCGCGCAAGAGATGCGTACGATCAGTTCGTTGGGTATGTTGAAAGCTCAATCCGGGCGGCTTGGGATGTGCAGATCACTACATCCAAGTCTGGTAAGGCCAAAGGCTAAAGAAGGAGACAGAAATGGGAAAGAAGCTACTTGCCAAGGCCGGTTTGGTGCTTGCGCCTAGAGGCCCAATTACGCCAGGTGCGCATGGGCTTGGCAGAGAAGAGGGCGCTAAACCCAAGACAGCAATTGGCGCGATGGCCCAGTTTACTGATCGTCAGTCCACTGCAATTAAAGAAGCCAGCCAGCTCAAGGAGCAAATAAAGGAATTCGAGGGCAGTTTGCCAATGAAGCGCCTTGATCCAAATCTGATCGTCCGAAGCCGGTGGGCGAACCGCCACAAACTCTCTTTTGTTGGCAAGGAATTTGACGGACTAAAGGCAGACATCGCAGCTCAAGGTGGCAATGTGCAGCCCATCAAGGTTCGTCGCCTCAAGGGGTTTGACAAATACGAGATGATCTTCGGCCACCGCCGTCACCAAGCCTGCCTAGAACTTGGAATCGATGTTTTAGCGATCATTGAAGAGATGGACGACAAGCACCTATTCATCGAAATGGATAGAGAGAATCGACAACGCAAAGATCTTCGACCTTATGAGGTCGGTGCCATGTACGCTCTTGCATTAGATGAAGGACTGTTTTCATCTGCCCGCAGGCTTGCGGAGGAAGTCGGCATCGATCAGAGTCAGTTAACCAAAGCTTTGGCGTTGGCAAGGTTGCCCGCCGATGTTTTGAAGTCGTTTGTAAGCCCTCTTGATCTTCAATATCGCTGGGTTTCTGATCTGAATGAAGCGCTCCAAAAAGACCCTGATTACGTTCTGGGAATAGCGAAAACGATGCTTTTGGAAACACCTCGACCGACCTCGGCTGAGGTTTTCAAACGTCTAATCTCTGGGCGAGGAACAGTTCCTCACACCAGGAAGAAGACTGAGCGATTGGAAGGGAAGGGTGGTCAGAAGGGGCAATTTGAATTCAACAGCAGGAGCCGTAGTGTGCGCATCGATTTGTTCAACATCGACCCTACCAGATTCCCTGAAGTGACGGAGACGATCAAGAAACTGCTGAGTTGACCTATTGTTTTGTGAGGAACGGTTCCTCACCGACAAAGAAAAAGGGCGCCACACCACATCCGTTTTTGGACGCCGTCAGGTTGACTAAAACCGTGGCATTAGAACCCGGTAGTACTACACTTCACGATATCTGACCGACACCGGTTAATTTGGTTTGGCTATCACACCACCAAGGGTAGGTATGAACGAGGCACAGTTTCTGGTTCGGATGAATGAGCGTTTGAGGGACGGGTTCAATGCGGCGGCGGCATCGGGCCGACCCGCAGCCTAATTCGTACGCGAGCTGATGCGGGAATACCTTAGTGGGGCTTGGTTGAGCGCAAGCGCAACACTCCCGGAAGCTGTCATTTCTGCTACTGAGCAGCAACGCCGCCAGCAGGCCGCTGAGTTCGCAAAGGCATCCGTGCGTCTTGAGAGCTTCGCGCGCCCTCGGTAAGCGCAGGCGCATGCGGATCGGTTCATCAAGGGTGCATTCGACCTAAAGGGCTACTTGGCACCGAGCTTTGAAGAGCTGCATGGCCAGTGAGCCCGTTGCGCCATAAGACCGCCACGCCATGGAGAGGTTTCGCACCGACCGGCGCAGCCTGTAATTGAGACTTGACCAGGTGCGCGCGACTTTGATGCGGCGTACCTGAAAGAAATCAATCGGCGAATTTTGCAGGACTTGCCGGGCCTTGACTTCGAAGATGTGACCCGTGGCCGATACCGATCGGCTGTTACCGAAGGCGGCTACTGCATGAAAAATC
>JAYUOT010000283.1:0-13177 GCA_043760705.1 Betaproteobacteria bacterium
ATGCTGGCGCGATGGGGCTTGCTGCGCCTGAAGATGCTCAAGACCTTAATGATCAAAGCGCAGCCAACCAAGCCTGCGCTGAGCGCCTTGCCCGGACTGAATCGGCCCAGTCCCGATGAATTTGCGGCGGGGCTACAAACACTTTTGAATCGTCAGACGAGACTGCTTCTGATCTATACCGGAAGTTTTCTATACAACTACAACTACAAGAATCAGTTCCGAGATCGCTTCAAGGCCTACAGGATCTCTGGGCCTTTGCGGGTCGACTTTGATCCCCAAATCGACCACACCGTCACCGAACTTTCTGCACAGGAGTTTGTGCTCGACAAGCTAGGACGCTGGATTCGAGAGGCCTAAGTACTACGACGCTAGGTTAGATCTACCCGAAACGAGTCCGGCCGCCCTTCGGCCAGCCTAACTGGCTCGTTCATCAAGCCGCTAGGCGCTTTTCCAAAGCGACCTTAATCGCCTTCAACTCCTCGGGCAAGCGATGTTTGAGTTTCTCAAACAATTCAGTATGCAAGGTCAACTCGTGCCTCCAGGCCGCCTTATCAATCGAGATGATCTTGGCATAACTGGCTTCAGGAAAATCGATCCCAGTCCAACTGATGTCGCTGTACTGCGGCGAGGTGCCAAACACATGCTCAACACCTTGAGCGGTGCCTTCGATGCGCTCCAGCATCCACTTCAATACGCGCATGTTCTCGCCGAAGCCGGGCCACACAAACTTGCCGTTCTCGTCGGTACGGAACCAGTTCACACAGTAGATGCTCGGCAGAAGCGCGTCTTTTTCGGCGAGCTTTTTACCCATGCTGAGCCAATGGGCGAAATAGTCGCTCATGTTGTAGCCGCAAAAAGGAATCATCGCGAACGGGTCGCGACGCACCACACCTTCTTCACCGACAATGGCCGCCGTGGTTTCCGAGCCCATCGTGGCCGCCATGTACACCCCTTCTTCCCAATTACGCGCTTCAGAGACAAGAGGGACGGTGGTGGAGCGACGACCGCCGAAGATAAAAGCATCAATCGGTACGCCGGCGGGGTCATCCCATGCGGCATCGATCACGGGGTTTTGAATCGCGGCGACCGTGAAGCGGGCATTGGCATGGGCGGCCTTACGACCACTCTTGCCGTCCGCAGGTGTCCAAGGCTTGCCCTGCCAATCGATACAGTTTGCAGGCGCTGGGCCCATTCCTTCCCACCATACGTCGCCCTCCGGTGTCAGCGCCACATTGGTAAAGATCGTGTTCTCTTTGAGGGAGGCCATGCAGTTGAAGTTGGTTTGATCATTGGTTCCTGGGGCGACACCGAAATAGCCTGCCTCTGGGTTGATCGCAAACAGGCGCATTTTGCCGGTGCGAGCATCGACACGGGGCTTGATCCAGGCAATGTCGTCGCCAATGGTCGTGACTTTCCAGCCTTCGAAGCTCTTGGGCGGAATCAACATTGCAAAGTTGGTCTTGCCGCAAGCGGATGGAAACGCTGCCGCGATGTGGTATTTCTTACCGGCCGGTGAGGTCACACCCAGGATCAGCATATGTTCAGCTAACCAGCCCATACCGTCCTTGGTGACATCTTGGCGGCCCATGTTGGAAGCGATACGCAAGGCAAAACACTTTTTACCTAAAAGTGCGTTGCCCCCGTAACCCGAACCGTAGCTCCAGATCTCGCGAGTCTCTGGATAGTGCACAATGTATTTGGTGGGATTGCAAGGCCAGGCGACGTCTTTTTGGCCCGCGGCGAGAGGCGCGCCCACAGTGTGCATACAAGGCACGTATTCACCGTCAGCGCCCAGCACGTCATACACCTGCTTGCCCATACGGGTCATCATGCGCATGTTAATCACGACATAGGCCGAGTCTGATAACTCCACACCGATTTGGGCAATGGGTGAGCCAAGGGGGCCCATCGAAAAAGGCACGACGTACAAGGTGCGACCGCGCATCGACCCTTTGAAGAGTCCGGCCATGGTCTGGCGCATCTGCGCAGGAGCCACCCAGTTATTGGTCGGGCCAGCGTCTTCTTGTTTTTCCGAGCAAATATAAGTGCGCTCTTCCACCCGAGCCACATCGCTTGGGTCCGACAGGGCAAGGTAGGAATTGGCGCGCTTGGCCGGGTTGAGTTTCGTCATGGTGCCAGCAGCCACGAGTTCGCCACACAGGCGGTCGTACTCCTCCTGGGAGCCATCGGACCACTCGATGCGGTCAGGCTCGGTAAGTTCGGCCATCTTGGTGACCCATTCAATCAAACCCTTGTGTTTGACAAAGCTGGGAGCAGAAACCGCGACCGACTTAACGGCTGAGTTTGCATAGGGTTGGTTCATCAAAAGACTCCAAATCAAAAATAAAGCGATACCGTCTGGCCGAGCTCGATGCGCTTACGCAGAGCACCTGGATAGACTTAAGGGGAGGCAACGAGAGTGAAGTTGCATAAAGAAAGTGCGCACAAAGAGGGGGAACCGGGCGCAGGACGACAAAGCGCATCGCTTGGGGCGAGCGGCAGGCCATTCAGACCCAAGGGTGAAGGGTCGAGGCGGGAGTTTTTGGTGGTTTTTAACACTAACTCTGTCTCCGGGGGGCGAATCATACACCCGGCTTGTTGTGAATGGACAATACAAATTCAGTCTAAAACGGCTGCAATGGCGCGGGCTTGCATCATCTCGCCGGAGCCTCTTGCGGGCAAGGTGAAAGCGCCCAACGTCCGGGAGTTTTTCACGAAGGGGTGCATACAATAAGGCCATGAACAAATTTCTTGTGATTTATGCCCGTCCAGAGGCGCCCCGCTCGCGCGCCCATCGGGCCGTGCGAGAGGGTGCGCGGAGCCTTCTCGCGGAGCCAGGACGCCACGTGACCCGGCATGACCTTTACCAGACCTATGCGGACTTCCATGTGGACGTTCGCAGGGAACAAAGTCTGGTCCTGGCTCACGATGTGATTGTGTTTCAGCATCCCTTCTACCGGTATAGCGTACCCGCGCTCCTAAAACAATGGATCGATGTCTTGGAGGCTGCAGGCATTCGTGAAGCCGCCCTCATTATTTTGGCCATGGACGACCCTGACGGGGTGCTGGCATACTCATTGACCTGTTGCCTGAGTTCCCGGACCTATTTTTGAAGAAGCCAGTATGTTGCCCCTCTCGCCCTTCGCCATTCTGAAAGCCTACGATCATGCAAGCAGCCTGGGCCTTGATCAGTATCAGCCCTTGTCGGACTTCGCCCAGGCTCAGCACCTTGCTAACGAGGTTGCACAGCTTCGCTACGACCGTGGCGAAAAACCACTCGGCTACAAAATCGGTTTTACCAACCGAAGCCTTTGGCCGGTGTACGGTGTGTCTCGACCCATATGGTCGCCAATTTACGATACGACGGTCACCCAGTTGTCGGGCATCAGTGCGCAGATCAGCCTGGGCCGCTTTGTCGAACCCCGCTTAGAGCCGGAAATTGTCATCGGACTACGAGCCACCCCAAAGGACGATTCGATCCCGGAAATCGTGCGAGCGGTGGGCTGGGTGGCTCATGGTTTTGAAATGGTCCAAAGCCATTTCCCGCAATGGAGGTTTACGGCGGCGCAGGCTCACGCCTGTCAGGGCCTGCATGGCGCGCTCCTGATCGGCCGGCGCACCAGCCTTCAGGCCAGCGAGGACCAGCTTGCCCAAACCTTGAGTGCAGCGCGTGCGACCCTGTGTTTGGAAGCGATGGGCAATGAAGCAAAGAGTTTGCAACTCGTGGAACAGGGTCTCGGTTCAAATGTTTTGGACGGGCCGATACAAGCCTTGGCCTTTCTCGTCAAAGGTCTAGCCCAGGAAGGCAAGGTCTTGCCTCCAGGCGCGATCATCACGACCGGCACGCTCACCGATGCGCAGCCCCTGATACAGGGCCAGCGCTGGCGTAGTCATTGCTTGTCTGCGGCGATTGAATGGCCTAGCCTTGAACTGGATGTTGTATGAGTCGAAAATTGACTCCGTCTCCGGCGACGACGGGTGCTTTGAGCATCGGTCGCGCGGAGATCACGCAGGCCGCCACCAGGATCGCACCGCACATTAGAAAGACTCCCGTCATCAATCTCGACATCCATGGTCTTTCCGTCACCCTGAAGCTTGAGCAGTTGCAAGTCGGGGGAACCTTTAAAGCTCGTGGGGCTTTCAACCGCTGCTTGAGTTCGGGTGCCACTCAAATGGTTGCGGCCTCGGGTGGCAACCATGGCATTGCGGTCGCCTATGCGGCGAAAGCCTTGGGGTTCCGGGCGCATATTTTTGTCCCTAGGAGTGCACCCGCTGCGAAGGTTCAAAAACTACAAGCTCTCGACGCACAGGTGCATCAGATTGGCAGTCAATACTCTGAGGCTCTGGCCGCGAGCATGAGCTTTGCCGAGGAACATTCGTTGCCGATTTCGCATGCTTATGATCAATACGAAACCTTATGTGGGCAAGGCACGCTGGCGCGAGAGTGGCACGAGCAAAGCCCGAAGCTTGATACCGTCTTGGTGGCCGTCGGCGGCGGCGGCTTGATCGGGGGGATGGCCGCTTGGTATCGGGGTGACGTCAAAATCGTCGCCGTCGAAACGCAAACCTGTGCCACCTTGCATCGTGCGCTCGAGGCGGGTGAGCCGGTCGACATTGAGGTCTCGGGTTATGCTGCGGATGCGCTTGGAGCGCAGCGTATCGGTTCGTTGATGTTTCCTATTGCGCAGCAGTTTATTGCCCGGTCCGTGTTGGTGAGTGATGCCGCCGTGCGGGCGGCTCAATTGCAAGCCTGGAGGGAAGCACGCATCGCCGCCGAACCCGCGGGCGTGGCCGCTTGGGCCGCCTTGGCCAGTGGCGCCTATGTGCCTGAGCCTGGCGAACGCGTGGGTGTCTTGGTCTGCGGCGCCAATATGGACCCGACCCAGCTTTTAGAGTAAAAGTTTTTAGAGCAATAGATTATGGTTATGGACTCATCGGACCTTTATTTTCCGGGCAGCTATCAAGCTTCGCGTGAACGCTTGCTGGCCAGCGCGCGAGCTTGGTCCAAAACGATCACGGTCACGATGGATTCTCGGGCAATACCGGCGAAAGGACCGAGCGGCGAGAGCTTGGCACTGGATTGGGTTCAACTGGGGCCGAAAGGCTCGGGTCGACAGGCCAAGCGAGTGTTGGTATTGTCGTCGGGAACTCATGGCATCGAAGGCTTTTGCGGGGCCGGTGTTCAGCATGCGATGCTGGAACACTATTTGAAGGGGGGTGTTTCTTTGCTCGGCGATGGTACCAGGCCAATCCCTGCTTTAAGTGCATGGCCCGATGATTTCGCCCTGGTGATTTGTCACGCCGTCAACCCCTACGGCTTCGCTTGGCTTCGCCGTGTCAATGAAAACAATGTCGATTTAAATCGCAACTCCGTCCAGTACTTTGATCCCGGCAAGGTGCATCCAGATTATGAAGCTTTGATTGACGCCCTCAATCCGCCCGATTGGGACCCCGATGCGGAAGGCCAGCGTTGGCAGGCGATTGAGGGCTTTATCCTTAAGCATGGTGAGCGTGCCTTCCAACAGGCCGTGGCCGAAGGGCAGTACAAATACCCGCAAGGCGTGCAATTTGGAGGCCATGAAACCCAGCCGTCGATTCAGCATTTACACGCCTTGAGTCGTGAGTATTTAACCCCAGCCGAGCAAGTGTTATGGGTGGACTATCACACTGGCTTGGGTGATTTAGGTGCCTGTGAACTGATCACGGGTTACCCCAAGACTGACCCCGCTTTTCGATTCGGTCAGGAGGTTTGGGGTGAGGCGGTGAAGTCCACCGAAAGTGGCGATTCCTTGTCCACCAAACTCAACGGCTTGATCGATCAGGGCTTGCGCCCCTTGTTTGGCGATCACAGCCGATTTTTCTTTGTATCGGCCGAGTACGGAACCTATCCGATCATGCGCATGTTGCGCGCCATGCGCTCCGACAACTGGTTGCATCATTATGCCAATAACAACCATCCCCTCTGGCCCTCAGTCAAAGCCGAGGTTTTGGAGTCTTTCCGGCCGAACCAAGCGATCTGGCGCCAGAGCGTATTGAAAGAGGCCGAATCGCATCTAGGACGGGCTTTTCATACGCTTTTTAACCATTAATGCCGTAAAAATTGACCTTTTAGGGGTTTAGTGACTTCCCGCTAGGCGTGCCTTTCCCTTTTTTGTGGCTAATCGGTTACATTATCTGCATGACACGTCTACCTGCCCACCACCCAGTACGCGTTGGCCCCCCCTCCTCAAGATTTGGATGGACGCCAGCCCAACGCACGGCGCTTACCGCCCGCATTATGCTGACGGTGTCCTTCGTGTGTGGTCTTGAAGCACTGTGGCGCGGTTCGGTGGCCCGTACCCTGGTTGCAGCGCTCATTCTCGCCTTGGGCGGCGGCTTACTGATTGCAGCTAAGCACGCCGAAGCGTCCTGAGATCGTTCGAGGCTTGGCGGGTAGATCGCTACCCCCTCGATAGCGAGCTCATGGATGTTGGCCAGGTCGGTCCCGAACTAGCCCACCTCTCCCAAGTTTATTTAGAGAGTCCGCGCGCGCTTGTTTTTCGCCACCCCTCCTCGGAGTGGCATGCCTGGGTGCTGTTGTTGCCAATTGCCACCAGGCTCTCACTGCTCGCCAATCCTATTTTTGGTCAACTTACTCGCGCTTGGGGCTATAACCTGCGCTTTGTGGGCATCGACCACGAGCGCCGAGTGTTCGACTTTCGCACCCTCTTGGCCGACGATGTGTTGCGGCAACTGATCGAGTTGCTCGGGCAAAGCCAAACCGCACCGGAGGTGCTCCTACAAGCCCGGACCACCGACGTACTTTTTGCGAGCCTTGCTCGTGACATGTTGACCATTCTTGATAAGCGTCGTAGCGATTGGGGTAAACACCTTGATACTGTCCACCGTCTTGAGAGCGGCCAGCGCGACAGTCTGTTTCAAAGAGAAACTCGTTACCCTGATTTTTTACAGGGCTTGCACCGGGCCTTGCGTGATGAGCTGATTGAACTCCATTTCTATGGCCGTGTGCTGCGCTCACTGGATCGCCGTGAAGCTGCGGTTGAACAGCGCTTGGCTGCGTTTGTGGAATCTTGCCTCGAGCCGGTGGCCCTGGCTAAGCTCGCCAAAGCCAGTGTCGGCCAGCATCTCGGTTGCTATAACTGGTTGCATTTGTCGCCACGTCATGCCGCCAATCGGGCTCACATCTTGCGTGAACTGCCCAATTTCGCCGCCTACTTCGCTGAGAGCTTGGTGCCTCTGGACACTTTGTTGAGCTTACCCGACCCCCATGAGAATGAAGACTTGTTTGGTTTGGAAGAGAGCGAACTGGACGAAGCCGTGACTCTCGCTCGCAGCTCGGGACTAGCTCCAGCCATCCCCACCTTAGATCTCGCCAAGCTCACCTCCAGAAACGACACCATCCATAGTCTGCGCTGGGCCGCTAGCCTACGCCAAGCGGTGGATGCGGGTCAAGACCGAGCGGTGATCGAAGCGCTCGCCCATCGCTTTGCGGTGCCAGACAATGTCCTGCGCCGTCTATGGCGCGACAAGCCCTTTGGGCTCGGCGCGCTGCCGACTTGGCAGTTAGTACAAGTGCTACGCCGCTTGGCCGCCCTTGAAGCGCGGGCTTGGCCAGGAGATGAGCTGGCCTGGGCCGCTTTATTAGAGCTTGCGGCAGAATAGCGGCCTTGTGCCTTCGCGGTATGCATTCGTTGCCAGAAGTCTGGGCGGCAAAAGGACGTGCGCGACGACCGGCGAGCTGGCACGATTCACACATTTTAGGAGCCTATCTTGGCCGAACTCATCGTCGATAAAAAAGCGGTCAAAGAAACCGGCATTGCCCGGCTGATCTTTTCCAATCCCCCAAAGTTCAACGCCCTGTCGATAGACATGTGGCTGGATATCCCACGCCGCTTGCAAGAGCTGGAGGCCGATCCCGAGGTGCGGGTCATCATCATGGAAGGGGAGGGCGAAAAGGCTTTTGCGGCGGGAGCCGACATATCCAAATTTGAAGATCGACAAGCGGCCCGCGAGCAGCAAGTCCAACACGAGAAGGCCGTCGAGCGAGCTTATCTCGCTCCCTTATCATGCAAAAAACCGGTGATTGCCAAGATTCACGGGGTCTGCATGGGCGGTGGTTTGGGGGTGGCCTCTGCTTGCGATATACGGTTTTGTTCCGACGATGCGCGCTTTCGAATGCCGGCAGCGCGCTTGGGCCTGGGTTATAACATCGTCGGCGTGCGACGTTTCATCCAGACCATTGGCGTGCAAAACACCTTTGACATTTTCTACACGGCCAAAATCTTTGGCGCCGCCGAGGCTTTGCGCATGGGCTTGGCGTTTCAAGTGGTCCCGGCGCAGGAGTTAGAGGCGACCGTGTGGGCCTACGCGAAGCAAGTGGCTGCCAATGCACCCTTGACGATTCGAGCGATGAAAATCACCTCGTCCGAGATTCTTCGACAAGGTGCTCCCGATTTAGAAGCCGTTGCCCAAGCGATCGCAGCCTGCGGTGCGAGTGATGACCATGTCGAAGGAGCTCGAGCCTTTATGGAAAAGCGGGAGCCCCAGTTTTTAGGGCGTTAAGCTCAATCGCATGCACTCACCGCTGGCTCAAGCGGCGGTCAGGCGAGTTTTTGCTGCTTAGCAACAAATTTACTGAAATAACGCAGCTTTTCGGCGATCTTTAGAGCTAGCTGTTTGACCAACGACCCCGAAATCCCTTAGAATCCCGAGTCTTTGCCTCCTGCGTCTCATTTGGCGGCCTGACGAATGCGCGAACATTTGCGCTTTAAAGGTTTTATTCGGGATTCACTAAGCGACCAAAATTTGATGATTGCAGCGGTTTTGTCCCAGTTGCTCGTCTCGGCGGCTCTGTGTCTGATCGCGTGGATCTGGCAGGGTTGGGACACGGCGAGCGATCTTGCCTTGGGTGCGATGGTGGTGATCATTCCGAATGCAATATTTGCGTTCAGGCTGTCATTGCATCAGGGGCGCGCGCCGGAGTCTTATCCGGTGGTGTTCTTTTTGGGGGAGTTCCTGAAGATCGGGCTCATGGTGGCGGGGCTCGGTCTGATTATTAAATATGTGCCGGGTGCCAGTTGGTTGCCGCTGCTCATCGGGTTGATTGCCGCTTTGAAAGCGCCGTTCTTTTCGGTGTTTTTAGGCGCGAAGTTTAGACGTTGGTTATTTAAGTATTGAGTCGTCGCGACACGAAAAGTGTCGAGATGAAGTGCAAAGAATTTTAGGGTTAGAAGTACGCGTATGGCCGGCCAAGCACCAGCATCACCTTCAGAATATATCGTTCACCACCTGACCCACCTGAACAGCTCAGGCCATGCTCAGACCAAGATCGTTGACTTCTCCCTGATCAATTGGGACACGGTGTTTTTCTCCATCGCCATGGCTGTCCTGGCCGGTGGCATGATGTTCGCCGCTGCTCGCGCCGTCACCTCGGGCGTACCTGGCCGGTTCGTGGGCGCGATCGAAGCTCTGCTCGAGTTTGTGCATGAACAAGCCAAGTCAATTGTGCACGGCGACCTCACCTACATTGCTCCCTTGGCGCTCACTTGCTTCATGTGGGTGTTCTTCATGAACAGCCTCGACTTTGTCCCTCTCGATCTTTTCCCTTGGATCGCCGAGAATATTTTTCATCTCCCCTATTTGCGTGCGGTGCCTACGGCGGACTTGAACGCGACCCTGGCGATGTCCTTGGTGGTGATTTCCTCCACGATCTATTACGGCATCAAAATCAAGAAGCCCAGTGGCTTCTTGCATGAACTGGTTTCGGCGCCCTTTGGCACCAGCAAAAATCCCTTGTATGCCTTGATCCTTGGCGTACTCAATTTGGGGATGCAAGCCATTGAGTATCTGGCTCGCCTGGTATCGCTCGGCATGCGGCTATTCGGCAACATGTTTGCGGGCGAACTGGTCTTCATGTTGATCGCGCTCCTTGGCGCGACCGGCGTTTGGTATCTCGGCGGCTTGCATTTCGTGCTGGGTTTGGGCTGGGCCATCTTCCACATCCTGATCGTCGCTCTGCAAGCCTTCATCTTTATGATGCTGACCCTGGTGTATATGGGTCAAGCGCACGACCACCACTAAGTTTTCAGTCTTCTCAAACCATTTTCTTTTCTTTTTCTTTCAACACTAAGTTTTCAAACAAGGAGTCAACATGACCAACGTTGCACTGGTAGCTATCGCTTGCGGATTAATCATTGGCCTAGGCGCTCTCGGCGCATGTATCGGCATCGGCATGATGGGCGGTAAGTACATTGAAGGTGCTGCACGTCAGCCAGAACTGATGGACAAGCTTCAGACCAAGATGTTCCTCTTGGCGGGTCTGATCGACGCTGCGTTCCTGATCGGTGTCGGTATCGCCATGATGTTCGCGTTCGCTAACCCATTCAAGTGATCCAGGGCTTCGTATTTGCTAATCAGTACTTAATACCCCTTGATTCGTAGATACCAGCCGTAAATATCTTCTTTCGCTTTAGATCCTGAAATACCTCTTGAATCGTCAAGAGGTATCGAGCGGAAAGCAAGCGCAGGTCCTTCTGAAGAGTCTCACTTGCGAGTGAAGCCCGCAGAGGTTTATAGATTGATTGTTCTTACCCAAGAACCAAGGGATTAAGTCGTGAACATTAATGCGACCTTATTTGTCCAGATTGCTGTCTTTGCGGCACTTTGGCTGTTTACCGCCAAGTTTGTTTGGCCTCCGATCACGAAGGCATTGGATGAGCGCGCTCAGCGTATCTCCGATGGACTCGCGGCGGCCGACCGAGCCAAGGCAGAGTTAGCAAATGCGAAGCGCAGTATCGACGCCGAGCTTAAAACGGCTCGTGACGGCGCTGCTGAGGTGCGTGCCAATGCGGAAAAGCAGGGCGCATCGGCACTTGAAGAAGCCCGTGCTGAAGGCGCGCGCATCGTTGCCGCTGCCAAGAAGCAAGCTGAAGAAGAGGCCCATCTGGCCGCGCAGAAAGCTAAAGAGCAGTTGCGAGATCAAGTGGCGGTGTTGGCGGTGTCGGGTGCTGAAAAAATTCTGCGTCGTGAAATCGATGCAAACAAGCATGCGGATCTGCTGACCAACCTCAAAAATGAGCTGCGCTAGGAGCATTGCACAATGGCTGAAGCGCTAACTATCGCCCGTCCTTACGCTGAAGCGGCTTTTAAGCTGGCGCGTGAGCAGGGTGCGATGCCCTCTTGGAACGACGCTCTCGCTCGCTTGGCTGTAGTCGCCAATGCCCCGGAGGCGCGCGCCGTGGTCGGCAACCCGAACCTGACGGTGCCGCAATTGGCCACGTTGTTCTCGGAGAGCTGCGGTGTGTTGACTCAAGAGCAGAAAAATTTTGTGACCCTGTTGGCGCAAAATGATCGGCTCTCTGTCCTCCCTGAAATCTCCGCCATGTTTGCCAAATTGCAGCATGGCCAAGAAGGGGTGGTGGATGCCCATGTTGAGTCCGCCTTCCCTTTGAGCGACGCCCAGTTAGCCGAGATTGTCAAAACCCTGGAAGCCAAAGTCGGCAAGAAAGTGTCGGCGACGGCCTCTGTGAATGGTGACTTGATTGGCGGTGTTTCGATCAAGATAGGTGATGAGGTGATGGACACCTCGGTACGGGGCAAGTTAGCCCAGCTTTCGAAATCCCTGGTTTCGACCTAGTCACGAATTATTCAAGATTAAAAGTTTAGGAGAATTTTATGCAACTGAATCCCGCAGAGATCAGCGAACTGCTAAAGAGCAAGATCCAGAATCTGCAGGTTTCGGGCGACACCCGGAATCAAGGTACTGTGGTCTCAGTGACCGACGGTATCTGCCGCATTCATGGTCTGTCCGACGTGATGCAGGGCGAGATGATCGAGTTCCCCGGTAACACCTTTGGTCTGGCCTTGAACCTGGAGCGCGACTCAGTGGGCGCCGTGGTACTGGGCGAGTATGAGCATATTTCTGAAGGCGATGTGGTCAAAGCCACGGGTCGTATTTTGGAAGTGCCCGTCGGCCCCGAGCTGCTGGGTCGTGTGGTCAACTCCCTCGGCCAGCCGATTGATGGCAAAGGCCCGATCAATGCCAAGAAAACCGACGTGATCGAAAAGGTTGCGCCGGGTGTGATCGCCCGTCAGTCTGTGTCTCAGCCTGTGCAAACGGGCCTGAAGGCGATTGACTCGATGGTGCCGATTGGCCGTGGCCAGCGCGAGCTGATCATTGGTGATCGTCAGACCGGTAAAACGGCTGTGGCGCTCGACACCATCATCAACCAAAAAGGCAAGGGCGTGTACTGCGTCTATGTCGCGATTGGTCAGAAAGCCTCCACCGTTGCCAACGTGGTGCGCAAACTCACCGAACTCGGCGCGATGGAATACACCATTGTGGTGGCTGCCACTGCCTCTGAGTCGGCTGCGCTGCAATACATCGCTGCGTATTCCGGCTGCACCTTGGGCGAATACTTCCGCGACCTCGGCGAAGATGCGCTGATCGTGTATGACGACCTGTCCAAGCAAGCCGTGGCCTATCGCCAAGTGTCCTTGCTGCTGCGCCGTCCGCCTGGCCGTGAAGCTTTCCCTGGCGACGTGTTCTATCTCCACAGCCGCTTGCTTGAGCGCGCAGCCCGTGTGAACGCTGCCCATATCGAAAAAATTACCAACGGTGCTGTCAAAGGCAAGACTGGTTCATTGACCGCTTTGCCGATCATTGAAACTCAAGCCGGTGACGTGTCAGCCTTCGTGCCCACCAACGTGATTTCGATTACCGACGGCCAGATCTTCCTGGAAACCGACTTGTTTAACGCCGGTATCCGTCCTGCGATTAACGCCGGTATTTCCGTGTCTCGTGTGGGCGGTGCCGCTCAGACCGACATCATCAAGAAGCTCGGCGGCGGTGTGCGTTTGGCGCTCGCCCAGTATCGTGAGTTGGCCGCTTTTGCGCAGTTTGCGTCTGACCTTGACGAGGCCACCCGTAAGCAGTTGGAGCGTGGTCGCCTGGTGACTGAGTTGATGAAGCAGGCTCAATATCAGCCTTTGCAAGTCTGGGAGATGGCGCTGATCTTGTTCGCCTCGAACAACGGATACTTCGACGACATCCCCGTGCCCAAAGCATTGGCGGCAGAGAAAGCCTTGAAAGAGTTTGCCAAGCAAAAGCATTCTGGCCTGGTTGAAGAGATTGAGCGCGACAAGAAATACAGCAAGGACGTTGAAGCCAAGCTGCATG
>JAYUOT010000284.1:0-13141 GCA_043760705.1 Betaproteobacteria bacterium
ACCGAGCATTCTCCTAACGACCTCGAGTCCGTCTTGTCGCAGCTTCAGGCCGCGAGTCAATATTCGGTAGAGCCCGTGGTTCGCGTCGCCTGGAACGATATGGTGGCCATCAAGCGCCTGCTTGATATTGGCGTGCGTACCCTGCTCATCCCCATGGTGCAAAACGCAGACGAAGCCCGTGCCGCCGTGAGCTACACCCGCTACCCGCCCGAAGGGGCGCCAGGCTTCCTGACACCTGTCGAAGAAGATGCACGCCGAATTTTAGCTGCGGGCGGACAGTTTGTGGCGGTCGGCGCCAACATTGGCCTTCTGGCACGTAGCACCGAAGCACTGGCGGCCAAATTCAAATAGAGCTTATTCAACGACCTTATCCGTCTCTCCCTAAGGCACGAAGACGCTGGGTCGCGGCGCTTCATTCGCAGACCTTAAGACCAGAAATCTTCACAGCCTCGGTCCCACGTAGGGAATCGGTTTTGCAGAAAATTAACCCTACCGGGTCGTCGCAAATTTAAGCTGGCGATAGCTCAAACCAGCGACCACCAACGCCCCCATCACCCCAAAGAACAGATCGGACAAAGTGTCCCGCACCCCAAGATTCATTTCCGTATGTAGCAAGGTATCGGAGCCGTATTCGAGGAACTCCCAAACGACCGCCACCCAGGTGGTTAGCCCAATCGCCAGCAAGGTTTGAATCGCGCGCGGAATTGCGCCGAGCAAATGCTGACTATGCCCAATGGCAGCCACGAAGAAGTAAGCCATCGCCGCACCCCCCAGGAAGTGGGTTGGAATGTCCAGATCGGGAAACGTTAAGTAAGCATCGAAGATTTTTGCCCCAACACCGTAGACGAGAAAGACCACAAGGGGCGCCCAGGCGGCTTGCGTGAACGTGGTTTTTATCCAGTGCTTCATTTTTAGAACCCGAAACGCACCTGGTCGGCCGGAAGCGCGCTAGCCCTCGGGCCGAAGCTGCTAATGTTTGTCAAAGTTGTATTGTGGTGCGCCGAGATTTGAGCCGCGCTTAACACGCCATTATCCATGGTGGAGTGACCGTCCGCGACCAAGGTTACGGGATAGCCCAGGGCAAGCGCCCGACGGGTCGTGGTATCGACGCAGAACTCACTATGCAGACCACAGATGACGAGGTTCGTGATTTTATGGGGCTGCAATAACTCGTGCAGCTTGGTGCTATGAAACGAGTCTGTCGCTTGCTTTCTGAGCAAGGTGTCGCTGGAATGCACGACCAGACCCTGTGCAAGTTGCCAACCTTCGGTGCCGTAGGCCAAGGGCCCGTCCCTGGCCTCATGCTGAACGATGATCACAAGTGCGCCACGTTCACGCCCCGCTCGAGAAACAAGGTTAATGCGATCGACCACGCGCGCAGCCCCGAATGCGGCATACGGTCCGCTACACAGGGCTCGCTGGACATCAATGATTAAAAGAGCGTCGGACATCATGATTCCCTACAGGTGCCAAGAAAGGTTTTCAAATATGCTTGCATTATCAAGGCTAGGCTTGTTGCCAGTGTTATAACCCAAAAATGCCCGCTCGCCCCAAATCCTCGGCCACCAAACGAATCGCGATTCTGGGCGCCGGGTCGATCGGATGCTGTGTTGCAGCCGCCGCGCATGAACAAGGGCACGAAGTCCTCTTTATCGTCCGAAAAGCTTTTGAACGCTTTCAGTTGGATAGTTCAAACAGTCGCATTGAATTTTCGCCCCGTTGTATCACCCGTGTTGACGAGCTCGACGACATCGATCTGCTAGTGCTGTCCACCAAGGCCCATCAAACTCCGTCTGTTGTGTCGTTTTTGGAGAAAGCCTTGGGACGTGAAACACCGATCTTAATTGCTCAAAACGGAGTCGACCAGATTGAGCGTACCGAAGCGATTTTGCTGGGCGCCTTGCATGCAAACGACCCGAAACGACAAGCTTCCCTGCTAGTGCCCGCCGTGGTGTATTGCTCGGCCCATCGTCTGCGACCTGGCCATGCCGTGCGAGAAGGCCAAGCTAAGTTTATCCTCCCATCAGGCAAGCTCGGCGAAGAGGTTGCCAGCCTCTTCGCGGGCACCTTTCTGGATATTCAGTTGAGCGCGGATTGGACCAGTGCGGCCTGGGGGAAGCTTTTAATGAACGCATCAATCGGTGCCATTTGTGTTCTTGCGCGTCGCGACATGGACGTATTGCACGATCCCCAAGCAGCTGGGCTATGCTTGGCACTCATGGAGGAAATCGTCGCCGTCGGGTGCGCCACTGGGGCGCACTTTTCCGAATGTGCAGCCGCCGATATTTTAAATGCGGCGCTTAAAACAAGCGCCGGGCACATGCCTTCGATCACTCAAGACCGCATGGCTGGCCTACCCACTGAATGGGTGGCACGCAATGAGGTGGTCGTACGTCTGGGTGCTCGATACGGTGTGCCGGTGCCGCTGAATGCAGCAATGACGACGCTGATGAGACTAGGCGAGCCCTGACCTTTCGGCCGATTGAAGGCCACGTGGCTTTCAGAAACAGAGTCGCGACCGATCAGATCACGAGTTTGCCACGATCAAACCACGACCTTTTGACGACGCAGCTCGCTGATTTCCTCCGCCTGAAATCCGCAGGAAGCCAAAACGCTGTCGCTGTGCTGTCCAAGGCTCGGGGCCGCCTGGGGCCGCGTCTTAGTCACACCCGCAATTCTGAACGGACTATCGACGGTGCGATTCGTACCTCCCATGCCATCGCCTTCGACGATGGCCCCGACCAGATGCGCTTGCTCGTCAACCGGAACATCCTCGAGCTTAGCGACGACAGACACGGTCAGACCACTCGCTTGAAAATGCTGTTGCCATTGCACTGCATCGCGCTGCAAGAACACGCGATCAAACTCGGCGGTCAGGGCCTCGGTATGGGTGCGACGTGCCGGGCTGCTGGTAAAGCGCACATCCCGACCCAGCTCGATCACTCCTAATTGATCGATAAGTACGGGCCATAATTTCTCCTCGTTGACCATCACCACCGACAACCAACGCCCATCGCGGCACAAATAGAAATTGCTCAAGGGGTTGCGCGGCGCAGTCCGGGGCTGTCGGTGAACCATCTGCGCGCCAGAGAGTGCCGCCTGGATCATGATGCCATTGGCCCAGAATCCGTTCGCAAGGAGCGAGGTGAAGACGTTGGCACCGTGACCCGTGCGCTCGCGTTGATAGAGTGCCGTGACGATGGCACCATACAAGGTGCTTGCAGTCGGCCCATCACCTTGAGCGGCTGCACTCGCCACGGGTGGCGCGTGCTCATGCGGCCTGATAACATCCGTGATGCCAGAGCGCGCAAAGTAAGCTGTCGAATCGAACCCCAGGCGATGCGCTTCCGGCCCGATTTCTCCGTACCCGGAGACCGAGGCGTAAATTAAGCGTGAGTTAAGCGCAGAAAGCGAGGCGTAGTCGAGGCCCAGCTTGGCACGAATGTTAATAGGGAAATTCGTGATCAGCACGTCCGCCTGCTTCACCAGTCGCTGCAAAACCGCTTGGCCCTCTTGGCGCTTGAGATCGAGCGCCAGACTGCGCTTGTTGCGCGAGGTGAAATCCCACGCAAAGTTATGCTCACTCTGAGGCAGGCCGGAAAGCTTGGAGAGCTGTCGATGTTTGTCTCCTCCGTCAGGTGTTTCGATCTTGATCACTTCAGCACCAAAATCAGACAGTATCGTGGCCGCTGCGGGTGCCGCCACATAGCTTGCCACGTCCAGAACTTTCAATCCGGTAAATATCGTCACAGTTGCTCACTTTTAGAGGGCCAAACAAACCTATTCTCGCACTTCGTAACAATGAGCTGGTAGCGACCTAGATGCGTGTATTTTTTCCGGCCCAAAACGGTTCACGTAAGGTGCGCTTAAGTACCTTGCCGACCGGACTACGAGGCAACTGCGCGATAAAGTCCACCGATTTCGGGGCAATGACGCTTCCCAACTTATCCCGGCACAAATGTATCAACTCTTGCTCGGTGACGGTTTTTCCTGGAGCCAACTCAACCACGGCCTTCACGGCCTCACCCCACTTTTCGTCAGGCACGCCAATCACCGCACAGTCTTGTACGGCGGGGTGTTGGTTCAGGACTTCTTCGACCTGGAGAGGGAACACATTGAAACCCCCACTTACAATTAGGTCGCGCTTGCGGTCACTCAAATAGACAAAGCCATCGCTGTCACGAAAACCGACGTCCCCCGTGCGCTGCCACTCTCGAAGTCGAATGGCCTCACTTGCCTGCGGGTCGTTCAGGTAGCGCAACATGAGGGTCGGGCCACGTACCACCAACTCGCCCACTTCATCCGGGCCGAGTAGAAGGCCAGCATCATCGACCACTTCGATGGCAGCGACGTTGACCGTGGGTCGACCTACGGAGCGTAAGCGCTTGGCCTTGCTGGGATCAAGGAGCGCCTCACTCACTACCTCTCGGGACATGAAGGTGAGCGGAAAACCTGATTCGGTCTGACCTAGAGACTGACAAATTACTGGACCAAAAAGTGCATGCGCTTGCGCGATCTTCTCGGTCGACAGGGGCGCGGCCGCTGACATCAAATACCGCAGTGACGAAAAATCGGTCGTACGCGCTTGCGGATGATTCATCAACATGTAGATTAGAGTGGGCGGTAAAAAAAGTAGTGAGATGCGACGCCTTGGAATGGTTTCCAAAAGGGCGCCCAAATCTGCATTCGCCATCAAGACCACTTCGCCGCCCATCGCGAGGGTTGCCATCGCCACAATACCACCTGCATGAGTGATCGGTGCGACCGCAAGATTCACGGGCGGGCGATCATCATTAAAGTCGGAAAGTGCCGTCATGAAGCCAACGGCATTCCAGGTCATCAGCGCACTGCTGGCCTGCGTGATCTTGGGCGCACCGGTGGTACCCCCAGTTGAGCCTTGAAACGCAGTGGCCTGCGGGCCCAAGCGAACATTGATTGGATCATTCGACGCATTGCTGGCAAAACGCTGCAGGCTCGGGTAGGCGTCAAGGTCCTGATCGACGCAAACCAGAATTCTTAAACTCGGCGCCCGGGCAATAATCTCGCGCACCTGATCCATGGCGGAGCTGTGAAAGAACAAGGCGACACACCCTCCCCGCGAAAGAACATCCGCATTGGTGCTGGCGCCGCTGCGCAGGTTGACATTGCTCCATGCACCACCCGCCCGCATGCCTCCTAGCAAGGCTGCCATGGCGAAGCAAGTGTTGGGACTTAGGATAGCATAGGGTGCAGAAGGCAAGAAGCCCTGCGCCCTCAGGGCATGGGCAATTCGATAGGTGAAGCTCGCGAGCTGGGCGTGGCTGAACGTGCTGTGCTCATCGCTTAGGGCGGGGCGTGCTGCCGCCGTGCGACCGGCACGATCAAGCAGGTCGATGTAATTTAGCGCTTCAGTGGCTACTCCTACGGGTTCGATAGCCTGCGCTTCAGTCGTTTCCATCTCCTTCGCTTTCACTTTGCAATCTCCACCATCATGGGGTGTACTAGTCATGCGCCAGTAGTTTTTCGCGCATCAGCCTTTTCATGAGCTTGCCGTTCGGATTTCTTGGTAAAGGTTGCGACTCCACCTGAATACTTTCAGGAAGCTTGTTCGCAAATACTCACGGGAACGGTCATTGCGCCCAAGCGCTGACGCGCGAAATAAGCCAGCACAAACTCAAGTTTATTCGAGATAAATAAAGCGACCCGATCCCCAAAGTGGCTTTCCGCCCGCATTGCGGGAAGATCATATTCTTTCCAGAAAGGACGCATAGCACTCACGGACCTTGAAACAAAATGAATGCGTTGAGACTAAAGCCTTTCTACTGCTCGATATGGGCGCGCAGTCCAAAAATCGAAACCGGGCCACGATCTGCGTTATAGGCAGGCGCGCTGATACGTTGGTAGTCCAGAGCCAGGCTCAAGCTTTTGGATACCTTAAATTGATAGATCAACTCGTAAATGCGCTCTGGCGCGTAAGTGAGTCGCCCGTCACCCAGGAAGAAACCTTGCCCGCCTGCGGCAAGGTAGGCTTGCCGCCCGCTGGAAATACGATTGGCAGCCAGCGCAAAACCCAAGCTGTCTTGAGGACGGCCCCAAGCGCCTCCCTTGAGAACGGCGCCGAGGCTGAAGCTGCTATCTATTTCGGTGAAAGCATAGGTCTCTGATTTACCATCCGCCCAACTCCAACGCAGGAACGCTCCAAGGTCTTTGCCGAGCTGCTGCTGCACATTGACACCGACACCGACCTTACTGCGCATCTCACGGGTATTGGCGAGATCGGGAACGCTTGAAGTAGCAATTCCGAGCTGGGTTGCGGCATCAAAACTGCCCATGCGGGCGGTATTGCGAAAGGCCATGAGACGCAGTTTGCCGGCATAGTCTGGGCCTTCGCTGGCGCCGAACTTGTACGGCTTCTCCCATTCGAGTACATCGCCGTAACGCGCAAAGATTGCCGGATCTAAGGCCAGTCCATTGGACTCTTTCGGCAAGACGAATCGACCCAAACGAAGACTCCAATCTTGGCCAAAATACTCCACCGAGCCGCCCCAGGAATAACCTCGCGCATCGGCAGGATAGTCCCAGGCCCCATGGGTTAGGAAGGTCCAGTTGAGAAAATTGAGGCGAGGATCATGTGCAAAGTCGTTGCCATCAAACACATCTAGCGCTGAGAAGTTGCCTGCAGTAAAAGTCCATTCAGCGCCTAAGCGATGGCGATAAAGAGCGCGGGCGCGATATACCGTGAGATTAGAGCCTGAGGTCCTGGCCAATTCGGCATTGCTCAGACCTCCTAAGCCAGTTAATTGCGAAAGAGGAACGCCCTGAGCGGCCTCCGCGTGCAGTTCAAACTCGCCGGGCGTCCAGGGTTTGTATTTGATAAAGCCAGTCGTGGTGAATGAATAGGAAAGCTCCTGCTTCGGGAGCAGACTGTTGCCGCCCGTGTACGGTGCGCTGAAAGCTGATTTGTTCTGCCAGATATAGGTGGCCTGCCAGCCAAAACTCCAGGGGTTGTCCGCTTCGACACGGATCGCCTTAGGGGTCGATTCAGGGTCGACGATTTGCGCCAAAACCGTGGTTACGCCCAAGGCCAGAAAAAGCTTTATTGACAATACGGCGACAGAACCGGACATGGCAACCACGGAAAAGAGAATAGAGAGAAGGCGAATCACGTACAACGAGAGTTTAGCAAGCACCCAGGCAAGATCGATCACCTCAAAGTCTTACAATGTCAGAACATTGTAATGATTAAGCGAAACGAAACAGAATGGCCGCAAGTTTAGACGGTAAATTGGTTGTGGCGATTTCCTCGCGTGCACTCTTTGATTTTGAGGAGGAGAACCGCGTTTTTGAGCAAGCCAACGACCAGAGTTACATGGCCCTGCAACGACAAAGACTCGATGTGGCGGCAAATCCCGGCGTGGCCTTTGCATTAGTCAAGAAGCTTCTGCGCTTCGACCCCCCGGATGCGCTGCCTGAAGAAAGACTTATCGAGGTTGTGGTCCTGTCCCGAAACGATCCGGTCAGTGGCCTGCGCGTGTTTCGTTCCGCTCAGGCCGAAGGCTTAAGAATCGAGCGCGGTGTCTTTACTCGTGGTCGCGCGCCCTGGAAGTTTCTTGAACCACTTAGTGCCAATTTGTTCCTGTCGGCCAATGAGGACGATGTGCGCGCCGCGATCGAGCTAGGCTTTCCGGCGGCGCGGGTCTTTCCGCAATCCGTAAAAGCCTCAGAATCGCACCCCGATGAAATTCGCATTGCCTTTGACGGGGACGCAGTCATCTTTTCAGATGAATCGGAGCAGGTCTACCAGCAAGGGGGCCTGGAGGCGTTTCAGTCGCATGAGGCCTTAAAGGCCACCAAGCCTCTACCGCCCGGACCCTTTAAACCACTGCTGGAGGCCTTGCAGCTTTTGCAGCAGCGACATTCGACCGAGGGTTCGCCCATGAAGCTGCGCACCGCCTTGGTCACCGCGCGTAGCGCTCCTGCCCACGAACGCGCGGTGCGCACGCTTATGGATTGGGGCATAGAGATTGATGAGGCCATGTTCTTGGGCGGACTTGAAAAGGGGCCGTTCTTACGCGAGTTTGAACCGGACTTTTTCTTTGATGATCAGACCGGGCACGTGGAATCGGCGGCCAATGTTGGCCCTGCTGGGCAAGTGATTTCAGGCATTCGTAATCAGCCGAAGTAACATCAGTCCAAGTAAAGCTTGTCGTTAGTATGGGGAGTCACAAAGCCGTGAAGAGTGACGACTTGCGGCCTATTCAAGGCTAAGCAGCGATCAGATCCTGAGTGACAGGCTCTGTATCCATCGCATGGATTGCCTTAAGAATGTCCTCGGACTTGCCGACTTTTCTCCATCCATTCAATAAACTCTCAAAGCGCTGACCCAGTACACGTTCGAGAACCACTTGGCAATCAAGCGGCCTACAGGCCATCAAGAGAATCCAAATACCTTCCGGATGCATCAGGTAGACACCGTCACGCAAGCCTCGGGCAAGGCTTGAGGCGATAGCCTCTCCGGCTTGTCCCGTCATGGGATGCAGGACAACCAAGGTGTGCGGCAAGCTGGGTTGAGTGGGGTCAAGCACAGCTTCGCAATGAAGTCGAAACTCTGGTGCTGAGAGTTGCTGCTTGGCAAGAGGAAAGCGTGATTCACGCACGACACGCTCTACATCCCGTCGAAACAAAGATCGATAGTTGGTTCCCTCGAGGGTTTGCACTTGGAGCCGGGCGGAGGCTCCGGTCATTTCCCGAGGCAGCACCATGGATACCCCTAGCCTGAGCAAGGAGGTGGTCTGCGGCAGTCGCAGACGCTTGTTTTGTTCGCGGACCACGATACGAATCGCATCCTTGTCAAGATCTCTAAGCGCAGCAACCAGTCTGGCAAGCGATCTAAAGCCTGTCGCGATGTTATACGGCAATACGATGCTTCCGGCCTTGAGCATATTCGCGGCCTTCAGCAACAGGGTTGAATCCTCGATCACCAGCCAGCGCGAATTCACTGCAAACTCCGCCGACGTACTTGCGAAGGCAATGTGCCGCTCCTGAAACCGTGCGAACGGAATCGCGGCCGCACTGGCCTGTGAAAAGGATGTATCGAGCTTGTTCATTGTCTTGTTCGTTTCGAGGATTGCCCGAATCTAGAAGACCTTGGCTCGCGCTACAAGTTGCGCTTCCTGTACGCAAGCTGAAAGCCGACAGTCGGTGCGTTACAGCCGATATTTAACAATTTTTCTATCTTCTGTGGAGCTTCATCACACCCACCTCCATTTGACCCGCGACAAAATCTGGGAGGCAGGGCAAGGCGTGAGCGATGCATTCATCAATTACTTGACGATCACTGCGGCTCGGGGCGTGCAGAACAAAGTCGACAACTTCTTGGGTCAAATTGAGAGTTCGGGGATGACCGATACCGAGCCGCATTCTCCAAAAATCTGTTGTACCCAATTGGGCCTGAATGTCTTTCAGGCCATTGTGCCCCGCATGGCCTCCGCCCTTTTTCATTTTCACCTGCCCAGGCAGTAGGTCCAGCTCGTCATGAACAATGAGGATCTCTTCAGGCAGAATGCGGTAGAAATTGGCGAGTGCGGCCACCGATTGGCCAGAGCGATTCATGAACGTGGAGGGCTTGAGCAGCCATACTGACTGCCCGGCGATATTGGTTTTGACGGAAGAGCCGAAAAATTTAGCCTCCCTCGCAAGGGTCACCCCTTGAGAGCGGTTCACCTCGTCCACAAACCAGAAACCCGCGTTGTGACGCGTGTCCTCATACTCTTTGCCGATATTGCCGAGGCCAGTGATTAAGCGAATTGCCATTAGTTTTTTTTTGAGAGTCCATCCTCTTCTTGAAGGATGATGTTTTAAAAAGGATAGGGGAATGTGATTTTTCACCCATAACTTTGCTAAGTTATCGATGCAACACCACAATAGTTTAGACGAGGAGCTGCAATGCATTGCCGGTGCTTCATTATTCCTTCAAATGTGCTGGATCGCTTCGCCCGAGACAGAAAACTGTCCGCGAGCGAACGCAAGTCGTTTGCAGATGCAGCCCTGTTCGAGAAGCAATGGCGCACAGGCCGAACGGCTCATGGGAAGGTCGCCGTGGCCGCCCGGGCCATGCTTGCACGAGCAGCGCTTCCCATCGGCCCACCGGCGATCACCGCTTACGATTGTGGGCATGGTACAGCGCTACCCGGCACTCCGCTGGCCGCAAATACGACGGACCCCACCGCGCGTCGCGCTTTGACGGAAACTCGCGCCGTTGCGGACTTCTATCAGTCGGTCTTCGGTCGCAATTCTGTCGACAATGCCGGTAAGACCTTAATGTCCTCCATCCACTTTAGTGTCGACTACAACAATGCCTTCTGGAACGGCACGCAAATGACCTACGGAGATGGCGACGGTCATATATTTGTTGATTTCACAAAATCCAGCGACGTGATCGCTCATGAGCTCACTCACGGCGTCACCGAATTTAGTGCCCAATTCGTCTATACCAATGAGGCTGGCGGGCTGAATGAAAGTATGTCCGATGTGTTTGGTTCGATGTTTCGCCAATGGCGGACCCATCAAAGCGCGAATCAGGCCGACTGGCTGATCGGGCGGGACATCTTAGGACCCGGTGCGCTTGATCGGGGTTACACGTGTTTGCGTGACTTGGTCAATCCGGCGGGCAAACATTGCCTTTCGAGGCAGCCAACGCACTATTCACAGTACCGACCCGGCATGGATCCTCATGAAAGCAGTGGCATCGCCAACCTTGCTTTTTCCAAGGCAGCGAAAACTTTGGGCGGGAATAGCTGGGAAAGGGCGGGTAAGATTTGGTATGCAGCGCTCACCGATTTACCCGTGCAACCCCAAATGAAGATGAAGACCTTTGCCAATCGGACCCGGCGCCTAGCCGCGACCCTCTTTCCCGGCGATCCATCCGTGTACAGCGTGATCAACAACGCTTGGCTCGAGGTAGGTTGCTAGGAGCGTGGGCGGCAGAAGGCGTGCCAGCGAGACTGGCGATGAAATCAGGCCAACGCACTATAACTCAGGCTTTAACCCATGGACTTACTCACCATTGAACGTATTGGTGGCCTGGCAGGGCTAAGCGGCCAGGGCTCAAGAATTAAGAGCCGAGGCCAGTTGGCTCTCGCGAGCTTGTGCGTCGAGGATCAAACGGCGATTGAACATTTGTTTGTGAGCCACACCAAAAAAAGGGCCGTAGCAGTGCCTGATGGGTTTTGCTACAGAGTCTCACGGGCCTTACGAACAGGTGTGGAAACTGTCGAAGTGCCCGAGGACGCCATGCCCCGGTTCCTTATTCGCTGCATCAAAGACGAATTGACGTAAAAAATCCCGCGAGGAACTTTCCCAGCGGGTTTCAAAGATAAAGAAGCGCTTTACTTCTTGTCGTCTTTCTTGGCAGCAGCGGCGGGGGCTACAGCCGCAGCAGCGGGCGCGGCGGCGGGAGCAGGCTCTTCTTCGCCTCCCCCTTTAACCGATGCAGTCACAATCACTGGATTACCAGTGGCCACAGCGGTTACGCCTTCTGGCAAGGAAATATCCTTGATATGCAAGGGCTTACCAACTTCCAGGTTTGCCAAGTCAACACTCACGAACTCAGGCAAGTTTGCAGGCAGACAGGAGACAACAATTTCGGACACGATGTGCGAAACGATGGCTGCGGACAACTTCACTGCAGGCGAATTCTCTTGATTCAAGAAGTGCAAAGGTACACGCATTGTGATCTTGCTATTCGCCGAAATGCGCTGAAAATCAATGTGCTGAATCAGAGGGCGGTAGGGGTGCCATTGCACATCGCGTAGCAGTACCTTCTCGACCTGACCGTCCAGCTCCATATCCAGGATTGAAGAGTGAAAGGCCTCGACGCGAAGTGCGTGGTAGAGCGGGTTATGATCGATTTCGATCATGCTTGGTGTGACGGTGCCACCGTACACAATGCCAGGAACTTTGGCGGAACTACGGAGTCGGCGGCTCGCACCCGACCCTTGTACTTTTCTCGAAACAGCGACGATTTTCATCGTATTCTCCTAAAAACGTCTAACTCCGCGACCAGAGACACAGACGGTGACAATATGCCAAGCGCTCACCGAACAATCGGCATGCACTCAGCGCTAAAAAACTTAATCGACGAACAATGAAGAGACAGAATCTGCACGGTTGATCCGGGCGATCGTTTCGGCCAGTAATTGGGCACTCGACAAAACGCGAATTTTTTCAGAGTTCTTAGCATCGCGTGGCAGCGGGATCGTATCGGTCACGACCAACTCGTCCAAAGGGGAATCTGCCACACGGCCTACTGCGCCGCCCGATAACACGGCATGGGTGCAATAAGCCAACACTCTTGTCGCACCGTGCTCCTTAAGTGCGGCCGCGGCTTTGACCAAGGTATTGGCGGTATCGACCATATCGTCCATGATGACGCAGGTGCGGCCCGCTACATCACCAATAATGTTCATCACTTCAGAGACGTTCGCTTTTGGGCGACGTTTGTCGATAATGGCAAGATCACAATCGAGACGTTTGGCGAGCGCGCGCGCCCGAACCACACCGCCCACATCGGGCGACACAATCATCAAATTCTCAAACTGCTGCTTGTGGATGTCGGCGAGCAAAAGCGGTGCGGCGTAAATGTTGTCGACCGGCACGTCGAAGAAGCCTTGAATCTGATCGGCATGCAGGTCCATCGTCAACACCCGATCTACCCCAGCGATTTGGAGCATATTAGCAACCACTTTGGCGCTAATCGCCACACGCATGGAGCGTACGCGCCGATCTTGGCGAGCATAGCCAAAGTAAGGCAGAGCGGCGGTAATACGGCCCGCCGAAGCGCGCTTGAGCGCGTCGACCATAATCATGACTTCCATGATGTGGTCGTTGGCTGGCGCGCAAGTGGATTGCAAGACATAGACATCGCGACCGCGCACATTTTCGAGAATCTCGACCATGATCTCGCCGTCCGAGAAACGCCCCACGGTGGCCTTGCCGACAGGGATACCCAAATTTTTGGCAACTTCTGCCGCGAGGTGAGGGATGGCGCTCCCTGTGAAAATTACAGGCCCTTCATGGGTGAGAATGTCGGCGCTTCGATTACCGTTGTGACCGACTGTAGTTTGTAGCATTTTCTCAACCGTGGCTGGAGACGAACTGAATA
>JAYUOT010000285.1:0-13082 GCA_043760705.1 Betaproteobacteria bacterium
GGAGGTTTTCTTCGATGTAACTGTGAACAATGTCCTCAAAACTGCGGTCGGCGACGAAGCCCATCGCATTGGCGCGAGACGTATCGAAACGTGCCGCCCAGGTGCTGACCAAATTCACAACCGCGGGGTCTGGCTTTAAACTGACCAGTGAGGCCGCTTGTTCGCCTCCAATCTTGCGCAGAGTGGCCACCGCCTCGTCCATTCGGGCGACCAGTCCGGGTAAATTCAATACTCGGTTCCAGCCCCAGGTTTTCGC
Organism: Betaproteobacteria bacterium; assembly: GCA_043760705.1. Classification (GTDB taxonomy): domain Bacteria; phylum Pseudomonadota; class Gammaproteobacteria; order Burkholderiales; family Burkholderiaceae_E; genus JAPOKJ01. The sequence continues at coordinate 257 of JAYUOT010000285.1, forward strand.
GTCCAGGGCAATGGCATGTTTAAGCATTCCGACCACGGCTCGCGGTGAGGCTTCCCACATTTCAGTGTCTAGAGGCACTGGGAGCACCGAAGCGATGCCATTCAGTGGCTCTCGAATCATCCCTGAAGCAAAGCCTGACGCAGCCCCATTGGGCGCACCCGGGCGTACCACGACGGTCGGCACACGCACTGCACGGCCATCAATAAAACCCTTTCGGGTGTAATCCTGCACTAAATGCTCACCGATCAACTTCTGAATACCATAGGAGCCTTGTGGGGTTGGGGTCGTGCTGTCCGTCACCAGGGCGGGCAGATCGCCGCCAAAAACAGCAATGGAGCTTGAGAATAGAAAAGTTGGCCGAGTACCTTGGCGACGGCAGGCCTCGAGCACATGGCGTGTGCCATCCAGATTCACGCGAAAGCCCAAATCGAAGTCAGCCTCCGCGCTTGCGCTGACCACCGCCGCCAAGTGCACAACTAACCCAGTATCTTTATCGACCAGCCCGGCGACGCTCGCGGCACTCGAAATGTCCCCAGCCACATTGCTGACGAGTGGATGCTTAAACGCACCCTCAGCCTGATCAAAAGCGCAAAGGCCCGTGATGGCGCGCTCAACGCCGTTCACGATGACTTTCCCGGCCTGTGCAAATTCGCGGGTTAACCTTTGACCCAGAAAACCAGCGCCGCCAGTGATTAAAATTTTCATAAAATATCCGAGTTGAAAAGTGAAGGCTTGCGCAATGGTGAGAACTTTAACGTGTCGAGAACTTTAACGTATCGACGCCCAAAAAGGCACGACATTTGTTTGCTGTTCCATGGTATTGACGGCCTCCAGTATCGCACCCGTGCGCGCGGCAATTTCAGTACCAGGCTGGCCGGCAAGGGTCGTGTGCACCACGAAACGCGCTAACTGAAGTTCGCTGGAAAGGTGCGTCGTGTCCAAGCTCGTCGCATCGATTCTCAAACAGTCCAGGCCCGGCCTCCCGGTCTTGGTGAGGGCAAGCTCGGGAGCTTCTGGCGCGCGAGCAGGGGTGGCGGGCAAGGGGAAATCAGGGGTCATCACGGTGGGATTGTGCCAGTCCAGGCCCAAGTGGACACGCTGCCATTTCGTAACGAGGCGATGCAAAGGAGCGACGCAGAAATGACTGGTGCAGCCACAAGGGGTCCGTAAATGCCCGTTTCGGAGTGAGCGGGAGTGCCTGGAAATCTATAATGTCACCAGATGTTCTCTTTGATTCGGAAATACCCGTTTTACGGCTGGCGCATGGTCGGCGCCGCCTGTCTCATGCAATTTTTGCAAGCGGCGCTGTTGCACAACGCCTTTGGAGCCTATTTCGCCGTACTCACTGAGGAGTTCGGCTGGAGCAAAACGGCCTTATCGGGCGCCGCCGCCATGCAGCCCATGGAAGCAGCCATTCTCGGCCCGTTGTTGGGCTGGATTATTGATCGCTTCGGCCCGCAGGGCATGATTCGTGCCGGCGTGGTCATTTTTGGCCTTGGCTTCATTGGCCTGAGCACCATCAACACTCTGTTTGGCTTTTATGTGGCCATCATTACCATCGCACTGGGTGCGAGCCTGTGCGGTTACTTCCCTCTCAATGTTGCGGTCATTCGCTGGTTCGAGCGACATCGCGCCCGAGCACTTTCTTTTCTCACCCTGGGCTTAGCCATGGGCGGCACGTTCGTACCGGCAGTCGCATGGAGCATGCAAACTTTCGGTTGGCGTCCGACGGCCTTCGGGTCGGGCATTCTGGTTTTACTCGTTGGCTTTCCGCTGGCAAAGGTCTTCAAAAGCCACCCGGCCGATCACGGTGAGTTCGTTGACGGCGAGCCGCCGGTAGTCGCGCCGAGCCATGGCTCGGTGCTTCAGGCCACGCGCGATTTCACAGCCAGCGAAGCGCTACGCACGCGCGCCTTTTGGCTCATTTCACTAGGCCATGGTTTTGCCCTACTGGTGGTGTACGGTGTGAATGTTCACGCCATTACTCATATGCGCGAATCCTTGGGCTATAGCGTTGCCCAGGCCTCGGTCTTTATTACACTCTTGACCCTTGCCCAAATTGCCGGCGTGTTGCTCGGCGGCCTGCTTGGCGATCGATTTGAAAAGCGCTTCATTTCGGCGGCCTGCATGCTTTGTCATGCAGTCGGCCTGCTGCTGCTCACCTATGCCAATGGCGCTCTGATGCTAAGCGCCTTCGCCATCATTCACGGCACGGCCTGGGGGATGCGCGGCCCGATGATGCAGGCGATGCGCGCCGATTACTTTGGAAGCAAATCGATCGGCATGATTCTCGGCATCTCATCGATGGTCATTGTCTTGGGCCAAGTGGGTGGCCCCATGCTGGCCGCCATCCTCGCCGATCATACCGGGAACTACCGACTTGGCTTCACCGTGCTCGCCGCACTGGTGGGCAGCGGCTCGCTATTCTTTCTGCTTGCCAAAAAACCAGTGCCTCGCTCTGCCACTTCTTAGTGCGATGATTCTTGGTGCGATGATTCTTAGTGCGATGATTCTTTGTGCGATGATTCTTAGAGCGCGGATTTTTCGTGCGGCCAACCTCAGTGCGGTGAGACCACACCCTATGGACGAAACACCGTCTGGTCCGAATAGAAGGCTTCGTCTTGTACTTGGTCACTCCAAAGCGGCCAACCCGCGATGGGCAGGAGTCTCTTGGTCCAGACCGGCCAGGCCGCACGAAGACTTGCTGCCAAATGCTCATCGACCTTTTCGAACTCGGTGTCGGCCGGCAGAGGAAGTACCCATACTCTCGCCGTCATGGATTTAAACGGGGCAAGGCACTTCTGTAGCAAGCCATGGCCGACCACATGCAAGCTCGCATGTTGGATCAAGTCCGAACGTTTTTGATAGAAAAGTACCTGCCAATCACGGGCGTTGAGAGCCGCCACAAGAGATTCGTCTTGGGTCAAAAGGATCGCCCCGTTCTCATCAAACAAGGTAATTTGATCTCTGCGTGCGCTTCTCAGGCTGGATCCCTGGCCGATGAGTGGCGCGATCTCCAGAGCTTGCAGCCGGTTCAAGCAGGCCTTGGTCTTCGGAAAGCGAAGCCAGACCAGCGCGTTCAACAAATCATGTTGGCCGTCATGGCCGTCAATCCGCGTATCGATATAGGCAGGCTCGAGCCCATTGGCACCGGCGATAGCCCATTCATAGTCGGTGGCTTTAACGCCTCCTTGGGAGGTGCGGAATCTCAGGGCTTGATCGAAGCTGTTTTGAAGTTTTCTCTCCATGGCGAGCGCGTTTATAGCGGCCACACGTGACTCGCCGTCGAGCTGGATCAGCGAATCAAGAGACTCAAAATACGGTAGCAAGGCGCGATGCGCCAGCAAGGCAGGACTCGGCCTTTCTGGAGGCGACGACACTTGCCTACTCCAACTTCCAGTCCAAGGTTTCACCACCGGCAAGAGGCACAATCGTATGGCTTCCGAAGGGCAAGTGCTCCGGTACCGTCCAGGTATGGCGCCTGAGTTTCACCTTGGAAGCATTGCGGGGCAGCCCGTAGAAATCAGGCCCGAAATGAGAGGAAAAAGCTTCGAGCTTGTCGAGCGCAGCAGCTCTCTCAAAGGCGGTGGCGTAGAGCTCGAGCGCATGCGGAGCGGTATAACAGCCAGCACAAGCTGCGGCATGCTCCTTCAAATACGCCGCATGAGGAGCGCTGTCGGTACCCAGAAAGAAAGCGGGCAAACCACTTGTCGCTGCGGCGACTAAGGCAAGGCGATGCTCTTCACGCTTTAGAACGGGCAGACAATACCAGTGCGGCCGAAGGCCGCCGCTGAAAATAGCATTGCGGTTAAAAAGCAAATGCTGAGGCGTAATGGTGGCAGCCATTCGCAAAGACCGACTCAGGACACCGTCCCCACGCTTGACCAGCTCAATCTTGGCCAGCTCAGCCTGGCATTGATCGGTCACAAACTGTGCAGCTTGGCTTGTCGTAATATGCTCAAAGACGATGCGTAAGTCAGGAAAACGCTCACGCAACGGGAGCATGACCTGGTCGATGAACACGGCCTCTCGGTCGAAAGTGTCTACACCCGCATCCACCACCTCACCGTGCACCTGCAAGGGCATGTCCACCTCTTGCATCGCCTCCAATGCCGGGTACACCTTATCTATTCGACTCACCCCTGAATCGGAATTCGTTGTCGCGCCGGACGGATAAAGCTTCACTCCATGAACGATGCCGCTGGCTTTGGCTAGTCGAATCTCACTCGCCGGGGTCGAATCGGTCAGGTAGAGGGTCATGAGGGGCTGGAAGCGACTGCCTTTGGGTAGGCTGTCCAAAATCCGTTGCCGATACGCCGTCGCCAGCGCGGTGGTCGTGACCGGCGGCTTGAGGTTCGGCATCACCATCGCGCGGCCAAATTGTGCCGCGCTCGCGGGAGCCACCGCTTTCAAGGCCTCGCCATCACGTAGATGAAGGTGCCAGTCGTCCGGTTGCGTCAAGATTAAATCAGAGGTGGTCATAAAAAAGAGTCATGAGTGAGCGACAAAGAAAAGCTGGCAGGCATTGAATTATCCAAGCAAAACAACCCGATAATCATTGACATTGGTCAGCGTCGGTCCGGTTTCAATCAAATCACCCAAGGCACTGAAGAAGCCCCAGCTGTCGTGACTGTCCAGCAGTTGGCGCGGGTTGAGTCCCAAGGAGTAGGCACGCTGCAAACTATCCGGTGTCAGGACAGCGCCCGCATGATCTTCGCTACCATCAATACCGTCCGTATCTGCCGCGAGAGCCCATGCCTCGGGGAGACCCTCAAGTTCACGCGCCAGAGCCAATAAAAACTCGCTGCAGCGTCCGCCCCGCGGACGCGAAGGGATCGACTGGTCCTGCATGACTCGGGTGCGCAGGGTGACCGTGCACTCACCACCACTAATAATCGCCAGCGGTCGTCTCTGAGCCAAGCCCAGCGAAGCTTCGCCGCGCCAATGCGCTTCCTTGGCAATGGCCGCAATCACTTGGGCGACATCGCGCGCTTCACCGGCAATCGCATCTCCCAGCACCAGCGCAGGAATTCCTTTTTGACGAAACACTTGCGCAGCGGCCGTGAGGCTCTGGCTCGCAGTTGCGATAAGACGAGTTTCACAGCGCCCAAAAATCTTATCGCCCGGCTTGGGTGTTTCCTGATTTAAATCGGCAAGCTGAGCATGGCTTTCGAGATGGCGCAAGATGCTGATCGGAGCCTGCACTTCCCAGCGCTGCAAAACGTCCAGAGCGTCTTGAAACGTCGAGGGATCGGGTACCGTCGGCCCCGAAGCAATGGCCGAAACATCGTCGCCTGGGACGTCCGAGATGAGTAAGCTCAGCACACGCGCACGAGTGGCTTGAGCAAGGCGCCCGCCCTGAATCCGCGACAAGTGCTTGCGCACAATATTCATCTCTTGAATCGGCGTGCCGCTCGCCAGAAGCGCCTGAGTGAGTGCTTTCAAGTCGGCCATGGGTACACTGGCTACCGGCAAGCTCAAGAGGCTCGATCCGCCACCGGATACCAAGACGATCAACAGGTCTTGCTCAGAAAGCGAAGCCGCCATTTCCAAGATTCGATGTGCGGCCAGCTCGCCCGCTTGATCGGGCACGGGATGACCGGCCTCAATGATTTCAATGCATTGGGTAGGCGCCGCATGGCCGTAACGTGTGATGACCAGCCCGTGCAAATTCTCAAATGCAAGCCCCTGGGCCAGCCAAACCTCCTCAACGGCAGCGGCCATACTGCCTCCCGCCTTACCCGCGCCCACCACCACCACGCGACCATAGGCTCGCAAGACCGAAGCACTGGGCATCGCGTTGGCGAGAATCTTACGCGGGTCAGCAGCAGCGACGGCCGCATGGAAGCTGGTCAACAATAGTTGGCGATAGCAATGAGGGTCCAGCTCAGGCGCGGCACTACGCATCATTTAATGAGTCGATCAAACCTGGCCGAGCGCCTCAACAATCGCCTGACCAACCTCCTTGGTCGTCGCTTTGCCGCCCATATCACCGGTACGAGGTCCGTGCTCCGTCACGGTTTCAATCGCCTTGAGCAAGGCGTCATGAGCCTCAGGGTAGCCAAGATGCTGCAACATCATGGCACCACACCAGATCTGCCCAATAGGGTTGGCGATGCCCTTGCCCGCGATATCCGGCGCAGACCCATGCACGGGCTCGAACAACGACGGGAAGTTGCGCTCTGGGTTGATGTTCGCCGAGGGCGCAATCCCAATCGTTCCGGTACAAGCGGGCCCAAGGTCCGACAAAATATCGCCAAACAGGTTGGAGCACACCACGACGTCGAACCAGTCGGGGTTACGAACAAAATGAGCGGTCAGGATATCGATATGAAATTTATCGGTACGAATACCAGGATACTGCTTCGCCATTTCTACGAAACGTTCGTCCCAATAAGGCATGGAGATCGAAATGCCATTGCTCTTGGTGGCCGAGGTCACATGTTTTGCGTCGCGCTTTTTAGCAAGCTCAAAGGCAAATTTCATGATGCGGTCTACACCTTTGCGCGTAAAAACCGATTCTTGCAACACGAACTCGCGATCCGTGCCCGGGAACATACGACCACCCACCGAAGAGTATTCGCCTTCTGTGTTTTCACGCACGACATAAAAGTCAATGTCTCCGGCCTTGCGATTGGCCAGAGGGCTGGGCACTCCGGGCATGAGGCGCACGGGTCGCAGATTGACATACTGATCAAACTCGCGGCGGAACAGGATCAAAGAACCCCAAAGCGAGACGTGGTCGGCAATTTTTTCGGGCCAGCCGACCGCGCCAAAATAAATGGCGTCGTGACCACCGACCAACTCTTTCCAGTTGTCCGGCATCATCTTGCCGTGCTTCTCGTAATAGTCCCAGCTCGAAAAATCGAAATGATCAAACTTGAGTTTGATGCCAAACTTGCGCGCCACAGCGTCCACCGCCTGAATGCCCTCAGGCATGACCTCTTTGCCAATTCCATCGCCAGGGATAACCGCGATCCGATGCATTCTCATTACTCCTATGGATTCATAAAAAAATTCTAAAAAGACCTTCGGGAAGGCGCGACACCCGTTCTACAGGAAGTCGAGCAGGGCCTTTAATAAAGCTTCTGGAGCCTCTTCCGGCACATAATGACCACAAGGCAAGGCCTCTCCCACCACATTATCGGCCACTTTGCGCCATTCTTGCAGCGGCTCGAACTGCAAGCCCACCACGCCGCGCGCACCCCACAGCGCCTGCACAGGCATGGACAGCTTCCGGCCTGCCGCACGATCGGCGCGATCATGTTCCAAATCGATATCTGCCGCCGCCCGATAATCTTCGCATATTGCGCGCACACATTCAGGATTCTGAGCGCAGCGTAGATACTCTTGCATCGCTTCTTTCGCAAAGGGATTCACGCCATCACTGCGAATATTCATTAATCGCCCGAGGTAGTAGACCGGATCGGCATTGATCAGGTTTTCCGGAAAAGGGGCGGCCTGGATGAGAAAAAACCAGTGCCAATAGGCTCGGGCGAAAGCCATATCGGTTTTCTCATACATGGCCAAGGTCGGGCAAATATCCAAAACGCTCAGCTTTTCAACCACGCTGGGATAGTCCGCTGCCAAACGATGGGACACCCTTGCACCGCGGTCATGTCCGACCAGGCGGAACTTTGCAAAACCGAGGTGTGCCATCAGTCTCACCTGGTCCTTGGCCATTTCGCGTTTGCTATAGGCCGCCTGGCGCTCGCCACCCTCGGGTTTGCCGGCATCGCCGTAACCCCTGATATCAGAGGCCACCACGGTAAATCTCTGTGTTAATTCCGGCCACACTTTATGCCAAATGACCCGGGTTTGCGGATGGCCATGAAGCAACAGCAGCGGGGGCCCACGTCCCTCGATCACATAAGGAATTTCAACGTTCAGTGCATCGCCTGCGGGCACATTGACGACCCCGTGTTGAGCATGCGGGTAAAGTGCTCGAAGCTGACGACTGACCACGCCGGAAAAATCCTTAAAAATCTTGACAAAAGCTCTCAGCTCGCATAAACCAGCGCCACTAAAACCTGAGGGTTTACAAGTGTTACAACTTTAACCTCGACATATTCCTCTCAGTGTGTGGATTTCACTGAAATTTCTCGGAGAATCTGGCAATCTTGAGAGGTGATCGGGTCAACGCCACGCCTGGGCCACCCGTTCTATTCTCGTGCACAGATTCGGTAAGTCAAGCGCCTAAAGTCGTACCAAGTCTTAGCCATGAGTTTATACAAAACCTGGCTAAGCAGTTTGAATATTTTTAAGGATCGCGAGATGTCAACACTATCTTCCTTGACCCGGCCAGTCACAGGCTCGAGCCCGGGCGCTCGGCTTGGCTTAGCCATAATGGCGCTCGCCGCGCTCGGTCTGGTAGGGTGCGCAACCCCTTATTCGCCAACGGGCGTGGTCTATGCGCCTGCACCCGGTCCTGGCACCCCGACCTACCCTGGCACACAGGTACCGGTGGCCAATCAGCCGCCGCAACTGGTTCGTAGCGTGCAAGTGCCTCAATCCCAGATCCCGCCGAACGGCGGATTGTCCGTTGCCGAAATTCTGACCCAAACCAAGGGTGGTCGTCCGGTTGCAGAGCTGATTGCCGACATCACCAGTCGCGGGCTGAATGCGCCACTCAAGCAGGCCGACATTGATTTAATGGCCACCAATGGGGTTCCCAAAGAAGTCGTCGATGCGGCACTGGCTGCACCCGTGAACACGGCAACCGTTGATAACCCTCAGGTTTTGACGCGGAACTACTACTATTACCCTTGGGTGCCGTTTACGCTCGGGCTTTATTGGGGCGCCTGGCGGCCCTACTACTACCCCTACTACAGCTACGCACCGCGTTATTATGGCTATGCAGCGCCTCGTTATTACGGCGGTGGCGGCAGTTTCCATGGCGGCTATTCCCGTGGTTGGGGTGGACGGGGTGGACGCTTCCGCTAAAAACTCTTCGGCAGGGTTGATTGAACGCTGGGCCTGCCAGTCCCAAGGGTTCGCATGACCCACGATGCCCACCTGGCTCTTACAATGTCGTCGATCCCTTTAAATCGACGACTTTATGACCAGCGCTAGCGCATTTACTACTATCCCCGAACCTTGCCACCTCGCAGGCGCACTTTCCGGCGTGCGAGTGCTAGATCTCACCAGTGTCTTGATGGGCCCTCTGGCCACTTTAATGCTCGGGGATTACGGCGCAGACGTTGTCAAAGTGGAGGCCAAGGGTGGCGACACGGTGCGCGGGATTGGCCCGATGAGAAACCCCGGCATGGGGCAAATCTTTCTGCACATGAATCGCAACAAGCGCTCGATTGTGCTGGATCTCAAAACTACCCTAGGCAAGGCCGCACTGCTCAGACTGGCCGAGCAAAGTGATGTCCTGATCTACAACATTCGTCCTCAAGCGATGCAAAGGCTAGGCCTGGGCTTTGAGGTGCTCCACGCCCTCAACCCCAAGCTCATCTACTGTGGACTCTTTGGATACGGCCAGGATGGCCCCTATGCAAGTCAGCCGGCCTACGATGATTTGATTCAAGGAATTGCCTCCATTCCTACCTTGGTCGCCAAAGTAGGCGACGCGACCCCTCGCTATGTGCCCCTGGCCTTTATCGACCGCACTGTCGGCCACGTGGCGGTCGGCGCAATATGTGCTGCGCTTTATTCGCGCGAAAAAACCGGACGAGGCCAAAGTATTGAACTGCCCATGTTTGAAACCATGGTGCCCTTTGTACTCGGCGACCATATGAGTGGTGAGACTTTTGATCCACCCTTGGGCAGCATGGGCTACGCTCGCCAGCTCGCCCCTCATCGTCGCCCTTTTCCTAGCAGTAACGGCCATGTCTGCGTGCTGCTGTACACCGACCAGCATTGGGCTAGTTTTTTCACAGGTCTGGGGCAGCCCGAACGCTTCTCGCAAGACCCCAAGCTGGGCTCCATTACCCAGCGTACCCTGCACATCGATGCCCTCTACGGAGAAGTCGCGCAGATTCTATCCCGGCAAAGCACCGAGCACTGGTTAGATTTTTTTCAGAAGGCCGACATTCCTGCGGTTCCTCTCAATACCCTTGAAACGCTTCTCGAAGATCCGCATCTAGAGGCTGTCGGCGCTTTTGCTTGGCGTGAGCACCCCAGCGAGGGTCGACTGCGAAGCTTGGAGCCACCGGGCACTTGGAGCGGCACCCCGCCTAGTGTGCGCCGCCCAGCGCCCCAACTCGGTCAGCATACTGCGGAGGTCCTGACCGAAGCGGGCTTCAGTGCGGCTGAAATTCAGGCGATAATCAAAGCTTAGATGCACTTAGCCAATCCAGTACGCACGCCCCATAGATCGGTACAAACATGACCACAGCCCAACCTACCAACGAATTCGTTTTCGATGTCACAGAAGTAGACTTCAATGAGAAGGTCGTTGAACTCTCCAAGACCGTGCCAGTATTGATCGATTTTTGGGCCGACTGGTGCGGCCCCTGCAAATCGCTCTCCCCGATTTTAGAAAAACTCGCCAAGGCTTACGGCGGCAAGTTTTATCTTGCCAAGGTGAATACTGAAGCAGCAAAGCAACTTGCGACTTACTTTCAAATCAAAAGTATTCCCGATTGCCGTCTCATCAAAAACGGCGAAATGATCGACGGCTTCACGGGTGCTTTGCCCGAAGGCCAAATCCGTAAATTCCTGGACAAACACTTGGTCTCAGAAGCCGAGCAAATGCGCGTTGCCGCCGCTGAGGCCGAGAACGACGAGGAAAAGGAGCAGCTTCTGCGCTCCGCTCAGGTGATGGAGCCGCGCAACGCTTTGATCGGGTTGGATCTTGCCGAGTTCTTGTTGGTCAAAGGCGATCTCGACGATGTCGAAGCCCTGCTCGGTATTTTTGCCGTGGAAGAGCTGAACCCCAAACTTGCAGATCGCCTGAAAGGTTTGGAGGTCCGCCTTGCCTTCGCCAGGCAACCGCCTATCACCGGGGACGTCGAAGGCTGGACCAAGAAGCTCGAGGCTAATCCAAAAGACTTCCCGGTCCGCTTTGAATGGGCCGAGTATTTAGTACGCAAAGGCGAGTACGAGGCAGCCTTCGAACAGCTGATCGAAGTCGTGCGCCTGGATCGAGCCGAAGCTCGCCCAGACCGCGAAAAAGCCCGCAAGCAGTTGATTGAATGGTTTGCCGTCTGCCCGGACCCCTTGGTAGTCAAGCAAGGGCGGGTGATGTTGGGAAGCTACCTCAATTGAGGCGCAGCAAGGCCAACATCAGAGTGAGCGCAAGCCGACGGCTGGTGCGGGGGACAAGAGCGGCGCCACCCGCCCCGGCCGACGAGGCTAGCGCACAGCGAATTCACCCATCAACAATAAGATCGAACTGCAACAATCGCACGCGATCTTCAACATAGTACCCACCCACCTCGGTATATTTCAAAAGCACCCGACAGCATTCCGCACAGCGATACAAATCGCAACGGTTGTATGGAAACGAACGCGGCGCGATCGGCGCACACTCCGACTCATAGCGCGACCCATTCAAATGAAATTCCTCAAAGCCAGGTTCCACCTCAAAGCTTTCGCGCAGCGTACCCAGCTTTTGCATGACTTCCTTCGGCCAGCGATGGCCGGGAACCCCTTCCCATGACGAACAGACGCCCACCGAACAATTACAAGCGCTCGCCATGGGATCAGACGTCGCAAGCGCCCGTAGCGCGTCCACGTTCACCAATTCATTCGTCGAAATAGGAGTCTCCAAATCGTAATTCAAAGGGGTTATCGTCATCAACAATCACTGGCGCCACCCCTAATGAAGGTTCGCCCTAGGCTTGCGCCACCAAGCGGAAATCGTACTCCGCATGCGCCCAAGCCTGGTTCAACATCCGACCGTCCGGGGCCTGTCCCGCAGGCTGAGGTTTGAATGGAATAATCAGGCTATCGCGCACGCCAAACACTGCATCAGTCTCAATATAGTCACTATCGCTCACAAACAAATGTGTGATTAGAGGTTGGTGACCCTTTGCGTTGAGCATGAAGTGCATATGCCCGGGACGAAACGGGTGACGTCCCATGCGGGTGAGCATGACACCGACCGGGCCATCCACGGGCACCGGATACAAAGTCGGCTTCAGGGACCAAAAATAATATCGGCCTTGAGCATCGCTGCGAAACTGCGCGCGCAATTCCATCGGAGCCGTTTCGCCCTTTTGCAGGTCATACAGACCCTCATCATCACCCGACCAGACATCGATCACACAGTCCGCCACCGGCTTGCCCGATGTATCCGAAACCGTGCCAGAGTAATAAGTCGGTGTGGAGTCTCGTTTCTCCGCGAGGTCCGCGCCTAAAGGCAGCTTGGGCGCCCCCGGCCAGAAGAAAGGCCCTTGCACCGTGGCTTCGGTCGCCACATACGGTGTGGCCTTGGCTTTCAAGGCGGCCGCGCCACGCGCTTGATCAAGGGCTACGACGAGCATGGATAAACCCAAGGTGTCAGAGAGCAAAATGAACTCTTGCCGTTTCTCATCACACTGCTGACCGGTCGCGGTCAAAAACTGTATCGCCGTCATCCATTCATTGGGGCGTAAATCGACTTCGCGCGCGAAGGCATGCAAGTGTGTTACCAAACTGGTCATCACCTCTTTGAAGCGAGGATCTTTGGAATCGACCATCCGGTCGACCACGGCTTGGGCGATATCAACAGCATCGTACTGGGGCATGCGAGTCTCCGTAGCGGGTTGTTTTAAGAGTAGCGGGCACGAAGGATCTTGGCGGCCTGCACCATTGAGGTCATTTTTCCATTGGCACTTTCACGGGACAAGTATTTCATACCGCAGTCGGGCGCCAAGATAATGTTCTCTGGCTTTGC
>JAYUOT010000286.1:0-5450 GCA_043760705.1 Betaproteobacteria bacterium
CATAGATCATCGGCATAAGCACTAGCGAACCCAACTTAAATGACGGCCCAGCTCAAGTAAAGGCGCGGGACCCCTAAAAACACTGATCGACTCAAGTCACAACCTCTTAAACGCCCATCATCCCCAAGTCTTCCTGCTCTAAAATATGGCAGTGAAATAATCGCTTACCAAGGAAGGTTGGTTGAATGCGAATGTGTATCGACTCGTTGGGACGCAGATTGACCGTATCCAACCATGCCCGGATACCGGGTGGAGGCACGGTGTCTACTCGGTTACCTTAGTATGAGCGTCACTGCAACTTGAGAAGAACAGTTGCTTCCAAAACTCAGTAGTTCGCGGGTAATAATCGGGTTGGTCATCATCGCGCCACGGTCATAGGCAAGCGCGACTATCGCCGAGCATAAGCGCATTATTTCTTGTCCCCATCTTGGATGCGGCTAGGCGCGCGACGCGCAAGCCATTTCCATCACAAATTGATTTAGATCAAATCTCCGTACAGACGATCTTGTAGCATGTCTAGTGAATTTAATAGATGTTTCTCTGGAGAATACTTATGCAGATGTGGCTCGCGATGGTATTCGGTTTTGGCTTACTGTTGGTCGGGGGCGTCGGGTCGGCGCAGACCCAAGGTATGATGAACGAAAGCATGTCGAATGCCAAAATGATGCACGCCGACATGTTTGCCTCCAATGATGTGTTCGATTTTCAGCGGGAACGCGAAATTCGAAGTCTGGGTTGCCACTGCACACCTGTTGGGATTGAAACATGCTGACCAAAAGGCAGTGGTTTCAGTATGCTGGTGCGGCGACAGTAGTTGTCGCAGGTGGAGTTGCCTGGAGGTATTACGGTTGGCGCGGCTCTCGTGGTCAAACTGCAGAGCCTTTCCGTCCGTATCCCTTGGATCCCGTTGCGGTGGAGAACTTCCAGCAGAAACTGTTCATTCCGGTTACTAGTGGGCCGTTTGGTGTGCTTGACGTTACCGGCCCGCTCAAGATTCGCGCGACCGTAGCGAGCTTCGCGCTGCTACCCGGTCGCGAATCGCCGTTTCTGTTGTACCAGACAGAGCAGGCTGGAAAAGCATATCAAAATCCGATTTTTCGAATCGAAAGCGGGGCGCGCTTTGCGGCCACTCTAGAAAATGCACTGCCTGAGCCAACCATCATTCATTGGCATGGCCTGCACACGCCCGCGACGATGGACGGTCACCCCAGGTACACCGTCGCTCCCAGTGGTCGCTACGAGTACGATTTTACGGTGCGTAATCGCGGCGGTACCTACTGGTATCACACACATGCGCACGAGTTGACCGCTAAACAAGCTTACAACGGTCTGGCCAGCTTTTTTCTAGTCGATGACGATGACCAACGCAAGCTCAGCAAAGCACTTGATCTGCAACTCGGTGTCACTGACCTGCCGTTAGTGATTCAGGACAAGCGATTCGATGCGCAGGGAAAACTCCTATATCAGCCGAACGCCAACGATTCAATGATGGGCTGGTTGGGCGATATCGTGCTCGCCAACCTGACGCCGAATGCGGTTCAAACCGTGACGCCGCGCACTTATCGTTTGCGGCTTCTTAACGGGTCGAACTCGCGCATCTATCGCCTTGCCTTCGTCAACGGAACGACACTGCTGAAATTCAGCGTCATCGGCACCGACGGCGGATTACTTAAGCGACCGGAAACGGTCACTGAGGCGTTTCTTGCTCCGGGCGAGCGCCTGGATGTGCTGTTCGATGCGGGGCAGGTGCAGCCGGGCTCGGACATCTTTCTCAAAAGCCTCGCGTTTGATGCCATGGAAAACGAAGGCATGGGTGGCGGCATGTTCGGCATGTCAGGCAAGAGCATGGGATCCATGATGGGCAACATGAGCACGTCGCGCCTGCCGATGGGTATGGCCTTTAACATTCTGAAGCTCTCGGTCACCGTCGGAGATCGCTTGATCCCGGCACTGCCAACGATGTTGTCTCAAGTCAAAGCCATCAGCACCGACAGCGCGACGGAGCGCAAGATCGAACTGTCAATGCAGCACATGCGCTTTCTCATCAATGGACGCAGCTTTCGCATGGACGAGATCGCGTTTGAAGTGAAACGCGGCGCGACCGAAATCTGGAGCATCAGCAATGCGGCGGTTGGCATGCCGCACCCCATGCACTTGCATGGCTTTTCGTTTCAGGTGCTGCAACGCTTGAACAGCCCAAACCAAGTGGCAAGCACAGCTAGTTTTGGGAAAGGCCGGACCGTGAGCGACCTCGGCTGGAAGGACACCGTGTTGGTCTGGCCCGGCGAAACGGTGCGAATTGCAATTGACTTTACGCATGATTTTGCTGGTAGCCAAACCTATCTATTTCATTGTCACAACCTTGAGCATGAGGACGGCGGAATGATGATTAATTTTCGGGTGCAGGCGTAAGCGGTGCACGAGCACCGTGCTCATTTCCTCGGTGATCCACAATTCGGCAGTTTCCTGATGTTTTCGTACAGCTTCTTCAAACCGAAAACAGTGCGGAACTGGCCCACTTATGGCGCATTCGCCAGCCACAGTACCTTGCCTTCGTCCTTATCCTGCTGGACTTCTTGCTGCAATGGCCGACACTTTTGACGTTGATCATGCTCCCGATTCTTCTGGTCATGTATGCGCGACTCGAGGTTACGGAAGAAGTCGAGAAGCGCAAGCAATTTGATGCTGAATTCGATGGCTATGCGGCGCGCCGCGCGCTGGTGCACCAAACGAATGGCCGACGATGCTGCCCAGCATTTTAAATTGTCATGACTGATCACCGGTGTGTAGCAATGGTTAAGGTTAGTAAGGCGTTTAGCAATGGAAAGTGAAGTCTTTTGCCCTAGCGCGACACGTTTGCAGTGGTCTGGCAAGATATTCAGAGCGCTGGCTGCGCCAAGTCTTTAACGTGATGGGCGGATTCATGGTTGCCACTGGTGTTGCCAGTGCTTTTGTGGATCGCGGGTCTGTTTTCCTACCTGCGAGAGCGAATCAGTTTAGCGCGCCCAAGTAGTCGCGTGGAGTAGTTTTGATGAAAGCAAAAGTCACGCAGAGATCGTCCTCATCGTTCGAGTTTGCTCAGTTGCGGCCTGTGCAGGTTGCGTGGTTGGCAGCGGCCGTATTCTCCGTCTCGGCCGGCTTCGGTGCCCTAATGCCGGTGCTGCCAGCCTGGCTGACCACGCTCATGCCCGGCGCGACTGCGGGCGATGTAGCGCGCCACGTGGGCTTTCTAAGTGCCGCTTACGCCATGGGCGTGCTGCTGGGTGCTCCGCTTTGGGGTGTTGTCGGCGACCGCGTTGGACGCGGTCGAATCCTCATTCTGGGATTAGTGGGCTATGTTGTGAGCTCACTGCTGCTGCTGTTTCCCGCATTGACAGCGATGTGGGGCATGTATGCGTTGCGCTTTGCCACCGGATTTTTTGTGGCTGCGGTCATACCCGTAGTCGCGGCCTTGGTTGCTGAATATACACCAGAAGCGCAGCGCGCTCGGCGCTTTGCATGGCTCGGGGCCATGTCGCTACTGGGCTTCTTGTTCGGTCCCGCGCTAACCGTATTGGCTGAATGGATCGCCTCAGGGACTGGCGAAATAGCCAATGCGGCGGTAGTTTCCGCAGAAGGCGTGGTGGTACTTTCTTCGGCACTTGGAGCGGTGATGATTCTGGGCGTGGCTGCGACCATGCCCACGTTGACTCGAGCTGATTTGACCACTCACGTCAATGCAGCGAGTTTAAGCCAGCCAAGCAGGAGCCCGTTGTGGCTAATTAGTGGTACGGTGGCGTTCGTTCTCGCCGCTTTTGAATTGGGCATCGTACTGCAAGGGCGAGAACACGCCGACGTATCGCCTCGCCAGATCGCCATGATGTTCGCCGAATGCAGTCTGGTGATGCTCGGTGTCAACGCGGTGCTTTTCTTGACCGGGTTGTTGGAGAAGATTTCAGCGCGAACGCTGATGGGTGCTGGGCTGATTCTTGCGATGGCAGGTCTCGCTGTGCTCGCATTGCATCGCACTGACCTCTGGATGTACGTCGGCATTGGGTTCACTTCAGCGGGCACAGGCCTCGTGTTGCCCGTCATTGCCTACCTCGCTGCCGGAGCATCACAACATTCGCTTGGAGCTACCATGGGTGGCCTTGCCGCTGCGGGAGGACTTGGCCAGACACTCGGGTCGTTCATGGGTGGATGGTTGTTTGGTGCTGTCGCCCAGCGGAGTTTTGCGTGGCTTGCGCTGCCCTTTGCAGCGCTGCTGGCGATGCTGATCCTGCGTCCTGGATCATGGTCGGCTATTTCCACTCAGGCGACTCACAGTCGTGCCGCGAATCGGCGTGTCGATGACCAGAACGGCGCAAAGGTGCCGGGTAACGATGGTAAGCCAGGCACGTCCAGGCAAGGCACGGACCATCAGCACTGACTTGGCCGATATTGGTTTTTAATGGGGAGCAACTGCATGCTGAACATCAAAGTCGTCACTTGGTCATTGGCAATCTGGGCTGGGTTCATGTTCTTGTCTTGTGTCGTCTACGGACTGCTGACACCATCAAGCTTGCACATGACCGCACTTCTTGAGCAACTCCTACCCGGGTACAAGCGTCTCAGTTGGTCCGGTTTTTTCATTGGTTTGATCGAGAGTTTTCTTTATGGCGCGTATGCGGGGCTGGTCTACGTTCCTGTTTACAATTTTGCGAGTCGTAATTTATCTGCAAGGGGGTTTCGATGAAAACAAGCGCCATCGATTTGTCACGTGCACTACGACGTGCTCAGGAAGCCGTCCCTTTCCCTGAAATCCAGGAAATGCTCCGCTGACTTGCTGAATACACTCTAGGGAAGCGCAGATTAAATCTGCGCTTCCCTAGGCATTTTCATGCCGCACACTCATTCTGGTCGCGCAAGAGCTACCACGAACATTCGCCCAGGCTCGCGAGCGGACACAGAAAATAAGCAAGGTTAATGCACCGAAGCATCAACACTTCTCGCTTCGCAGTATGTGCCGCAGCGCACGGACGCCGAATTCAATCAGGCGCAATCTGCCTCGCGTATGTTCGCAAGTAAGGGTTCGCACGCGACTTGCTTTTTAATTTTCCCCCACAGAAAGAAAATCACTATGCAGTCTGAAATCCTAAAAGTCACCGGAATGACGTGCGGCAGCTGCGCCAGCAAGATTGAAAGCGCGTTAAAAGCGGTTCCCGGTGTAGCCAATGCGAAGGTGTCGCTGGCCAATCACGAGGTAAGCGTGCAATTTAGCGAAATGCAGACTTCGCACGAACTATTGCAGTCGGCCATCGAGAAAGCCGGGTACGGCATGCAAGCGACTGGTGTCGCAGGGCCGAATCCTGTAAAAGGAGGTTGTTGTGGGTAAGCTGTGACTTCGACCTTTGCCGTCGCGGGCGAGGCCACATCCCTCTCGTGCGGCGATAGCACTGGATTCGGCAGATTTTTCAGAGTTAGCCACTGGA
>JAYUOT010000287.1:0-2717 GCA_043760705.1 Betaproteobacteria bacterium
GTATCGCCGTCAACAACCTGCTCACTAATGCCATCAAATACAACCAACCCGGCGGCAGCGTTATGCTCAGCGCGGAAGAAATCGACGATCAGATTGTGATCCGTGTACGCGATTCAGGCATCGGCATTGCGCCAGAAGACCAGCCTCGCATTTTCGATAAATTTTTCCGCGCCTCGAATCCGGATGCGGCCAAACGTGGCGGCCACGGCCTGGGGCTGTACCTGGCGCGCGAGATAGTCGAATTACACCACGGAAAACTCAGTGTTCAGAGCGAAATGGGCAAAGGCACGGAATTTTCCATCGTGATTAAAAAAGCGCCGGTACGCGCAGCGGGCGGAGCCACAGTATGAGCCGCATCCTCATCGTTGATGATCAACCGCATGTGATACGCGTGCTCAAAATAAACCTTGAGACTGAAGGTTACAAAGTGGATACCGCCTCTAACGGCCACGAAGCGCTACAGCAAATTGCCGCGAATGAACCTGACGTATTGATCACCGACATCCAGATGCCCGGCATGAACGGTCAGGAATTATGCGAGTCGATCCAAGCCAATATGCCGGCGCGGAAATTTCTGATCATGGTGATGACCTCGACGACCGAACGCGATCAACGTGACTGGGTAAAAAATATCACCCACCTCGAATTTTTGGAAAAACCCTTAAGCCCGCGCAAATTAGTGAGCAGGTTGAAACAATATTTCAGGTTGGAGAACTCCCATGGCTGATCACGCTTACGCAGAAATCGAATTCGAGAAATATTATCGCTGGTTCACTCGCGTCATGGCCAAGCCCATGCCCTTTATCGCCTGTGACACCGAAGGAAAATTACTCTGGTGTAATAATGAAGGTAATGACTGCGCAAATATTTTGGCAAAATTACAGGCGGAGCAATTCGATTGGGCCTGCCAAGGCGACGGCATGCAGCGCCATGATCTTGATCATGCACTAAGCCTGCTTTACTTTCCGGTGATTGCCAAAGGCCCTAAACGAATAGGCTGGTTAGCCGTTACGGCCGCCAGCCCCAAGAACGATGTAGTGCCGGTTGAATGGGATCAGATTGCCGAAGTATTTGAAGACATCTCTGCCGCCATCACCGACGAATACCGGCTCAAGTCCGAGCTGAACGGCATGGCGCAAGAACTATCGGAACGCTACGAAGAGCTGCATCTGGTCTATAACATAGACGAACAAATCAAAAAGCACGACAAAAATGAGGATCTGTTCAACGCCTTATTACGAAATTGCGCCGAGCATCTCAATGCCGACGTCGTGGCCTTTGTCAGTCCTGTCGGCGGTATGTCGTTGGCCGTAGAAAACCTGTCCAAGCCTATTCATAACCTGGACCTGGTGCTGGTGGAAATGCGCGGCGACCTGTTCCGTTTTGTGCATAGCTCCAAGAAAACAGTGGTGATGAATGACAAGCTGGATGCTCGGCGCTCGTATATTTTTACCGATATGCCATACAAAATCCTCGCCTGCCCGATATATAAAAATCGCGCTGTCGTATCCATTTTGGTTTTGCTGAATCACGAGCATAAGCCTGACTTCAGCAACAGTGACCGCAAACTGGGTGAAGTCTTGGCCAATCAGCTCTCCACGCTGTCGAACATGAATGACATGCTGAACGAAGCCAAACAAATGTTGCAGGCACAAAGCCGTTTTACTGAACAAATGGCAGCGTCATTGATTGAAGCGGTCGAAGCCAAAGATCCCTACACGCGCGGTCACTCGGAGCGGGTGCACTATATCTCGATGGAAATCGGCCGCGCATTACATTTGCCGCAGGATGATCTGAAAAATCTTTATTGGGGTTCGCTGTTGCACGATGTCGGCAAAATCGGCATCCCCGATGCCGTGTTGTGCAAACCCGGACGGCTCACGCCGGATGAATTTTCTTTCATCATGGTGCATCCAGAGCGCAGCTACGAAATTTTGCGCCATATCGACGCGCTGAAAGATGCCGTTCCCGGCGCGCGCCATCATCAGGAAAAATTCGACGGCACCGGATATCCGCATCAACTTAAAGGTGAAGATATCCCTTTGCATGGCCGCATTATCGCAGCGGCAGATACTTACGATTCAATTACCAGTTCGCGCGCATACCGTGCCGGACGCTCGCACGAAGCGGCGATGAAAGAAATCGAACGCGTGCGCGGTACGCAACTCGACCCAAAAATTATCGATGTGTTGATACAAGTCTGCGCAAGCAGTCCTGCTTGGATCGCGCAATTTGGCATCAAGCGCGAACTAGAGGTTGCCAATGGCTGAGCAAATCGCCCGCAGCCGCGTCGGGGCGATGACCTACCTCGCGCCGACTCGTACGCTGAATGATGAAGAGACCGTGCTCGAACTCAAGCAGGCGTTCGAAGCTTGTTTCGCCGCACACCAAGTGCAATTGGTATTGGATCTGAATCAAATTCAATTCATCAACGGTGCTGCGCTGGATGTCATGCTCGACGCCCACGCCAAACTCACCACGCTGGGCGGACGCCTCAAAGTCATCAATCCAAATTCATTAGTCAAAAGCATTTTTTACGCGACAGGATTTACTGACTTTGTCGCGGTGGTCGATCCGCTATCGGGCACAAGCAGCAGGGTCAGTAAACCTGGCAGCAGCCGCGTCACCAATCCGACAGGCCGTAGCAAAAAAAGACTGGGTGATATTTTGATTGAACTGGGTTTTCTCAAGCCCGAACAGATGAATGAAGCCATTCA
>JAYUOT010000288.1:0-5448 GCA_043760705.1 Betaproteobacteria bacterium
CTGAAAGATCGCTTCGCGACGATTGTGACCGTTGAGCAAGCGCTTGAGCGATCCAAGACCTGAGGCGCGGACGAGGGGCATCGATGGATCCGTGATCGATCTATGCTTCGTGATCTTGCCCGATACCTTGGTGATGGATTGGGCTGGCCCCGCGGAGGCTTTTCGCATTGCTAACCAAAAGCTCACCGGGCAAGGGCTTGAGGCCCGCTTTAATTTGCGCTTTGTGGGCCCCCTGGCTGACCCTTCGACTTCGGTGGGTCTACGTGTCTCTGGCCTGGAGGCCTTGCCTAAAACTTTCGAGCGAGAAACCTGGCTGGTGATGCTCGGCATGCCGGGCAATACAGTCAACATTCAAAAACCAGGGGTCAAGCAAACCCTAGCCTGGCTGCGTCACTTTGTGCCCCTGCCTTCGCAACTCAAACTCGTCTCGGTGTGCGCGGGGGCACTCCTCCTGGCCCATGCAGGCCTGCTCAAAGGCATACGTGCCACGACCCATCACACCCATTTGGAAGAACTACGGCAAGTCGAACCTCTATGCGAGGTTGTGGCGAATCGGGTCTTTGTGATGGATCGCTCAGTATGGACAAGTGCCGGGGTCACGACAGGCATTGATCTGGCGATTCATTTGATCTCGGAGTATTGCGGGGAAGCGGTCGCCGCCTATGTTGCCCAAACCATGGTGCTGGCGCATCGGCGCGGCGCAAACGACCCCGAGCTTTCGCCTTTCTTGCAGGCCCGCAACCATATGCATCCGGCTTTGCATCGCGTACAAGATGCCGTCAGCGACCATCCAGTCGCCGCCTGGGATTTAACCCTCATGGCCGAGATCGCCTGTGTGACTCCGAGACACCTGGCACGACTCTTCGCTGAATACACGGACACGACCCCTCTTCATTACTTGCGAGGCATTCGCTTGGCGCTCGCACAGCGCGCACTCGCCCATGGAGCATCCGTCACCCAAGCCTCGGAACGGGCTGGCTTTAACAGTGATCTGCAACTTCGCCGCGCCTGGCTGGCGGCCAAACTTCCTGGCACGCCTTCGCAGTTCGGTCCTTAGCCACAAAGGCTGAGGGCTTGGTTTGACGACTCTGGGCAAGCCTGATAGCGCGGGGTGATACCCTCGCCCCATGAGCACACAAAACACCCCAAACGGCAGCACGCCCACGAGCATTGAGAGTTTCATCCCCGGCAAGGATGCCTCCCTGGAAGCTACCATTAGCACCATGCACGCCAAGCTGCTGGCGCTGGGCATTCACATCGAAGAAGCCAGTTGGCTCAATCCGGTGGAGGGCATCTGGTCGGTTCATATCCGCGATCGCGATTGCCCCATCCTGTTTACCAACGGCAAAGGGGCCACCCGCCTGGCCTGCCTGGCGAGCGCGCTGGGTGAATACTTCGAGCGACTTTCAACAAACTATTTTTGGACGCATTTCTATCTTGGCCCAGCCGTCGCCGAGCGCGCCTTTGTGCATTACCCACAGGAGCGCTGGTTTGATGTGCCCGAGGATGGTCGCTGGCCCAAAGACATTCTGAATGCCGAGCTTCACAAGTTCTATAACCCCGAGAACAGCATTGACGCGATAGATCTCGTGGATTTCAATTCTGGCAATATTGAACGCGGCATTTGCGCCATCCCGTATACCCGTCAGCGCGACAAGAGTGTGGCCTACATACCGGTCAATATCATCGGTAATTTGTATGTGAGTAACGGCATGTCGGCCGGTAACACTCAGGCCGAAGCCCGTACCCAGGCACTCTCCGAGATTTTTGAGCGCAGTATCAAGGGCCGCATTATCAGTGAGGGTATTTGCCTGCCTGATGTCCCTGCGCACGTCATTGCGCGCTATCCGCGCATTGAGGCGGGCATCAAGGCACTGCGCGCGGCAGGTTTTGGTATCTTGATAAAAGATGCCTCACTCGGTGGCAAATACCCGGTGATGAACGTCACCCTCCTTCATCCGCACGACCAGGGCTGCTTTGCAAGCTTCGGTGCGCATCCGCGCTTCGAAGTGGCCCTGGAGCGAGCATTGACCGAGCTATTGCAAGGCAGGGCTCTAGATTCACTAGGTGGTTTTCCAGCACCCGGCTTTGATATGGAAGAGATCGCCAGCTCTCCCAATATTGAAATTCACTTTGTGGACTCAAGCGGCGTGATCAGCTGGAAGTTTTTAGGCGACCAGCCCGACTACCCTTTCCACGACTGGAACTTTGCCAGTACCACGGCCGAAGACTATGACTGGGCCGTCAAGCGTTTGCATGATGATGGGCACGACATTTACATCTCCGACTTTACGCATTTAGGGGTCTACGCCTGCCGTATTCTGGTCCCCGGTGTTTCTGAGATTTACCCGATTGATGACCTCGAGTTTGAGAACAACAGTGTGGCCAACGAGTTCCGCGAAGCAGTCCTCAACCTGACCGACCTCGATGACGAGGAATGTTCAGACTTACTCGACACCTTGAACGAATCAGGCCTGGCGGATCAACGCCCCTTACCCACCCTGATTGGTCTGGCGGCCGATGCGAATTCATTCTTCAGCGATTTGCGAGTCGGCGAGCTCAAGACCTTGCTGGCGCTCGCCATTGGCGACCGCGACGCGACACTGGAAGGTTGTGAATGGGTGCGCAATTTTGATCAGCTCGACCCTGCCCGCCGAAAAATTTATGCCTGCATTGAAGACTTGCTCAGGCTAACGATGATTGCTGCGACGCCGGATAAGAATCCGGGAAATCTCGCCAAGGCAAGCGCTCCGTATCTTGGCGCACTCAAGATCATGTACGGAGCCGATACACTACTCGCCGCCCAGGAACTCATCGCGCAGGGGAATCGCTTCATGGGTATTCCGGCACCAGGCCTGGAACTGGAGGGATGCGACATGCACCAAAAGCTTCTTCGGGCCTATGACAAGGTGCATCCTCAGACTTAGTAAAGGCACGCAATGGCGGCAGAGCTGATCCGTTCGGGAGCGCATTCGACAGCACAACTATTTACTTTAAGAAAAAGTAAATATATAGTCTAACCAGTCAGACTATAAAAGATGTCAAAAAATGCAAACATGGCAAATGCAAGAGGCAAAAGCAAAGCTTTCCGAGTTGGTCAAACGAGCGCAGATCGATGGCCCCCAAGACATTACCCTCCATGGCGAGTCCGTGGCGGTGGTTTTGTCCCGCGAGACTTTTGAGCGATTGACGTCTCCCTCTGTGAGTCTCGTCGATTTCATGCGGGCATCACCTATGTATGACCTTGAAGACTTGTTGATAGAGCGCGAAGACTCGTTGGGGCGTGAGGTAGAGCTTTGAGCTATCTTGTAGATACCAACGTACTTTCGGAGTTGCGCCGCAAAATGCCGGGCCCGAGGGTAGTGGATTGGTTTGCAAAGCGCACGGCCACATCGCTTTTCTTGAGTGTGCTTACCTTGGGCGAAATTCGAAAGGGTATTGACAAAGTCACTGACCCCGAAAGAAGGCTAGTTCTTGACGATTGGATCGAACATGATTTGCCCGCTTACTTCAGGAGCCGAATCTTGCCGATCGACGCCGTCGTAGCTGATCAATGGGGACGCTTGCAAGCCGCAGCGGCACGACCTTTACCAGTGATTGACAGCTTACTGGCGGCGACGGCTCTTCGGCACGGACTGAAGTTGGTGACTCGGAATGTGAGCGACTTTGTTGGTTTGTCGGTTGACGTGATTAATCCTTGGGATTTCGGCTAACCGAGCTGGAGTTTATGCAAAGGCTGCCCGCCCTAGGTGCTCTAAACTACGAGCGCCACCGCCCCGAGCCAACCGAACTGTATCGCTTAGTGCAGGCACATGCGGCGAGCTTCTTCGCGCAAGTCGAAGATGCTTCGGGTGTTGGGCTGCCTAAGTTTGTACGGGACGAGTTCGAGGCTTGCGCTTGCAAAGTCTACCCCCTATCGGCTATCATCCACCTGTGAACATCCGACTCCCCCTGTCTCTACTACTGCTAGGCCTAGCTCCTGGCCGGGGTTTGTTCATTCGCTGCAAAGCAGCCTGATCTCCCCCTGATCCCGGCCTAAACAAACAAGCAGACGCTGAAACTGCTTGTTGGGGGGATTAAAATCTGGACATAAATTCCGTCGGAACCCACCCTTGAGTGGTCCGATTTAGATGGTGAACTTCATGCTTAAAAACCCTAGTACCAAGTACCACGCCTTTCCGCCCGTGCATTTGCCCGATCGTAAATGGCCCAACCGCACTTTGAGCGCGCCGCCGATTTGGCTGTCGACCGATTTGCGCGACGGCAATCAGGCCTTGTTTGAACCCATGAATGGGGCCACCAAGTTGCGCCTCTTTAAAGAGTTGGTGCGCATTGGCTTCAAAGAGATTGAAGTGGGCTTTCCTTCGGCCTCGCAAACCGATTTCGATTTTGTGCGTAGCCTGATCCTGGAAGGTCATTTGCCCGACGATGTAACGCCGATGGTGATCACACAATCGCGCGAGGAGTTAATTGAGCCCACCGTGCGCTCCTTGGCGGGTGCCAAACGCGGCATCGTGCATTTGTATAAC
The DNA here is from genome assembly GCA_043760705.1 of Betaproteobacteria bacterium. GTDB lineage: Bacteria > Pseudomonadota > Gammaproteobacteria > Burkholderiales > Burkholderiaceae_E > JAPOKJ01. The sequence continues at coordinate 4,530 of JAYUOT010000288.1, forward strand.
GCCGTGGCCCCGGCCTGGCGAGAGCTGGTGTTTGGGTTGACGATTCCTGAGGTGATGGCCTTGATCAAGCATCATGTGGGTATCGTCAAAAAACACACCGACCAATACCCGCAGACTGAATGGGTGTTGCAGTACTCGCCCGAGGTGTTCAGCATGACCGAGCTGGAAGTATCTTTAGAGGCCTGCAATATCGCGATTCGCGAATGGGACGCGGGCCCGCGTCGCTCCATCATCATTAACTTGCCGACCACGATTGAAAACGCGATGCCAAACATTTTCGCGGACCAAATTGAATGGATGGATCGCCATTTAGAGCGCCGTGAACATGTCGTGTTATCGGTGCATACCCATAACGATCGTGGCTCAGGCGTCGCTGCCGCCGAGATGGCACAGTTAGCCGGAGCGGATCGTGTCGAGGGTTGCTTGTTTGGTAATGGCGAGCGTTGCGGCAATGTCGACATTGTGACCATGGCTTTGAATCTCTATACACAAGGCATCGATCCTGGCTTGGACTTTTCGGACATCAACTCTACGGCGCGCATAGCCGAGGAATGCACACAGCTACCGATTCACCCACGTCACCCCTATGTGGGCGACCTGGTGTTCACCGCCTTCTCGGGCTCGCATCAGGATGCGATCAAAAAAGGTTTTGCAGCCCAGAAGCCAGACGCTGAGTGGCGCGTGCCTTATCTGCCGATTGACCCGAGCGATTTAGGGCGCACCTATGACAGCGTGATTCGCGTCAATAGCCAATCGGGGAAAGGCGGTATTGCCTATCTTCTGGAGCGCAACTATGGCGTCGTGATGCCGCGCAGGATGCAGGTTGAGTTCAGCGCCGTGGTGCAAAGAGCGACCGACGCCAGCGAGACCGAGATGACCGCCCCCGCGCTTTGGTCTTTGTTCAAAAAAACCTACCTCG
>JAYUOT010000289.1:0-5443 GCA_043760705.1 Betaproteobacteria bacterium
TCATTCACTTCGTACACCGGCATTAACACACAGGAAGCACCTCCCGCCAGGGCAGCCATCACTGCCATATATCCAAAAACTCCAAACAAAGGTAGCGGGCATAGCATGACGTCACCGGCATGCAGGTCCAGAGCGCTTGCAACTTTGAAGGCGTGACGCGCGATGCTACTGTGGCGATGGGCAGCGAGCTTGGGGTAGCCAGTGGTACCCGAGGTGCTAAAGCAACTGAGCAGGTTTTCACCTAGCGCCTTGCGATCGCCATCGCCATCGCCATCGCCATCGCCATCGCCATCGCCATCGCCATCGCCATCGCCGCGAGTGTCTAATTCCACAGAAGACGATACCGCCCATGGCAGGCAGACGCGCAAATCTTCCTGTATAAACACCTGTTTTAATGTGGGTACTTCGCTGCGTAATTGCTCAGCCATCACAGCGTAGTCCACTTCCAGAAACCTCCTTGGCACAATGATGCCGCTGGCCCGAGACACTTCAAGCAGATGCTTGACTTCGTTAGCCTTATAGCGAGTGCTAATCGGGATGACCAAGACGCCCAACTCAGCAGCTGCGAAAAGTATTTGTATCCAAGAAAGAGTATTAGGCAGCCAAACCGCCAGCACATCGCCTCGGCCAAAACCCTGGTTTGCCAAATAGCGCGCGGCGCCGTTGGCGGCACTTGCGAGTTCGCCCCGGCTCAAGCCATCATGCCCGTTTCCCAAAACCTTCAACGCGGGCGCATCAAGCGGATCGGCGAGAATATCCCGAAATAAAGGCGTCTCGCGGAACCTGCCCATTAAACCCAACGAATCAGCCGAACAACGATCATTCAAACTACTTCTTGTGGGCTTTTAGGTAGCTTACCAGGTAAGCGAACTCATTGGCACAACCCTCTTCAACCTGGCCCAACGCGAATTTTTCAATGGTGCCGCCTATCAACGGTACGCTCGCCTTACACTTATGAGTGATACGGTAGACACAGGCTTTTCCGGACGGCACCAGTTCAAACTCGGCACGCATCTTGACCGGTTGACCCACGGCCACCATGCTCAAGGTGCCGCTTCGGCCAACATCTTCTTGCGCGCTCCAAACTTCCTCAAATTCAAGATCTGCCTCCGAGGGCAGTACTTTGGCGATCAAGCCAGGGAGATCGCGCTTCACACGACGCTTCATGGTGAGGGTCACACCACCCGCAGCTTTCTTGGCTTTCACTGAAGCACTCAGCTCGCCTAGCTCGAGGCAGCGCTCCTCTAGCCATTTGGCATTGGTTAGCAAGGCAAAGACTTGTTCGACGGTCGCACTATACTTTTGTTCCATCTTTTTGCTCCTCCTGAGTGGTTGATTAATGTACCACTAGAAACTCGTCATGCCCGGGAACTCGCTGAGATTTTCGAGAACCCACGGTGCGCATTCCCCTGGCGATTCGCCGCGCTGGATCCTCGGCGCAAATCGACATGCGCACGAGGTAATGTGGCATCGAGCTCGCGAATAATGGCGCCTCAATATCAATGGCTTCACGGAGGTTCGGGCGAGCATGTCTTTCATGACGATTCCACATGTTTCTTGCGACGGGGAACGGCAGGCGATCGAAGATGAGTACGGCAACAAGCCTTGCGGCTCGGCGGGGTGAATATTTAACTAGCCGAAATTGAGTCGATGCTTTGCAATCACCCTGCGGTGAATGCGGAGCCACTGGATCGCACGCCCCTTGACTTGCCTCTCGATCTGGTCAAGCGGCAAACGACCGGCACGGCTCATTCTTGAACCCGGATACCGACGCGCTCCATCGCCTTTCTCCTGATCCAAGCTTGCCTGAAAACTCGGGCGAGACCACTACGATGAGGGTCCTTTTTTCTGTTGTCTTTTAATGCAAATGCGAATCATTCGCATTTGTGCTAAAGTTCGCATCTCGCCAACCAAGAGTAGAGGGGCTCGTGCCGTCCACCAACCATCCCACAGCCACGGGGCACTCTGCCGCCAACCCTGTCCAGCAGGCGCTAAAAGGTGATCATTCCAATAATCCTTGGACATTTTCAATCGCCGCGCTCTTACTGGGAGGCACCGGCCTGATCGCTCAGTCAGCAGCTTTTGCTCAAACAGAGTCTCCCCAAGTGAAACCGGGATCAGCCGAGGTCCTGCCGCAAATAGAAGTTCGGGCTCAAAAAGACGAGGGCGGAGAGGGTTATAAGGCCGAAGTTACCCGAAGTACCAAACAGCTTCAAAACCCGCATGATGTGCCTCAAGCCATCACAAGCCTGCCCCGCAGCCTGATGATCGAGCAGCAGGCGGGAAGCGTTAAAGAAGCACTGCGTAACGTCTCCGGGTTGACTTTTAATGCAGCCGAAGGCGGTCGCTCGGGCGACAATATGATGTTGCGCGGCTTTTACACGTTTGGAGATATTTACCTGGACGGCATTCGCGACACGGCTCAGTACAACCGCGAACTTTTTAATCTCGAGCAACTCGACGTTTTGCGTGGCGCAGCCGCCATGCTGTTCGGACGTGGCCAAGCTGGCGGGGTCATTAACCAGGTCTCCAAAACACCCTTTCTATGGGATAACTCAAGTGTTTCCACCACCTTGGGTACTCAAGCTTACCGACAAATCACCGGGGACTTCAACAAGCGCCTGGGCAAGGACGCGGCCATCCGAATCAATGTGTTCAACCGCGACGAGGGCAGTCTAAGGATCAATCCCAGCAATGGAGATCAAGCCGAGCTTCATCGGCAGGGCTTGGCGGCCAGCATCGCCTGGGGTATCGGCACCCGTCATGAATTACAAGTCGCACATAGTCATATTCGAACTCGCGACGTTCCCGACTACGGCATTAGTTTCGATACGGCCACAAGGCGTATCACCAGCAATTTCTCAGCAACGACCTGGTGGGGCAATAGCCAAACGTTTGACCATAGTGACACGACGATCAGCAGCGCGCTGCATGTCTTTCGTATTCAACCAGGCACCGAAGTAAGAACGCAGCTTCGTCACGCCGACTATGATCGCGCCTACTGGGTCAAGGCGCCCAGTGCGAACCTTGCTCCCACCGCGACTGCGGGACCCGGAAACAATGTGACCCGGGCGGGAAACTACAACACTCTCACATTGCAGTCCGACCTTACGTCGAAGTTCAAAATCGGCACGGTGGGCCATGAAATGCTGGCGGGTCTTGAGGTGCTCAAAGAACAGAACTGGCGCGCGGCTCTGCAAAATTTGGGCACCACCGTCGCTCCAGTCTATAACGAGGCCGCCCTTGTTGCCACGGCTCCTCCCGCGCGCTTCTCGGGTACGACCCAGGCGGTCTATTTGCAGGATGCCATTGAAGTCGCGCCACACTGGAAAGTCATTTTGGGTTTACGACACGATCAGTTGGAAGCAGACTATTCCAGTTTGACTTCTCCGCATCTGAATTTCTCCGAGAACAGCAAGCGCCTCGGTCTTTCCTGGCAACCTAGCCAAAACTCCCACTATTACCTGAGTGCCTCCGACTCGTTCAGTCCGACCGCCGATTTGTATCAACTCTCAGGCGGCGCCTACCCTCCCGAGCGAAGCACCGTGATGGAAATCGGAGCCAAATGGCAATTGTTCGGAGGTAATTTGGCGTTCAGAACCGCGCTGTATCGTGCCGATAAATCCTGGGAGCGCAACACTGATTTGGAGTCCACCGCAGCAATCCTGACCAGAAAGCGTCGCACCGACGGAGTTGAGTTTGAGGCGGCAGGCCGGATCGGCAAGCAATGGGAAGTCTTTGCTGGCCTGGCCCTCATGAACGCAACGATACTGGCGGTCGCCGAAAACCAGAACGCGACGACGGGTGTCATCACCGTGGCGGACGCCCGACTACAGGGCCAAGTCGCCCGAAACACCCCTAACTACACCCTGAACCTGTGGACGACCTACAAACTCGACGCCCACTGGAAGTTCGGCGGTGGGATCGAGTCGAAAGGCAGGCGTTTTGTTTATCAACCCCAAACCACCAATGCAAGTGCCTTGTTTTCGAGCAGCGGAGTCTTTAACCCAAATACGGCACCAGCCTATGCCCGCATCGATGCCATGCTCAGTTATGAACCCAGCAAACAGTGGGGGTTTCGCCTGAACCTACAAAACCTGTTCGACAAAATTTACTACGATGCGCTGTACGACAATGGCGGCTTCGGAGTGCCAGGTACACGCCGACGTGTGCTGGGTACGATCACCTACAAGTTTTTATAAAGTCTGTAGGGCGAGGGAATCACAATGATCCATCATGTTCAAGCGCTGCTGAGTCGCCAAATGGTTTCTGATTTTCGCAAAAGACTCATGAATGCAAGCTGGGGCGACGGCAAGGCAAGCGCTGGCACGCAGTCTGCGAAGGTCAAAAACAATCTGCAATTGGCCCAGGACGACCCGCTCGGCCTGGAGCTCGGTCAACAGGTCCTAAAGGCACTCAGCGAAAACGCCCAGTTTTTTACCGCAAGCCTGCCCAAACGAGTGTATCCGCCCTTATTCAATCGTTATGGAGACGCGCAAAATCATTTCGGCGATCATATTGACAATGCCATCCGTACCCATCCCTCCACAGCACGACATCTGCGCACCGATCTGTCTTTTACGCTCTTTTTAAGCGACCCTGGCGACTACGATGGCGGCGAGTTAGTGCTCGCTCAAAACGAGCCACAGCATGGCTACAAGTTAGCCGCTGGGGATCTACTTCTCTACGATTCCGGAATGATTCATCGCGTCGAGCCCGTGACCAGAGGAGTTCGTTACGCAAGCTGCTCGTGGGTGGAAAGCATGGTTCGCGACGCCCAAGAGCGGGACCTGCTTTACCAATTGGATCTCGCCATCATTCAATTGCGCGAAAAAGTCGGAGACGATCCATCGCTCATTTCTACGGTGGGCTGCTATCACAACCTCTTGCGCCGTTGGGCAGAGGTGTAAAATCCGGACATGCCTGAGCAGTTCATCAATCGTCGCCAAGCGACACAGCTAGGCCTGGTGGTTGGCGCGCATGTGCTACTTCTGGGTGGCCTGTTGTCCTATGCTCCCACGCGCGAGGTACTGATTCAGATGATCCCGGTCGCAGCCGACCTGATCACACCCCCTAAAGTGGAACCACCGCCGCCGCCGCCTCCTCCTCCCCCGCCGAAGGTTCCACCTCCACCGCCCAAGGTGCTCCCAAAGCAGCCTCCGCCGCCCACACCGGCGCAGCCAGCAACGCCCCCTGCGCCCGCGCCACCCGTGCCCGTGATTACTGCCGCACCCAGTCCAGCGCCCGCACCGGTACAGGCTCCGCCGTCCCCTCCTCCAGCACCGCTGCCTCCGCCTGCTCCGCCTGCCTCTCCCGCACCTGCACCCGCGCCGCCGTCCCCTCCACCCGCACCACCTGCGCCGCCCGCACCTTTGGTTCCTCCCAGCGCCAACGCGGCCTATCTCAACAATCCAAAGCCGGAATATCCCTTGGCCTCTAAGCG
>JAYUOT010000290.1:0-2713 GCA_043760705.1 Betaproteobacteria bacterium
CACCAAGCCCGGCACCAGGATCACCAGCAACATTTGCGCGACAAAGGAATCGCTCAGTGACCAGGCCCAAGGTAGTTGCTTCCAGTCCAGGAACACCATAAAGTCCGGCAAGTCGCTCTTGTAATTGCCCTCCCGGCCAATCTGGCGCATGAGATACATGCCCATGCCGTAGCCGCCCAGTGCGAAGAACAAGCCATGGTCCAAGGACAAAATACCAGTATATCCCCAGATCAAATCCATGGCCAGCGCGCAGATGGCGTAGCACATGATCTTGCCGACCAAGGCCACCATGTAATCCGACATGTGAAAAGGGCTAGAGGCAGGTAAGGCCAGATTCAAGATCGGAACCAATACCGCCACGGCTAACACAGCCGCCAAGAGCGCAGCCCAACCTTTAGAGCCGAGGAGCACCCCGCGTCGCTCAAAGGACTGGAGAGAGGGGGTCACAGTACTCATGCTTCGGCACTCCTGCCTTTAAGAGCGAACAAGCCCTGCGGACGTTTTTGAATGACCATCACGATCAAGACCAGCACCATAATCTTCGCCAGTACTGCACCCTGCCACCCTTCCAGAAGCTTATTGATGATGCCCAGCCCCAAGGCCGCGTAGACCGTACCGGCCAACTGCCCTACCCCTCCAAGAACCACCACCATGAAGGCGTCCACGAAATAGCTTTGACCCAGATCGGGGCCGACGTTGCCGACCTGACTTAGGGCACAACCTGCGAGCCCGGCAATACCCGCACCCAAGGCAAACGCGTAGGTGTCGATTCTCGCAGTATGCACGCCCATACAAGCCGCCATCGTCCGGTTTTGAGTCACCCCGCGGACGAACAAACCAAGGCGCGTTCGACTCACTAACAAACTCAAGCCCGAGAGCACCAGAAGGGAAAACGCAATGATCGCGATACGGTTGTAGGGCAAGGTAAGATTGCTAAAGACTTGAACCCCGCCGGACAACCAAAACGGGTTTTCAACCTGAACGTTTTGAGCACCGAAAATCGTGCGAACCGTCTGCATCAAAATCAAGCTAATGCCCCAGGTCGCCAAGAGAGTTTCAAGTGGACGACCATACAAAAACCGGATGACCGTCTTTTCAAGCAATGCGCCGACCAGGGCCGCCGCAATAAACGACAACGGAACCGCGACGATCAGGTAGTAGTCAAACGCTCCTGGCGCATAGCTTCGAAACAAGTTCTGAACCCAGTAGGTCGCATAGGCGCCGATCATCATCAGTTCACCATGGGCCATATTAATGACACCCATCAAGCCGTAGGTGATGGCCAAGCCGAGCGCAACCAAGAGCAAAATGGGGCCGAGGCTAGCCCCCGTGAAAATGACCCCCAGGCGCTCGCCCCACACCAATCGCCCATCAACCGCAGAGAGTGCTTTCTTCAACTCGAAGCGCACGTCTTCGTCGGTTTCACCCTCCTTCTTTAGGCGATCCACAAGAATGGATTTCACCGCAGAATTTTCGCTCTGTGCCAGCATTTTCGCGGCCGTAATGCGCTTCGCCTTATCCGCCGAAGTCACAAGAGCAAGCGCGCGTAATTGACCAATTTGCTGTTTGAGTCCGCCATCAGTCTCGGCCGCATAGGCCTTTTCAAGCAAGGGTAACTTGCCCTCATCGATCTGATCCTTAAGTTCCGTCACGGCTTTCTTGCGAACGGTTAGTTCCGGGGATATGAGGGCTAGCGCGGCCAAGGCGCCCTCAATTTCTTTGCGCATTCGGTTATTGTTGACAACCTCTTCAGCATTCTCTGGAAGTTTGACGGGTGCGCCGACAATGTCTCGCGCAATTTCACCTTTCAGCAAGAATACTTTGCCATCAGCGGTTCGCACATTGCCCTCGATCAACTCGCCAAGAAATGCAGGTAACTGAGGATCCGCAGAGGCGAGCAAGGGTGCCAGGGCTGCAATACGGGCATCTCCTTCACCAACGGTCACCGACACAGCCTGCTCATGGGTCAATGCCGAAACTGACAGGCTTAGATGGCAGGCGAACGCTAAAAACCAGGAGCGGAATACTGAGGATCTCATCGAGAATCAATCTTCAAATAGACAGGGCAACCTCAATAGAAGGCCGCCCAAGGAGCGGACCAGAATCGAGGCGACGGATACCTCCCGTAGCCTCGGGTCAACCAGGAAGAAGCCTATTTCTTTTCTGGCTCGTCTTTCTTCTTGTCGTTACCTTCGATGAACGGACTCCAAGGATTGGCACGGACGGGGCCCTTGGTTTTCCAAACAACATTGAACTGACCGTCTGCCTTGATTTCGCCGATAAATACTGGCTTATGCAAGTGATGGTTTTTAAGGTCCATCGTGGAGGTGAAGCCACCCGGAGCGGTGAAAGTTTGACCGGCCATCGCTGCGATCACTTTGTCTGTATCGGTGCTCTTGGCTTTTTCAACCGCTTGCTTCCACATATAGATGCCGAGATACGTGGCTTCCATGGGGTCGTTGGTCAAAGGCTTGTCTTTGTGTCCTGGAAGGGCCTTGGCTTTCGCATAGGCAGCCCATTTCTTAGTGAACTCCGTGTTGGCTGGGTTCTTCAAGCTCATGAAGTAATTCCATGCGGCGAGATGGCCTACCAGTGGCTTGGTATCGACACCGCGCAGTTCTTCCTCGCCCACCGAGAAGGCCACGACAGGGACGTCGGTAGCCTTCAGTCCCTGGTTACCGAGCTCTTTGTAGAATGGAACATTAGAGTCGCC
>JAYUOT010000291.1:0-13028 GCA_043760705.1 Betaproteobacteria bacterium
CTGCCTTGCACACGGTACATGCGCCACCTCAACACCCCGGAAACGTCAATGATCGACCACAAAAACTCATAAAAAACCCACAGTTTCCCCTGACGAACCCTTAGTTTAGTGGCGACTGTCTCGTCGGGGTCTCGCGCAGCAATTGATTTCAGCATTGAGGTGAAGCCCCTCAATCGAGCGCCGACTCTAGTGACGCCGTTGGTTGACTGGGTTCAGGAAGAAGAGCAGACCATTCTTTTCACGCTTCCTAACTCGACCTTCAATGATCCAGATGTTGGCGATGTGCTTAGCTATTCTGCCACGCTTGTGAACGGCTCGGCGTTGCCAAGCTGGTTGAATTTTAATGTAGCCACACGAACATTTAGCGGTATGCCACCGAATACCGCGTCTGGCATTCAAAGCGTCCGAGTCACAGCAAGGGATACAAGTGGCCTAAGTGTCTACGATGATTTTAATATCAAAGTGCTTAACCTAATCAAAGGAACAGATCTCAACAACACGCTGACAGGCACGGGCGATGACGATGTGATATATGGCTTGGGTGGCGCCGATACACTCACTGGCGGTTTGGGGGCGGATCGGCTGATCGGAGGGCTTGGCAATGACACCTACAACGTCGACAACATCGCCGATACAGTCATTGAGATCGATCTCGAAGGAACAGACAAGGTCAATGCGTCTGTGAGCTTTACTTTGAGTAGCTTCGTCGAAAACCTTACCCTGACCGGAACCTCCGCCACTAATGGCACCGGCAACGACTTGGCAAACGCCATTATTGGTAATAATGCTGCAAATATTCTTGAGGGTGGCGCCGGAAATGACACCTTGACCGGGGGCGATGGTGACGACACCTTAATCGGTGGCGATGGTAACGACAACTTAGTCGGTGGGCTTGGTGCGGATACGATGCGTGGTGGGATGGGCGACGATAGCTACACAGTGGATAGCATCCTGGATGTAGTGCTTGAGTTAGGCGCCGAAGGAACTGACAAAGTGACCTCCGCTGTGACCTTCTCTCTCGGTGCCAACGTAGAAAATCTCACGCTCAGTGGAGCGGCCGCGATTAACGGCTTTGGCAACGAACTCGCGAACACCATCGTCGGTAATACTGGTGTCAACATCATATTCGGTGGGGCCGGTAACGACAACCTGTCGGGTGGTGACGGTGACGATACGCTGTCTGGAGGCGATGGCAATGATCTTGTGAACGGAGGCTTGGGTGCGGATGCGATGAGCGGCGGCCTGGGTGATGATGCCTACACGGTCGACAATGTTGGCGATACGATTTCCGAGCTCATCGGTGAAGGCACGGACCGGGTTAGCTCGTCCATTACCTTTACCCTGGGCGACAACCTCGAGAACCTGAGTTTGACGGGCGTCGACTCGATTCGTGGCACGGGCAATGATTTGAACAACGCCATTACAGGTAATGCTGGTGCCAACATCATCGACGGCGGTCTTGGCAATGACACACTTGCTGGCGGCGATGGCAATGATCGCCTGCTGGGTGGGGACGGTACCGACTCATTGAATGGTGGTCTGGGCGCAGATACGATGATCGGAGGTCTTGGCAACGACACTTATACTGTTGACGAGCTTGGTGATGTTGTGACCGAGCGGATTAACGAAGGCGTGGATAAGGTGAACTCTTCGATCACCTACACAATTAACGCGAATGTCGAGAACCTCACCCTGACCGGCCTTGGGAATATCAACGGAACGGGTAACGATCTCGCCAACACGCTGACTGGAAACGCCGCCGCCAATACCCTGGACGGTGGTGCAGGCAACGATACCCTGTCGGGTGGTGATGGCGCTGATGTGCTATCAGGGGGCGAGGGTAACGATTCATTGAATGGCGGTCTGGGTGCAGATGTAATGTCGGGCGGTCTCGGCGACGACGTGTATACGGTGGACTCCATCGGTGATGTCGTGACCGAAAATCTGAATGAAGGAACTGATCGTGTGAATGCGTCAATCTCCTACACGCTTGGGGCCCATGTCGAAAATCTTACCCTTACCGGTAGCGATGTGATCAATGGCATCGGCAACGAGCTGAACAACACCATTACCGGTAATACTGCGGCCAACACGCTCGATGGCATGGGAGGCAACGATAGCCTCTCTGGCGGAGATGCTAATGACATCCTCGTGGGTGGCGATGGGACTGACACGTTGACTGGTGGCGCTGGCGATGATGTTCTCGACGGCGGTACTGGGACCGATACTTTAAATGGAGGCTTGGGGAATGATCTCTACAAATTTGGTCGAGGCTACGGCTTGGATAAAGTTTCGGAGAACGATCTCGCTGTCGCCAATACGGATACGGTTCAATTACTCTCGGGCGTGACCGTCGATCAGATTTGGTTTAAGAAGATAGGAAACAATCTTGAACTCGACATTATTGGCACCGCCGATAAACTTACGGTGAGTAATTGGTATCTTGGCAGCCAATATCACACCGAGCAATTCAAGACCACTGACGGAAAAACTTTGCTGGATTCCCAGGTTCAAAACCTGGTGAATGCGATGGCGAGCATCACACCACCGCCGCTCGGACAGACCAGTTTGAGTGCTGCTCAGGCGACGGCATTGAATCCGGTCATTGCCGCGAATTGGCAATAGAGTGGGGCTTGATGATTCATCGGAGAGTTACGGCCTTTAAGTAACTTTCCGATGAATCGTCGCTGCATTAATCCACCAAAGCCTGCGACACCAAATCCTTCATCGCCTTGCGATAGTAAGCCCGCAAGGGGCTAGGCGCCTGAGTCATATACACCGCGCAGATTTGTTCCTTAGGCTCGGCCCAGAAAAACGTTCCCGCATAGCCTGCCCACATAAACTCACCGGCGGTACCGTGAACACCCGCCAGACCATCAGACTGGCGCACGAGAAACCCAAGACCAAAGGTATAGCCTTGGGTGCCCAGGAGCAGCATGCCCGGGTTCACTACGGTACTGATGGCCGAACCCAAGTGGTCGGAGGCCATCAGGCTAACCGTGGAGCGCGACAAAATGCGGGCGCCATCAAGTTGGCCGCCATTGAGCATCGCCTGGCAATAGCGCATGTAGTCGCCCGCCGTGCTGACCCCGCCTGCACCACCGGAATCGTTGCCGGGGGTTTTGCTGACATCGATCAACTTATTGTCGACACCCGTCGCGGGGTCTTTAGAGAAGGGTTCGGCCAGGCGCTCCATTTTGTTGGCGGCCACGGCAAAGCCCGAGTCTTGCATCTTGAGCGGGCCAAACATTCTTTCCTGCATGAAGTCGCCCAGGCGCTTGCCGCTCACGGCTTCAATGACACGGCCTTGCACGTCCACCGAAAGACTGTACTCCCAATAGGTGCCGGGCTGCTGGGCCAGCGGAGCTTTGCCAAGACCCTCGGCCATGGCCGCGCCGTTGAGCTCGCGCGCATCGAAATCAAGCGTAGGTTTGAATACGCCGGCTTTGATGTAGGCGTCCCGCACCAGGGTGTTTTTGGTGAGCTCGCCGTAGGCGATGCCCGAAGTGTGGCGCAGTAAATCTTGAATGGTGGGTTCGCGGTTGGCGGCCACGAGTTTGTAGCTGATGCCATTAAACACTGGATCGAACGTGGGTACGCTGACCATTGGCCCTTTGAACGCGGGCAGGAACTTCGATACCGGGTCGGTGAGTTGCACCTTGCCGTCTTCGACCAGCATCATCAGGGCGGTGGACACCATGGGCTTGGTCATCGAATAGATTCTGAAGATCGAATCTTGCTTCATCGGGGCATTGGCGACATTGTTTAAAGTGCCAAAGGCTTGCGAGTAAACCAGCTTGCCTTTACGCGCCACCATGATGACTGCGCCGGGGAGTTTTTTGTCGGCGACTTCTTGCTGAAAGACCGAGGTGAGTTTTCCCAGGCGCTCGGTGGACATGCCCACCGACTCGGGACTGGCTTGCGGTAAGGGTTGAGCCTGAGCGGTCAGCGCTGCGAGGCAGCCTGCTAGCACCAGTGTCGAACCTAAATACTTAGGGCTTACGAGCGACGCGCTTCTGAGCTTCATGTAATCAATCTCCTCGGGGTTTGGTACGAACGGATAACTTAATGTGAGTCACCACAATAGGGTTGCACGGATCAAGTCTCGAAGTCGCAGGCAGATACTTAATCGCTGCTTCCTAATAAAAAGGCTATCACGGCGAGACGATTTGGTCGGTATTGCCTTTCAATTCTTGAGCTTGCCGCGTGACGTTCCACTTTGACCTAAGTCTTCCAGGAGACTTGATGGCGAATGGCAAACAGGTTCAAGAGCACATGTGCTTGTTTTTCAGCGACCGCGCGCGCTGCTGCATCTACTGATGCCGGGAAATTTCGTACTTAGTTTCACTGTCGCCAAGATCCGGTCCGCACCGCAATCGAAGGCTCAATCACTCGAGGAGGGATTAAGGTGTAAGGCCGATTAGCCCTTTGCGCAAGCTCGCGTAGCTCGAGACGCTTGGCGGGGGTTGGAGAACAGTTGAAGGCTAAATCAGGCAACTGCTCAGCCCATTCCAAGCGAAAAAGCTGTCGGCATTCACGGCCGGACAGGCTGTTTTCGCCATTGGGTAGGGTAGTTTTCTTTGACAAAGGTGTCTAAAATGCCCATTCCTGATAGTTACGTTTAGACATGTTGACACAATTTAGGACAAATGTTTATACTCGAATCTACATTCAGGGAGTCATCATGGTTGCAACCGTTCGTGCAGATCAAACCATTCAAGAATGGGGCAATGGCCTCGGCGTCAGAATTACGGCGCCTATTGCAAAGGCTGCCCGTTTTGCGCGGGGTATGCCGATCAAAGTAGAGGTCGTCGACGGCGGCGTTTTAATTCGAGTTGTTGGCAAACCTCAGTTAACCCTCGCCCAGAAACTCAAGGCTTTCGATCCTGCCATTCATGGTGGAGAAGTCATGCCCACTAGCCGCATTGGAGCCGAGGTGTTTTAATGGCGGCGCCCAGTAAACTTTGGGTTCCGGATAGGCGGGACATGATTTGGATAGATTTCAGTCCGCAAGTCGGAACCGAGAAGAAGGACGAGCACCCCATGATGGTGTTGTCTCCCAAGGCGTTTAACGAGCGGACCCACCTCGTGATCGGCCTGCCAATGACGCATGCGATATCAAACGATAGCAACCCTTTTGCGATTAAATTCAAATCGATTAAGGGCGAAGTATGTTACGTCTTAGCACATCAACCAAAATCCTTTGCCTGGCGAGAAAGAGGTGGTCGCCCTCACCTGTGGAAGCAAGTACCACCGATGGTTCTAGAGGCCGCCTGTCAAGCACTGAATGGAATTATTTCTATTTCGGCCTAATCCGAGAGGTACCTATTCATCACAGTGCAATTGGATGGACTAAGTGGTGCTGAAACTCAAGACCCGTGGCGAGATGGCACGACCCCTCAGGTCGTGTCGACTTAAGAGTTCATGCAACGGCTGGGCAAAGCTTCTGTGACGGGTGTTTATCTTGATCTGGAGTTGGAGCTGATCAGTTGGCGCAAGCGCCAATTTGCGTAGGCGGGGAGCGCCTACCAGCGCTTGCGTGCCCGAATTGTAGTGGTGAGCTAAGAATCATCGCAGCGATTGGGCGGCGCTTAAGCATCGAGAAAATTTAGCCTAGCTCGGCGCTTCCCAGGAGACTAGATGCCGAATGATAAACGGATCCAATAGCACATGGACCTGCTGTTCAGCGGCGGCACGCGCAGCCGCATCCACGGAGCCGGAGGCTGAACTGCTTAGCTTTACCGTCGCCAAGGTCCCGTGCGTGCCATCGGCGCCGACCCGCACCGCACACTGAATTCCGTGGCTTGCCAGCGGTGCCAGCGTTTCGCTAAACACCTTCTTGGTCGCGTCCCAACGCAGTTGGGGCTTGAAGACTTTGCCCACGCCCGTGAGGGGAATGGCATCGACGAAGATCACGGCCACTGGCACGGCCGCGCGCTCAGGCGTCTTGCTACGTAAGTATTCATGCAACTCGGCATTGCTGCACTTGGCTTCGGGCTTGAGTTGAACATAGGCGAGCGGCAGTTCACCGGCATAGGCGTCGGGCTGGCCTACGATGGCAGCAAGAGCCACATCGGGATGTTGATAGAGCAGCTCTTCGATGGGCATCGGGTCAATGTTGTGGCCGCCGCGAATGATCAGGTCTTTGGCGCGACCGGTGATCCACAGGTAGCCTTCAGCGTCTAAGCGGCCCAGGTCACCGGAGTTGACCCAACCAGGCTCGACGAAAGCTCCTTTGTTATGAATGTCGTTGAGGTAGCCGGTAAAGACTCCGGGTCCGGCCATAGCGATGACACCGATTTCGTTGGCGGCGCATTCGCCTTGATATTGCCCTTCGTGATCGATGCGAACGACCCGTACCTTGCTATACGGCACGGCATGACCGACCGTGCCAAGACGGATCGGGCGGTCGAGGTAGGAGATGGTGTGTACGCTGGCGGTTTCGGTCATGCCGTAGACCTCGAGCACCGGTGCCTTGAAGCGCTCTTCCAAGGTGCGGGCGACAGCGACCGGAATGCCGGAGCCACCGCCGCTAATCACCTTGATGCTGGAGGTGTCGGCATCGCCGACCGGCACGTTGGCGGCCGCCGCGAGGATGGTCGGTACACCGCCAAACACGGCTGGCTTGAAGCGCTCGACCAGCTTCCAGATATTGCGTATGGCCGAGGGGTTGCGCCAGCCCGAGGCCGACAGGATGACCATGGAGCCTCCGCCTGCGAGTAAGGACAGGGCTTGCGTGAGAGCACCACCGACGTGATAGAGCGGCAAGCCAAACAGCAGGGCACGTCCCGGTTGCATGCCGAGCATGAGATTACAGACCCAGGCTTGGTACACCTGGTTCTCATGGGTGTGACGCACCAGTTTGGGCGTGCCGGTGGTGCCGCCGGTGTGGAAGTAGGCGGCGATATCGTCCGGGGCGATTTTTCGCTCGCTGGTCAATTGCTCCGAAGGGCTGCTGTTGATGAGACTGTCAAAGTCGTAGATTTGTTGGGAGGCATTACTGGTGGCGCTTTCCGAGGTGCGCACGTGACCGCTGCCACCGGGATTGACTTGAAGAATGGTTTTCAGTTTGGGCAGGTGGCCACGAATTTTTTCGACCTTTTCCCAAATGTCCGAGCCGGGCATGGGGCCAAGCGCGACCAAAACCTTGGTATTCGCGGCTTCCAGGATCTCGGTGAGTTGATGGGCTTCGAGCAGTGAGTTCACCGGGTTGGCAATGCCTGCCGCCTCGGCGCCAAACAGGCCGTAGAAGCTCTGCGGCACCAGGGGTAAAAGAAAGCTCACGACATCGTTGGGGCCAATGCCAAAGGAGTCAAACATATTGGCGGCCTGTGTGACTCTCGCCAAAAACTGACCGTAGCTGAGAACAATGGCAGGTTCGCCCGGATCGGCATTGGGAAGGAACTGAAGGGCGGGAGCGTCGCGGTTGTGCGCGGCACCGATCTGGATGGCCTCATAGGTGCTTTTGGCGGCGATGCGATCACGAAAGGGTGTAGATTCGAAGGCGGCGACTTGCTCGGCGCTGGCAAGAGAGGGTCGTTGCTCGCCAACGAGGCGGTCGATGAGGATGCTGCGGGCCATGAGTGTCTCCTTCAGGCGCTTGAGGTGGGCGCGGTTGTTTTTTGAAGTCTATATTGAATTGAGCCTTCGTGGATTGGTCGGGGCGGCCTTTTTGAAAGTCGACCGGTGTTTTCGTATGTGGCTCCTAGGACGGGGAAAACCATTGTTTCGCCGCTGACCTGTTTTGCCTTAGTTGCTTGACTGGATGACAGTCCAATCCAAGCCGAATTTCAGCAGGTACTTTCTGAGCTGATCAGAATCGTTGTTGCTAGTGCTAGTGCTCGGGCCTTCGGCCCATTGCCATCAATGAGCAAACGCGGCGAGGGGATGATGATCGCCTGTTGACTGGAGACTGCAGGGACATTTCTTGGTCTGGAGGCCTTAGTCGGGTATGACGGCAGTGACTTCAATTTCCAGCAGCGCCCGATCCTCAACCAGGTCCACCACCTGTACCAAGGTCATGGCCGGGTAGTTTCGGCCGATCAGGCGTTTGTACACCGCACCGATTTCCTTGCCGCGTGCGAGATATTCTTTTTTGCTCTTCACATACCAGGTCATGCGCACCATATGTTCGGGGCCAGCCTTGGAGCAGGCCAAGGTATCCAAAACATTCTGGAGCGCCTGTTCGGTTTGTTTGACAAAGTCGTCGGATTCGAACTGACCTTGGCCGTTCCATCCGACCATGCCTGCGACGTAGATTTGTCTGCCGCGCGCCTCTACGCCGTTGGCATAACCTCTGGGGGCAATCCATCCCTCAGGCTGCAGTACTTTATGCGGATTCGAGGCGGGCACTACGGAGGGTCGTGACGTGGGTGGTGCTGAGGTCAGTGTGGACGGAAGTGAGTCGGAAGTGGCTTGCGTGCTCATAAGGTCCCTTAATTTGAAGCGTTGTAACTTACCGGTTTCGGTGCGCGGCAATTCTTTGCAAAAACTGATGCGACGAGGATATTTGAAAGGGGCAATGTTTTGTTTGACGTGGTCTTGAAGTTGCTTGGTGAGTTCGGCTTCGGGACGTCCTGGCGCATCCTTCAGAACAACAAAGGCATGCACAATTTGGCCGCGCTCCTCGTCGGGTGTGCCGATCACGGCGCACTCCAATACGCTGGGATGCTCCATCAGAGCCGCTTCGACTTCAGGCCCGGCGATGTTGTAACCGGCTGAGATGATCATGTCGTCGTTGCGAGCCTGATAGTAGAAGTAGCCGTCTTCATCTTGCATGAAGGTGTCGCCAGGCAGGTTCCACCCCGCCTTGACATAGTTGCCTTGACGCTCGTCGGCAAGATAGCGGCAGCCGGTAGGGCCGCGCACGGCGAGCTTGCCCACCTGGCCGATGGGGAGGGCTTGCATGTTGTCGTCCACGATGCGGGCTTCGTAGCCAGGGACCACCTTGCCGAGCGCGCCCCATTTGCCGGCAGCGTGCAGTTCGTCGCCGGGGCTGGCGATGTAGATGTGGATCATCTCGGTGCCACCGATGCCGTCGGTCATGGCGATACCGGTTTTCTCAAACCAAAGTTTGCGCACCGGCAGAGGCAGTGCCTCGCCTGCGGACACGGTGTGACGCAGTGTTTTAAGCGAGTAGCGCTCCGCGAAATCTGCCATGTGACGATAGAAGGTCGGGGCGGTGAAGCACAGCGTTGCCTTATAGCGGGCGATGCCTTGCATGAGGCTTTCCGGCGTGTATTTCGGGTTGAGTACGGTCGCCGCACCATGGCGCAAAGCGAAGGTAAGCAGTCCTCCTAAACCGAACGTAAAGGCGAGCGGGGGTGTGCCAATGACGATGTCTTGCTCGGTCATGTGGAGCACCGAATTTGGAAAAAGATCGGACATGGCCAGCACATCGCGATGAAAATGCAGGGTGCCCTTGGGCTGACCCGTGGTGCCGCTGGTGAAGGCAATAAGGCAGGTGTCGTCGCGATGGGTTGGGCAGGCTTTAAAGGCCGGACTCGCTTCGCGCATGTCCTGCTGGAGTGCGCTGAAGCTGAGCACCGACTTGAGAGCAGGCGCACGGTGTTCATGGCCCGGCTCCAGGTTGTGCTCGATTTCGGTCATCAGACTGTCCTCGCAGAGGGCGAAGCTGACCTGGGCTTTATCGATGATGGGCTTGAGTTCTTTGGCGCGCAGCATCGGCATGGTGGGTACGGCGACCAAGCCCGCCTTAACCACTGCTAACCAGGCGGCTGCCATCATGGGGCCATTGAGGCCGCGCAAAAGCACTCGGTTGCCGGGAACGAGCCCGGCATGGGTCAGAACATTGGCGATGCGATTGACTTGGTCTTCAAGCTCTGTGTACGTCCAGTGCAGTACCGTGCGTTCTTGCTGGGGTGCTTGCTGGGGTACTTGTTGTGCGTCTGGACTGGTCGCAGGACCGTCGAAGTAAATCGCGACTCGATCGGCCTTATCTATCGCTCGACCGAGATGATCATAGGCGCCAAGTAGCTCCTCCGCACAGTTAAGAGCTTCTGGATACTGCACTTCCGGCAGGTTGAAGAGATAGACGGGCTGCAACTCGGAATTGGGAAGATTCTCGGCGCAAAAGCGATCAAGATGGGGCGAAGTGTGAGGGGCATCTTTCATAGAAAAATATCACTTGAGGAGTTCACGAGCGATGATCAACTGCTGAACTTCGGTAGCTCCCTCGTAAATTCGCAGAGCTCGGATCTCGCGATACAAGCTCTCCACCAAGGTGCCATGGCGCACACCCAGGCCACCAAAGATTTGCACGGCCTGATCGATAATCCACTGGGCAGACTCGGTCGCGGTCATCTTGGCCATGGCGGCTTCTTTGGTAGTGTTCTTGCCGGTGTCGCGCATCCAAGCCGCTCGGTAGGTCAGTAAGGCCGCAGCATCTACTTGCGTGGCCATTTGGGCGAGCTTGGCTTGGGTAAGTTGAAAGTCTGAGAGATGACCATTGAACATGGTGCGATGCCTGGAATAGGTCAGGGCTTCATGCATGGCGCGGCGTGCAAAACCGAGAGAGGCTGCGGCCACCGACGTTCTGAAAATATCCAGGGTCGCCATGGCGACCTTGAAGCCCTGACCGGCCTCACCGATGCGACGGTTCAAATTGACTCGGCAGTTTTTAAAGCGCAGCAAGGCGAGAGGATGAGGCGCTACAACATCGATGCGTTCAGCGATCTCTAGCCCCGGCGTATGAGCATCGACGATGTAGGCAGAAATGCCTTGGGTGCCGCGCTCCTTCGTGCCACCTGATTCGCGGTCGCGTGCGAACACCAGATAGAAGTCGGCGATACCGCCGTTCGAGATCCAGGTTTTTTCGCCGTTCAATAGGACGTGATCGCCCATCGGGTTGGCCTGGCATTGCATCCCGGCCACGTCTGAGCCAGCGTCCGGTTCGGACAACGCAAACGCGGCGATCCTGGAGCCTTGAGCGACGCCGGGTAAATACGCTGTCTTTTGTTCTTCGCTGCCGAACAGGCTGATCGCCCCAGAGCCGAGGCCCTGCATGGCGAAGGCGAAATCCGCCAGGCCTTCGTGAAAGCCTAAGGTCTCGCGCAACAGGCAGAGACTTCTGGAATCAAGCGTATCGTTCTTGCCGCCGTGGCGGAGGCCTGCCACCGCATGGCTTAGCCAGCCACCGTCTCCAAGTCGCTTCACGAGTGCTTGGCAATGTGCGTCCACTGAGGCTCGGTCTTCCGGGTGCACTGAATCAAAAGTGCCCATCGGCCCGGGAGGCTTGAAAGCATGGGCACACCAGGTGTCGAGGCTCGCTTTCAGCGCACGATGTTGCTCATCAAAGAAGGGCCATTCCAGGTAGTTGGGCAGGTTCATTATTAGTTGCCTTCAAACACTGGTTTTTGTTTGGCAGCGAAAGCGTGAAAAGCGCGGTGGAAGTCATTGGTCACCATGCAGATCGCCTGAGCCTGAGCTTCGGCTTCAATGGCTTGATCGATGCCCATGTTCCATTCTTGTTGCAGCATGTTCTTGGTCATGGCATTGCCGAAGGTGGGGCCGGCCACCAATTGTGCAGCGTAGGCTTGCGCTTCGGCCAATACGGCTTCTGGCTCAATCAGCCGATTGTAAAAGCCCCAGCGCTCCGCTTCTTCACCCTTCATGCCGCGACCAGTATAGAGCAGATCGGCCGCGCGCCCTTGACCGATCACCCGGGGGAGCAGGGCACAGGCGCCCATGTCGCAACCGGCCAAACCTACTCTTGAGAACAGGAAGAGCACCTGGCTCTTGGCGGTTCCAAAACGGATATCGCTGGCGAGTGCCAGCATGGCTCCCGCGCCGGCGCAAACGCCGTCAATGGCTGCGATGATGGGTTGAGGGCAGGCCCGCATCGCTTTCACCACGTCGCCCGTCATACGAGTGAAGGCCAGTAGGCCAGGCATGTCGAGTTTGGTGAGCGGACCAATAATTTCGTGGACATCGCCGCCGGAGCAAAAATTGCCCGCCGAGCCGCTGAGCACAATGGCATGAACGTCGTCGGCATGCTGCATGGCGCGAAACAAATCGCGCAGTTCGGCATACGATTCAAAGGACAGTGGGTTCTTGCGCTCTGGGCGATTGAGCATCACGGTCGCGACGCCTTCCTTGACGCTGTACAGGAAGTGCTCGGCCTGGTAGGCCCCAAGGGGCTTGCGCCCGCGCGGTAGTTGATGCTTTTGGCCAGGTAGATATTGGGTCATGCTGCCCTCCTTGAAACGTGTTCAGAATGTTGTTGTGGTGTATGACGAGTCTTTGCGAAATGCTCGGACTCTTCCAGACTATGCAACTTGAGTGCATGGGTTTTGAGCTGACCGAGCAGTTCGTGCAAGGCTCCTTTTTCGCCGAGCTTTAAGCCTGCGAAAAGCTCTTCGACCCAGGCCTCGTGAGCCTTGGCCATCGCTTGAAAGGCCTTGCGTCCCTTCGCGGTAAAAGTAATGCGATAAGCGCGACGATCGTCCTCGCAGGGTAGACGCGTGACGAGGCCTTCGCTCTCTAATTGGTCCACGATGGTGGTGACGTTGCCACTGGTGACCAGCATGCGTTTACTGAGCTCACCCATGCGCAGACCCGTGGGTTGACGCTCAAGCTGGGACATTAAGTCGAAGCGTGGCAGGGTGCTGTCGAAGGCCAGGCGCAGACGTGAGCGAATCTCTTGCTCAATCAAGTGTGTGCTGGACAGAAGCCTTAGCCACAAGCGCAGGCTGCCATGGTTTCGAAGGCTGCTATTTCCGAGTTGGCTGTCGTCTGCGCGTTGGCTGTCGTCTCTGCGTTGTTTGACGACTGCGCGTTGGCTGTTACCTCCGAGCTTGCTGCCAACTTTTGTTTTGCGGCTCGTGAATGTTTTCATGGCTTCAGACTTTGAGCGCGTTCGTAGAGTGTTTCGGCCTGACGTTTGGCGCTGATGTATTGCTTCGGCCAGGACATTTCTTTGTAGCCAATTCTGGCGGCCTCGTTCAGGCTCCAGGACGGGTTGGCGAGATGAGGGCGGGCGATGGCGCATAGATCAGCCCGCCCGGCCG
>JAYUOT010000292.1:0-2707 GCA_043760705.1 Betaproteobacteria bacterium
GTCTGCGTTGGGTGAACCCTTTCCTGTCGAAAACGCGGATCAGCGAGCGTGCTCAGAACTTTGTCACCGAGCAATTGAAGGTCAATGACAAAAACGGCAATCCGATCGAAATTGCGGCTGCCATCGTTTGGCGAGTCAGTGATGCTGCGCAGGCCACCCTGGGTGTCGAGAATTACGCTCAATTTGTGACCGTGCAATCTGAAAGCTCGGTGCGACACATGGCTTCAGAATTTGCGTATGATCACGGCGCGGACGACTCGTCTAGCGAGGTGACCTTACGCAGTGGTGGCGATGCGATTGTGCATACCCTCAGAAACGAGTTGTCGACACGTTTGCAGGCCGCGGGCATTGAGGTGATTGATACCAAACTCACTCATTTGGCTTATGCCCCTGAGATTGCTGGTGCGATGCTACGTCGACAACAAGCGCAGGCCGTGCTCTCGGCGCGAAAAATCATAGTTGAAGGGGCCGTCGGAATGGTTGAATTAGCCCTCAAACGTTTGGCTGAAAATCAAGTTGTTGAGCTCGATGATGAGCGTAAAGCGGCCATGGTGAGTAACCTGATGGTGGTGTTATGTAGCGAGAAAGATGTGACACCGGTGATCAATACTGGTTCGCTTTATCAGTGAGGTTTGTCGTGTCCGCGCTTGAAAAAAAAGCATTTGCGCTGCGTGTCGATCCTGCACTTTGGCGCGCTATCGAGCGGCTTGCTGCAAGCGAATTGCGTAGTGTGAACGCTGAGGTTGAGTTTCTTCTTCGAGAAGCGCTTGCTCAACGAGGCATCGCGGTCGACGGGGGTAGCCAAAGGGACCGAAAGAGTTCGTTGAAACAATAGTCTAGTCCATGATGTCTAGTCCGCCTTCCCAAATAGGGCCGCTAATTTCGCTTTGGCAGTGGCCGCAGGATCGCCTGCCGATTCAGCGCCCATAGGGCGATTGGTGAGTTTTGGGGCGGCACTGCTCGGATACTCATCCTGAATGCGATCCTCGTAAAAGGTTCCCGCGTTGGGCGCTGCAAGCAGACGCTTCCACACTTCAAGCGGCACTGGCTTGAAACGCTTCACGCTCAGATCGCTGAATACGATCTCAAGTAACTGTTCGGATTCGTCATATCCTCCTTCGATAAGACGTCCGCCCTTGAGTGCCTTTCGCTCCATTTAAGCCTCCATTTTTGCTATTCGCACGAGCGATAATTCGCGCGCTACTTTGGGCCTCGCCCTATTGTGAACCTCGCGTCGCTGTGAACCTCGCGTTACTGGGGACCTCGCGTTACTGGGGAGCCCGCGTTACTGGGGAGCCCGCGTTACTGGGGACCTCGCGCGAGATCGTAAAGTCGTTTCACGCGATTGCCGCTCCGGCAAAATCCGAGCATGGGCCGGGGCAGAGCTTGTAATGCGGCTCGCATCGCCTGAATATCGGCCTCGGTTTGCGTGCCGGGCGGAATGGGAATAAAAACGTACGCCATGCCAGCCGCTTTTGCGGCGGCTTGAATGCTTGAATGGGAGGGCTGCTCAGGCCCCGCTTCCCCATCTGGCCTTGTATTGATGATGGCGCGAAAGCCCATGGCCGCGGCCACTTTCATCTGCTCGCCATCAAGCTGAGCGGCGACTGCAAACTCCTCGTTGACAGGAATAACGGGAATAGATTCGGGGGAGGATTTGGTCATTGAAATCACTTACTTTGGAGCCATCCGAATGGCACCATCCAAACGAATCGTTTCACCATTCACCATGGGGTTGGTCATGATTTGCTCGACCATCATGGCGTATTCGTTGGGGCGACCCAGGCGAGGAGGGAAGGGCACTTGGCGGCCCAAAGAATCTTGAGCTTCCTGGGGCAGGCCTTTAAGGAGAGGCGTGAGGAACAAGCCGGGAGCGATGGTGACGCAACGGATACCGTCGCGAGCTAAATCGCGGGCGATAGGCAGGGTCATTCCCACGATCGCGCCCTTGGAGGCGGCGTAAGAGGCTTGTCCGATTTGACCATCGAAGGCCGCGACAGAGGCTGTATTGACGATCACACCGCGTTCGCCGTCTTCGTTCGGCTTGTTTTGAGTCATCGCAAAGGCGGCCAGGCGCAGCACATTGAAGGTGCCGAAGAGGTTGACATTGACCACTTTCTTGAAGGAGTCGAGGTTGGCAGGGCCTTCTTTGCCGACGGTTTTTTGCGCACCACCAATGCCCGCACAATTAATACAACCTACAAGATTTCCCATCTTGACGGCCTCGGCCACGGCGTTTTGTGCATCCGTTTCGGAGGTCACGTCGCACTTCACGAATTTGGCATTGGGGCCGAGCTTGGCGACCAGTTCATTACCGAGAGTTTCGTTGAGATCGGCGATCAGCACTTTGCCGCCGTTTTTGACGATCATTTCTGAAGTGGCCCCGCCAAGCCCTGAGGCTCCGCCGGTGACTAGTGTGACTCCGCTTTTGATTTGCATGAAGAAAGTCCTTTGATGAGGCGATGTTGAATAAACGAGAAGTTGTTCGATGTGCTGAAGACTAACGCTTCGATTTTAAGGTGAAAACAAAAGGATGCAAAAAAGGGAAGGGCAGAGACTTATCGGGAAAGAATAAAGTCCATCGCGCTAAAGCCTTTTGGTCGCGATCTCGGCCGCGGGTGTCGAAACCTACGACGACCTGTACCCCGCAGACATCTTGAGCACACCACAAACGCGAACGGCAGGCGTCTATCGCTACACGGCTTCC
>JAYUOT010000293.1:0-13020 GCA_043760705.1 Betaproteobacteria bacterium
AGCCGCCAAACCGGCGCTTGATAAAAAGCTCGCCGAACAGGGCATGTTCATGCTCTATGCCGTGCCCTGGCCACCACAAGGCCTGTACAGTAAAAAAGAAGTGACTTCTGTGGCCGATCTGCGCAAGATCAAGTGGCGCGCCTATAGCCCCTCTACGGCGAAGATTGCTGAACTGATCGGTGCACAGCCTGTCACCGTCCAAGCGGCCGAGCTTTCGCAGGCCCTTGCTACGGGCGCGGTCGAGGCCTATATGTCCTCGGGCTCGACCGGCTACGACACCAAGACGTATGAACACATCAAGTATTGGTATGACACGCAAGCCTGGCTCCCCAAGAACGCGGTGCTGGTCAACAAAAAAGCCTTCGACGCTCTCGACAAGCCCACCCAGGACGCGGTCATGAAGGCCGGTGCCGACGCTGAAAAGCGTGGCTGGAAAATTTCGGAAGAAAAAAACGACTGGTACAAAAAAGCGTTGTCCGAAAAAGGCATGAAGATTGTTGAGCCTTCTGCAAAACTGATACAAGACTTCCGGCAGGTCGGCAAAATCATGCTTGAAGACTGGACAAAGAAAGCTGGACCTGAAGGCAAAGCCGTTCTTGATGCCTATAACAAAAAGTAAATTCTCTGTTTCATAGTTCAGAGACTTGTTGATTGCAACCAGACAAAGAGGGGCCCCGATGGACACTACGCTTAAAAGACCGTTTCAATGGATCTTTGATGCCGCTGGCGTGATCGCGGCTTTCTTTGTCTTCGCGATTTTCGCGCTGATGCTGGGCTCGACCTTGCTGCGCGAAATGGGTTTCAGGACGGGCGGCACCGAGGACATCGTGGGTTGGCTTACAGCCGCCGCGGCTTTTTTTGGTCTCTCACACACCTTCAAGCATGGCGACTTTGTCAGGGTCACGCTTTTATTGGAAAAGATGACGCCTGTGAGGCGCCGACGCTTCGAAATCATTGCACTGGTGATGGCCAGTGCTTTTACGGCCTACATCACAGCCTCGGTGACACGCTATGTTTACGATTCCTGGCAGTTCAATGATATGGGTACGGGCATGATCGCCCTGCCCTTATGGATTCCTCAATCGAGTCTGGTGATTGGCTCGTTCTTGCTTTTTCTTGCATTTCTGGATGAGCTTGTTTGGGTGCTGCGCGGTCATCGTCCGATCTATGTCACCGCCGTTGAAGAGCGACACGCTCGCGGCGATTTTAGTGAAGACGTTTAATGAGCGAATTTAATCTGCGCAGGCCTGGTTGGGCGCTACCTACTGGCGAGCCTCGCTCATGAACGTCGTCGAAATCGGGAGCATCCTGCTGGTACTCATGATGGCCTTATTGTTTGGAGGCCTCTGGATCGCCATCACCTTGGCCGTCATTGGCTGGGTGGGCATGGTGTTCTTCACCGACATTCCTGCCATGGTGTGGGGTAAGAATCTCGCCTCCGCACTCTGGGAAAGTAATGCCTCTTGGGAGTTGGCCGCGCTCCCCATGTTCATCTGGATGGGTGAAATTCTCTTTCGAACTCGTCTATCCGAGCAAATGTTCGAGGGCCTGGCACCCTGGTTGAATAACGTGCCAGGTCGCCTCATGCACACTACGATTCTCGGTTGCGGTATTTTTGGTTCGGTCTCCGGCTCCTCGGCCGCGACTTGCGCCACGATTGCCAAAGTGGCCCTGCCCGAGCTCTTGAAGCGTGGCTACAACGAGAAGCTGGCGATTGGTGCCTTGGCGACCGCGGGCACCCTGGGTATTTTAATACCCCCATCGATCACCATGGTGGTGTATGCGGTGGCGGCCGACGCTTCGATCATTCGAATTTTCCTGGCGGGCTTCATCCCCGGCTTTTTACTGATGGGGCTTTTCTCCGGGTATATTGCCTGGTGGTCGATTCGCCATAAAGATGAGATCCCTCCTCCTGAGCCTGCGATCAGTTTTAAAGAAAAGCTCAGGCGCTCGGGAAGTCTTATTCCCTGCACTTTGCTCATCGTATTTATTGTCTGGGTCCTGGTGGCCGGATGGGCCACGGCGACTGAGTGTGCGGCCTATGGTGTCCTGGGTTCACTGGCCATCGCCTTTTTTAGCAAGAGCCTGAATTGGCAAAACTTCTCGGCAAGTTTGATGGGTGCCACCCGAGTCTCTTGCATGATCATGTTTATACTTGCCGGCGCGGCGTTTTTGACAAAAACCATGGCCTTCACTGGAATTCCCCGGCTCCTCGCGGAGTGGGTGAACGGACTCGGACTCGCGCCAGCGGCCTTGATCGCCGTGCTTGCCGTGCTTTATATTATTTTGGGTACGGCGCTCGACGGTATTTCCATGATTGTCCTCACCGCGGCCGTGGTACTGCCTATGATTCAAAAAGCGGGCA
Source organism: Betaproteobacteria bacterium (assembly GCA_043760705.1). Taxonomy (GTDB): domain Bacteria; phylum Pseudomonadota; class Gammaproteobacteria; order Burkholderiales; family Burkholderiaceae_E; genus JAPOKJ01. The sequence continues at coordinate 2,366 of JAYUOT010000293.1, forward strand.
TTGATCTGGTCTGGTTTGGTATTTTTGTAGTGCTCCTGGTCGAAATTGCCGAGGTGACACCGCCCGTCGGCTTCAACCTTTTTGTGTTGCAAAACATGACCGGCAAGGATGCTAATCTGATCGCCAAGGCAGCGCTCCCCTTTTTCGGCTGTCTTGTTCTCTGTATCGCCTTAATTACCATTTTCCCTGAGCTGGTGACGTGGTTGCCAGACTACGTCATGGGTAAAGAAAAGTAGCTAGGCCGTGACCCCCCTCTATCGCTCCGATCAGGTTCGCCACATCGAAGCCGCCTGCTTAGGTCAAGTAGCCCTGGGCGGCTTGATGGAGCGCGCGGCTCGAGCGCTTGCCGAGGCAGCCGTGCAAATGTTATCGACGATGCCCCAGGGCAGCAGAGTCATTGCGCTCCTGGGTCCCGGCAATAATGGAGAGGATGCCCGTCTCTGCGGCGAGATACTCAGCGGCCGTGGCTTGCTTGTCCAAACCTTGACGCTCGAGCAGATGGAGGCCTTTGACACCGACCCCCTGGCTTTCGAAGAATTCTTGGCCTGTCTTGACGAACGCTGCCTCGTGATGGATGGCCTGTTCGGCATCGGTCTCAACCGATCCGTTAGTCCCAATCTCGTGAAGACTTTTGAAGCGATCAATTTGCAAGCCTGCAAAGTCATCGCCGTTGATATCCCCTCTGGCTTGAATGCCTCCACGGGCAATATTCAGGGAGCGGCCTTGCGAGCGGATCTTACCGTGAGCATGTTGGTTGACAAGACTGGGTTACACACCGGTGATGCCGCAGCCTATGTCGGTGTGGTTCAAGTCGAAACTCTGGAGTGCATACTGAGCTTGGCCGAGGAATCACGACGACCCGCCGCACAACTTCTCGACACATCCTGGCTCAAGTCGCAGATCCCGTATCGCTCGCGCCTTGCCCATAAGGGGCAACATGGATCCGTGCTGATCATCGGCGGTGCGCCGGGCATGCGGGGCGCCGCCCTGCTCGCGGCCCTGGGTGCGCAGGCGGGGGGTGCTGGTAAAGTTTTTCTTTATTTTTTGGGCGCTGAGGCGAGCGAAACATTCGCGCTCGCCACAGTACATCCCAGCCTTTTACTTTTTCAGTCTCAGGGCGCGTGGGCGCTTGAGTTGAGTGCGATGGATGTCGTCGTCATCGGATGCGGTCTAGGGCAATCGACTCAGGCGCGCACCTTGCTTCTAAAACTAATGGAGGCCTGCAAGGTTCTGGAAAAGCCACTGGTTCTCGATGCCGATGCTCTGAATCTCATCGCACAGCCCGACCCTTTGTTCAATGCTTTTTTTGCCGAAGCAACACTCGGAGCCCGTCCCTGGGTGATGACCCCTCACCCGCTGGAAGCCGCCCGTCTCCTGGGTCAAACGACGGGCGAGATTCAGGCAGACCGAATCCGTGCCGCACGGGCGCTGGCTGAAAAGTTTCATTCAACGATCGCGCTCAAGGGGCCAGGTACCGTCGTGGCTTGCCCCTCCTCCCTGAACCATTCAGGCTCGATCCGCGTACAGGCCCATCCTGGGCTCACCCTAGAACGCCCAACCACAGCGATTGCGCCATTCGGCAGCCCAGCGCTCGCGGTCGGCGGAACCGGCGATGTATTGGCGGGATTGATCGGCAGTCTCTTGGCACAGGGATTGGGTCCACAGCAATCTGCCCAAATGGGAACAACGATCCATGCCCTGGCGGGCTCACTTTGGAGCGAAAGACATCCAAAATATTACGGTTTAAAAGCTGAAGAGCTTCCTCAAAACATTGTCACGATCATGAATTCATTATGAATGCCCAATATTTCCATTCGGTTCAAGCCGTCAAAAAGCAAGCCTTCGTCAAACCAACCCGAAGTATTTCGACTTTGATACAGGAAGATGATCGCCTGGATCGCTTTACCCTGAGCACCTCGGGGCTTTATGTGGATTTAAGTCGAACGCCAGTCAATCTTGAAGACTGGTCCAGCCTGCTTGCTTTGGCACGTAGCGCAGACCTTGAGCGCAAACGATCCGCCATGTTTCAAGGCCAGGTGATGAACCCGACCGAGGGGCGCAGGGTCTGGCACAGCTTGTTACGCGCTAGCGCGCCGCCCTCTCAGAACGTGAATGGCCATCAGGAGGTTTCCGGCGAGGCCGCTGCGGCGTTTAGGGAGGTTCAGGAGACCTTGCAGAAAATGCGGGCCTTTTGCGAGAAGATTCACCGGAACGGCCAAATCACAGACATCGTCCATGTGGGCATCGGTGGCTCCTATCTCGGCCCTGAGCTGATCTATCAAGCACTTCGCAAACCCGCGCACAAGATCGGTGAGAACAAAAACAAGTCACTTCAAGTTCATTTCGTTGCCAATGTCGATCCCTATGCCTGGGATCGATTGGCGGCGAGTCTCGATCCAGCCACGACCTTGGTCATCCTCGCGTCAAAATCATGGACCACCCCTGAAACCACCTTGAATTCGCAAACCCTGCGACGCTGGTTTGAACAATCGGGCCTGTCCAGTGAGGAGATCTCTAATCATTGGGTGGCGGTGACGGCCAAGCCGAAACTGGCTCTAGAGACAGGTGTTCATCCTGAACAGATTTTCCCCTTCGCCGACTGGGTCGGCGGGCGTTTTTCAGTTTGGTCGGCGATAGGCTTGCCGATCATGCTGGCCTGCGGAACTGAAGCCTTTGACGATCTTCTCGCGGGCGCGAGAGCCATGGACGAACATTTCCAGGAAGCTCCGCTCGAAAAAAATGCTCCAGTAATGATGGCGATGCTCAGTCTTTGGCATCAATTGCATCTCGGTTCGCAGAGTGAAGCCGTGATTCCCTATGCGCAACGCCTGGCTCGCTTGCCTGCCTTTCTGCAACAACTACAAATGGAAAGTAATGGCAAACGGGTGGACTTAGAGGGGCACCCGATCCAGCTACCGAGTGCGCCCGTCGTATGGGGCGAGCCGGGCACCGATTCGCAGCACTCGTTTTTTCAAGCTTTGCATCACTCGCCCCAACCCCAGGCCATTGATTTCGTATTGGTCCGGGAGCATTTGTCCGATCCTCGCTCGCTTTTCCTGCAAGCCAATGCCTTGGCTCAGATTGAGGCCCTGAGCTTGGGGCATCCTTCGGACGACCCGCATCGACACTATCCCGGCAATCGACCCTGTCTTGTGATCGTGCTTGAGCGACTCGACGCGCGCTGTCTGGGCGCCCTGCTCGCGCTTTACGAGCACAAGACCGCCGCACTGGGCTGGATTCTCAACATTAATTCATTTGATCAGTTTGGTGTCGAGCTTGGCAAGGGCATCGCTAAGCAGTTCGAACCGCTATTGCAAAACCAGGCACTCGCTTTGCCAGAATCGATGAATCGGTCAACTCGAAGCCTGGTACAAAAACTCAGAGTCTGAGCGCGGTGGGCCAGATCTATGCCACCAGCTTGCCGGCCTGTATCAAAATTTTCCGTTCGCAGCGCTCGGCCAGAGCCGGGTCGTGCGTGACCAGGATCAAGGTGGTGCCCGCGCGTTCTTTCAATTCAAACAACAAGTCGATCACGCGCTGGGCCGTTTGAGTGTCCAGGCTACCCGTCGGCTCATCGGCGAATAACAAGGCCGGTTGCGCACAAAAAGCACGGGCAATCGCCACGCGCTGCTGTTCACCCCCGGATAGGGTTCGCGGGTAGTGGTTGAGGCGATCACCCAGCCCAACCTTGTCGAGCCATTCTTTGGCCAGCTGAGTCGCGTTGGACTTACCCGCCAGTTCAGCGGGCAACATGACATTTTCGAGTGCCGTCATCTGCGCCAGAAGCTGGAAAGACTGGAACACAAACCCCAAGTGTCCGGCGCGCCAGGAGGCTCTTTCGTCCTCATCGAGAGTAAAGAGGTCACGCCCAAGCGCTAATACCTGACCGCTTGAAGGTGTATCCAAACCAGCAATCAGGCCAAGCAGGGTAGACTTTCCCGATCCGGAGGCTCCAACGATGGCGAGCGACTCCCCCTTCTCCAGGGTAAAACTGACATCGTCCAAAATATTGAGCCAACCATCGGCATCTCTCACTCGTTTAGCAAGATTCTTAACTTCGATCGCCAACATGCAGAATTCTGACTTTCAATGGGGAAAAAGAGCCACGAGTTTAGCGCTAAGTGCTGCGCTCTTCGCAATTGGCACGGGTATCGCCTGGGGGCAATCGGCTCAAGCCAAAGTTGGCGCCGCTCCGGCCAGCTCAAAAAATGTCGAGCCAACCGTCAAAATATTGATTCTCGGAGACAGCCTTTCTGCCGAGTATGGATTGAAGCGGGGTACTGGATGGGTGTCGCAATTGCAAAGTACACTCGACCAGAGCAAGTCAGATTCCGCCAAGGCGGCTCCCGTCAAGACGGTACGCGCCGCGACAAGTCCTAAAAAGTACCTGATTCAAAACGCCAGTGTCAGCGGTGAAACGACGGCCGGTGGCCGGTCACGGTTGCCCGATCTTCTGTCCCGCGCTCAACCCAATATCGTCATTGTTGAATTGGGTGGCAACGATGCGTTGCGCGGGCTCGATCTCGCGATGACCGAATCCAATCTAAGAGAGATTACCCAAAAGGCACAAAAAAGCGGTGCGCGAGTATTGCTACTCGGCATGCAGATTCCACCCAATTTTGGTAAGGCTTATGCAGATAAATTCGCTGCCGTGTTTAGCAAGATCGCTCGATCAGAGAAATCAGAGCTTGTTCCGTTTTTGTTGGATGGAATCGCCGACGATCTCTCTTATTTCCAGGCGGACCGTATTCATCCTACCGAGGCGGCTCAGGAGAGAATCATGAAAAATGTGTATCAGGGCCTCAAGGCCCTTCTATAGAATTTGTCACTCCCCAAACTAGTTGGTCGCAGGCTTTCGAGGAGCCGCTTGGCGAGGTGCGGGCTTGGCTTTCTCGGCGGGCGTCGCAGAGACAGGGGCCACGTTTGCGGCTGGCGCGGAGACGGCCTGAGAGGCAGGCGTCGAGCCACCCTGTACACCCAACTGGCCACCGGTACCCAAGCCACCCTGAACTTCCTGTGCTTTGTAGTTTCGAAGGGTGACCACCATCTGGTTATAGGAGTCCATAAAAGCGGCCACAATTAACTTACCTTCGGGCGTGTTGGTATAGCCGCCAAGGCCACCACCACCACTTCCTCCGAACAGGCCTCCAAAGAGATTGAAGTCTGTGTTCTTGGAGCTGCCCTCCGCCGCAGAGAGTTGAACGCTTGAGCGATTGTCGACGAGCAGGAGCATGGTGCTGGCCTCACTAAATTTCACCCCACCCGCGAGCGCACCGCCCAGCGAGCCTCCAAGACGGCCGGCCAGAGCGCCACCCAGCCCACCCGTGCCTTTTTGAGAAAAAGTAATGGTCGGACTCATCGTGTAATCGGCCGCAGCCATTTGACCCTTGCCCATATTGCTTCCAGCCCGCATTTCGCCGGACGAGGCCAAAGCGCGCTCTTGCAGCATGTTGCCCATGGCTCGGCCACGTTCAACCACGACGAAGCAGTTGGACTGCTGCACCAGCATCCGTAACACGGGAACAGTGGATTGAAGCTTGTACTGGGAAAGGGCCTGGTACCAAGCGGCGCCCTGGTCTTCCACAACCGCCAAAGTGCCCAGGGATTGCGCGCACTTCTCGAGCTTGCTACTGGCGTTATTGCTTGTGGAACCACCCGCCGCACCGGTCGCGGCCGTCTTCGCCCCTGCATCACCCACCGTTGGAGCCGTTTGCAAACAAGCAGATAAGGCCAAAGTGGAGGCCAAAAGGCCGACTATCGATAGGTGATTCATGACCCGAGCTCCTAGTGTTAAAACTTAAAACAATGCGAGTTCGAGTTTATCAGATGGTGCGACTGACCGGAATCGAACCGGTATGCCCCTTATTCAGGAAAGCGGCGGATTTTAAGTCCGCTGTGTCTACCTATTTCACCACAGTCGCAAGGCAGTTTCATATCGAAGCCGCGATTGTACATTTTCGTGGCAAACCCACCTAAGCGGGCCGCCATGGCCTGGATTTTATGTCTTCGAAAAGACCTTTTTCACGAATGTATTCGATGACCTCAAGCAATCCCTCTTGACTTTTTAAATTGGTCATGACGAATAGGCGATCTCCACGCTGTTTTTTTGCATCGACTTTCATCACCTCCAAGTCGGCACCAACGTGGGGTGCAAGATCAATTTTGTTGATAAGAAGTAAATCCGAGCGCGTAATCCCAGGACCGCCCTTCCTGGGAATTTTTTCACCACCTGCGACATCGATCACATAAATCGTATGATCAGACAGCTCGGGCGAGAAGGTAGCGGCAAGATTGTCGCCCCCTGATTCAATAAAGACAATATCAGCGTCCGGAAACTTACCCAGCATTTGATCCACAGCATCGAGATTGATCGAAGCATCCTCGCGAATGGCCGTATGCGGGCAACCACCCGTTTCAACGCCCATGATGCGCTCCGGCGCCAAGGCACCGGCGACCGTTAAAAGCCTTTGATCTTCTTTGGTGTAAATGTCGTTGGTGACCACTACTAAATCGTAGCGTGCGCGCATGGCCTTGCACAGCATTTCGGTCAGTGTGGTCTTGCCCGAACCCACAGGGCCGCCAATGCCCAGGAAGCCCAGGTTCATCGGCAAGCCTTCCGCCGATTCAAGCATTCTCGCAATATGCCAGGGCCCCGGTGTGCAGGTGGTTGCATTGGTACCTGTCGCCGGCCCGGTACCACCACCTATCATCGTCGTGATGCCCGACACGAGAGCCTCATCAATCTGCTGAGGACAAATGAAATGAATATGAGTATCCACGCCGCCCGCAGTGACGATCATGCCTTCACCGGCAATAGCCTCGGTACTCGGTCCAATGATGATGTTCACGCCGGGCTGCACGTCGGGATTGCCCGCCTTGCCAATCGCAAAAATGCGTCCATCCTTCAAACCAATGTCGGCTTTGACAATGCCCCAATGATCAATGATCAATGATCAATGATCAATGATCAATGATCAATGATCAATGATCAAAGCATTGGTAATGACCGTATCCACGGCAAACTTACTGCTCACTTGGGACTGGCCCATGCCGTCACGAATCAGCTTGCCACCACCAAACTTCACTTCCTCACCGTAAATGGTAAAGTCTTTTTCAACCTCTGCAAACAAATCGGTATCGGCGAGACGAACTCGGTCCCCGACGGTCGGACCGAATTGCTCGGCATAAGCGCGGCGATCAATACGGGTCATTTCTTGCTCCTAACAGTCACTGCTGATTGTCGAGTCGCAGGCTTTTTCACAGTTTTCGTCTTGCCAGCCGCTTTTTTTACCGCCGTTTTCTTGTCAAGAGAGCCCATCACCGCTTGATTAAACCCGTAGACTTCTCGTTTCCCAGAGTACGCCACCAACCCAACGGTTCGGCTTTGGCCAGGCTCAAAGCGAACGGCGGTGCCCGAGGCAATATTTAAACGCATGCCTCTTGCGGCGCGACGATCAAAGGCTAAAGCGCCATTCGTCTCAGCGAAATGGTAATGCGATCCCACCTGTATGGGCCGATCACCGCGGTTACTCACCGCTAGGCTGAGCGTAGTTCGGCCAACATTGATTTCTATAAATCCTTCGGGTGTCAATATTTCGCCGGAAATTAGTGTGTCATTGCTTGGATCATCGGAGTGTTCATGTCGCCGCTCTAAACGATTGGATGGTGTACGGTGACGAGCTTGGTGCCGTCCGGGAAAGTACCCTCGACCTGAATCTCAGGAATCATTTCCGCCACACCGTGCATGACCTGATCGCGCGTCAACACCTTGGTGCCCGCATGCATCAGTTCGGCGACCGTTCGACCGTCGCGAATGCCTTCAAGAATTGCAGCGCTAATCAGTGCAATGGCTTCTGGATAATTGAGCTTAAGGCCACGCGCCAGTCGTCGCTCAGCCAGTAAGGAGGCGGTGAATATCAATAGTTTGTCTTTTTCTCTAGGCGTCAATTCCACAAGCGACTCTCCACAAAATATCGGCAAGCGATCAAGTATTCCAGATTCTTGGAAGCCTTGCTTGCCGTTGGAAAATTTGCGGTCGCAAATGCGCCCAAGCTTGGTGTGTCACACGGCGAACAGCTTCGACACTTGAGCCCAGCGCGCGAAGTAGTAATAGGCCGGGCACGACTTGAGAGACTCCGCATACCGAGCCACCCGTGTTACAAATCGTGTCGAGCAGAGCCTCCAAAGCGGCGACTTCGTCCTCATGCCAGGCGTCGGGCCGAGCGGCCCAGAAAAACGCACTGACGTGATGTTGATTCATGGACACCGATTGAAGTAAATAATCCGCCTTCCACAAAGTGGTGTCGTTAAAAATCAAGCGCCCCTCTCGGCGAATCGAAAGGCTTTGTTTATATTCACCGTGCGAGAATTTTTCGCCAAAATCTTTGCGGCCAAGTACCAGGACCTCGGAGGCGATCACTCGTGCGTCTCGGGACAGCTTAAATTCAAAATCGCTGAAGGCTTGCGTGCCAGCTTGCAGAATCGTTTCCTGGGGTAGCCACTCGAGGCCGGCCTCATCCACCTCGAAAATCGCATGAAATCGGCTAGCAAGGTCGGCTTTGTAAAACTTCCCGGCACCCGGTGTTGTGACCAGACAATGCGTCCCAGGCTCGAACTTGCCTTGCAGATGCAATTGATCCCCACCCGCCAAGCCTCCAGGCGGATGAAGCAGGAGCAAATGCACCGGGTGCCAACCTTCAGGCCAGAGTGGCTTTTGTAGCCTCAAGGGCCCTAAATGCTCGGAATTGCTGAGTACTGAACGGGTCCCGTCGCCATAGGGCCTCACCGAGACCGAAAACGACAGCTTAGCCTGCCATCCCCCCGTAGCGACGTAGCGGGTCGTCCGCTCGGACCTTAAAATCTCGCGCGTCGGCGTCTGCGCTTTCGACGTCTGCGCTTTCGGCGTCGGTGCTTTCTGTGCCGTCGAAATCCAAAGTAACCTTCTCCGAGACTGGAAAGATCGGTCCGTCAGTTTGAGGAGATTGGTCTTGAGAGATGTTAGACAATGGAGGCGGGAGTCGGAATCGAACCGGCGTTGACGGCTTTGCAGGCCGCTGCATGACCACTCTGCCATCCCGCCGAGCATAGAAGCAATACCACGCGAATTGAAATTTCTGGACACACAAGGGTTTGAGTGACAAACCCTTGTGCATAAGAAATTGGAGCGGGAAACGAGGCTCGAACTCGCGACCTCAACCTTGGCAAGGTTGCGCTCTACCAACTGAGCTATTCCCGCGTGGCAGCCTTAAATTATACGGTGCAATTGAAAAAAACTCAAATGGAGATTCAAACGACCTGTTGATCCGTGTGAGAATGCGAGCAAAGAAACTTGAAAACCCGTATTCGTTTAGCGCTTCGGAGACTCTATGATAAAGCCATTCACCCAGAAGAAATCGCCCGTTCCATTACGCTTCATTCGCCAGGTGTTCAGCCTTCTATCATTAGCCGTGTGGTGGGCTCCAGGCCCGGCCTCGGCTCAGGAGTACCCCGCGAAGCCGGTCAAAATCATCGTACCTTTCGCCGCGGGTGGGCCAGCCGACATCTATGCACGTGCGATCGCCCAACGCTTACAGGAGTCTTTGAAGCAAAGCATTATTGTTGAAAACCGAGTGGGCGGAGGTGCCGTGATTGGAACTGATGCCGCCGCCAAGTCCGCGCCCGATGGCTACACTTTGCTGATGATGTCGAACACTCAAACAGTCAATGAATCCCTAATCCCCAGCAAACCCTACCAATTGATGCGCGATTTCGTGCCTGTGGCACCGATCAACTCCTCGGACCTCTTGCTGGTGGTAAATCCTTCCTTGCCTGTCACGAACCTCAAGGAATTAATTGCCCTGGCGAAAGCCAAGCCTGGTAAATTCAATTATGCCTCTAGCGGTCCGGGTACGCCCTACCATATGGCGGGCGAGCTCTTCAAGGCCATGAGCGGGACTTTCATTGTGCACGTGCCCTATCGTGGTAGTTCGGGCGCGCGTACGGATGTAATCGGCGGCCAGGTGGAAATGATGTTCGATGCTGTACCTACGATGATTGAACAGGTGAAGTCTGGGCGGGTCCGTGCGCTTGCCACCACCGGTCTTAGTCGCTCCAGCGTCCTCCCCGATGTGCCCACGGTCTCGGAATCGGGTGTCAAGGGTTATGAGGCGACCCTTTGGTTGGGCATCATGGCCCCAAAGGGCACACCGACCTCCATTGTTGAAAAGCTCAATGCCGAGATTAACAAGATCACGAGTCGCGCGGATGTAAAAGCGGCTTGGGCAAAAAGTGGCGCCAGCAGCATCAATATGAGTACCGCACAATTTCAGAAGTACTTGCAAGACGATATCGCTAAATGGGAAAAGATCGTCAAGATCTCGGGCGCCAAGGCCGACCAATAACCAACACAGTGATGACGCCCATGGCGGCCAAGAAAAGTTTTAGTGTTTTTGTAAATGCTCGCCTGATTACCCATCAGGCAGAGGACAGTGATCGACTCCTCACCCTGCTGCATGATCAGGGGCTGTGCGCCAGCAAACTGGGATGTGGAACCGGACATTGCGGAGCCTGCACGGTTTGGGTGGCCGACTCATCGGTACGCGCCTGCGATTTCACCCTTGGGAGACTGGCCAGCACGGATGATGCCTCGATAACGAAGGTTACAACTCTAGAAGGCT
>JAYUOT010000294.1:0-5424 GCA_043760705.1 Betaproteobacteria bacterium
GTTGGGGTTGGAGTTGGAGTTGGAGTTGGAGTTGGAGTTGGAGTTGGAGTTGGAGTTGTCGTTGTCGACCCAGTCTCCGACTTAGGATTATTATTGCCAAGCATTCGACGCAGGGTAGCCCTCAGGCCCTTTCCCTCTAAATCCGCCGCGCTTTCTGGACTGCTCAACTCGGCAGCGTTTGCGGCGACCGCCACGCCGCCATCGTTTGCCCCACAACCCTGCAAGGCAAGGGAAGACAAGCTAAGCGTTAAAATAATCGAGCCAAACCGCTTACCGGAATTAGCCTTAGAAACTGTATTCATCGTCGCCCCTTTGAGTATCGTTACTCTCTTCCCTGGGGTATTTATTTGCTTATTTGAGAAGTATTTTGCTTAACTAGCGTGACTAATTCCACTGTCCATGATCCAATGGTCCCTTGTTCCCGACAAAAGGTCCGAAGGCCCCTAATCTCGGCTAAAACCTGTAGAAGTTAACGTAAATGCACTATCTATATAGAGTTTTTCTCTTTTCCAGTTCCCTAGCCCTCGTCGGCTGCCTCCAAGCTAAATCGGATCTGGGCGATCCCACGGTGCCAAAGCTCAGGCCGCTCGCGCATCCCGATGCGTCGGTCGAATTAATTTCGATCCAACCGAATCCGCGACCCGTTCCCATCGAGGTAGCGACCTCGCCTTCCGCCCCATTACAGGGCGCAGCACCCATTTTCACGCCCGCCGCTAGTCAAATTCCGGGTCTCAATCACCCCATACTCTTTGTGACTCAGGTTCCTCATCCAGTTGATTTCAACTCACGAATGGCCACTTTTGGCAATCACCTCGCGCATCCGGACGCCGTGCCGCGAGGTGGAGACCTCATTATCCGCTTTCCAGACGGAAGCCTCCGAAATTTGACCAAAGAAGCCGGTTACGGCAACGAAGGCTTTCAGGGTTCTCGGGCGATTGCAGTTCGAGAGCCATCCGTTCACTGGAATGGAAAAAAGGCCTTATTTAGCATGGTGATCGGTGCACCAACTGCTCAAAATCAAGTCGGGGAATACTATTGGCAGATTTTCGAAATCACCGGGCTTGCGAAAAACGAACGGGTTACCATTCGGGCGATTCAAAATCAGCCCAGGAACTATAACAATGTGAGTCCGTTCTATGGCAGCGATGATCGAATTCTTTTTACCAGTGATCGCCCACGCAATGGCGACAGAAATCTATACCCACAAATGGACGAGTATGAAAGCTCGCCCACCACAACAGGTGTCTGGAGTCTTGACGAGCGAAACGGCGATCTCAAAATCTTGAATCACGTCGTCAGTGGTCTGTTCTCTCCGACCATCGACAGCTTCGGACGTATTATTTTCACGCGCTGGGATCATCTCCAACGAGATCAGCAAGCGGATGCGGATCGCGCGGCAGGTGGGCGACTTTACGGCGCCTTTGACTTTTCGGACGAGACCCCGGGTGCCAAGCGCCTTGGCCTTCGTCCTGAAGTTTTTCCCGAGTCGAGAATCTCTCAGGCGTCAACGCCCTATGGGCCGGTTGCGGCTCACACCAGTAATTTGTTCACGCCTTGGCAAATGAATGAAGATGGAACCGAAGAGCTCACGCTCAACCACATTGGACGACATGAGCTCACCTTTGGCTATATGACCAAAACCTTTCAAAACACCCCTTCGGTCTCGGACACTTATTCCAACCCTTTTAGCGCGAACCGAAAATATATACGCGCCGATACCGGCCTCTTCCATCTACGAGAAGACCCTCTGCGACCCGGGACTTTTTTTGGCACCTATGCGCGTGAATTTGGTTCGCTCTCGTCGAATCAAATTATCAGTATTCGAGGCAATCCAGAGCTCAATGCCGATGCCATGGCGGTTCTTGATGTCACAGAGCCCGACCTGGGAAACGGTATTCCGACCGGCAGATTTCGTAACCCCTTACCGACTAGCTCTGGGCACTTGCTGGCCTCGCACACGCCCACGGCGAAAGCAAATCCCCTTGAAATGCGGGAGTTTCGAATCCGCGAAGTTAAAAAGACCAGCGGCAATTTTGCGGTGGCTCAAGGACCGCTGACACCTGGATTGGTGAAGTCCGTGTCCTGGTTCAGCCCCGATAAGTCGCTCACATTTTCTGGCAACCTTTGGGAGCTAGAAGCGGTTGAGGTGGTCGCGAGGCCGAAACCTCCTAACAAGAAACCGCTCAGACTTGAAGCTGCAGAAGAATCTATTTTCAAAGCAGAGCAGGTGAACGAAAATGAGTTCAGGAGTTGGCTGGCACGCAAGCAGCTTGCCTTGATTGTGACCCGCAACCAAACCAGTCGTGATCGGGCGGACGTTCAACAACCCCTCAACCTCGAAGTGCCTGGTGGCGTCAAGAAAACGTCGAGCCTCGCGGGCACGAAGTACAGCATTGCTCACTATCAAATCTTCCAAGCCGATCTTGTTCGTGGCTATCAACGCTGGGCAGGGCGTCGCCCGATTGCGGTTCCGATGCATGATGACAAGTCTATGAATCCACAAAATCCGCAAGGCCCGGAAGGGAGTGTCAAGATATCCCCGGATGGTTCTACTGCGGCGCTGGTACCGGCGAGACGATCACTGACTTGGCAAACGACCGATCAGCAGGGCGTCGCCATCGTTCGCGAGCGTAATTGGGTGAGCTTTCAACCAGGTGAAATAAGGGTGTGCGCCTCCTGTCATGGCGTCAACACCAAGGACCAAAGCGGGGCGACTCCACCGACGAATCCACCTGAGGCGCTCCGGCAACTTTTGCGCCATTGGAAAGCCAACCTTAGAAATGCCTAATTCAGAGATTCTTTACTAACGGCTCTGCGTTGCACTCGAACCAAGGCTCGCCGTTGGTCGGGGAACCCTTTCCGATGGGCTGGCACAACATAGCTCAGACCAAACGTGAAATATACTAGTCAGACATTGAAACGGCAGCTTAGGACATGTCAAATTTCATCTTGACGGCGCTTGAACCCCGCTAAGCTTCGCCCGCCGCCGCCCATGGAGCATGGCGTGTTGTAAAGCCTTCCCTCGCTGGCAGTGGATTCGATTGGTCTTGCTGTCCCGTTTCGACAATTTAGTATTGATGACAGAGCAGGAATAAACCATGATGAAGGGCGTAATTTTGGCAGGAGGCGTTGGTACACGTCTGGCCCCGTTAACAGAAATCACCAACAAGCACTTGCTCCCAGTTGGCCGTGAGCCCATGATTTGGCATCCCGTCAGACAACTTACTGAGAGTGGCATTAAAGAAATTCTCATTGTGACTTCGACCCATCATATGGGCTCGGTGGTGAACTCGCTCGGCTCAGGCGACAGATTCGGTTGTGAATTCACTTACCGCGTACAAGAAAACGCCGGCGGTATCGCCCATGCGCTCAAGTTGGCCGAGTCATTTAGCGCAGGTGAGGATATTGTGGTGCTTCTGGGCGACAATATTTTCGAATACTCCATTGCTCCAGAGATTGCGACCTTTGCCGCGCAAAAAGGCGGGGCCCGTGTGCTGCTTAAGGAGGTTGGAGACCCAGAACGCTATGGTGTTGCCTCGCTCGACGAGAAGGTAATTCTAAGCATCGAGGAGAAACCAGCCAACCCAAAGAGTAATTATGCGGTGGTGGGTTGCTATATGTACCCGGCCAATGTATTCAAGATCATTGATCAAATAAAACCGTCCGCCCGAGGTGAACTCGAAATCACTTCGGTCAATAATGAGTACATTGCGAAGGGCAAATTACAATACGGATTCGTGAAGGGCCGTTGGACCGATGCGGGCACCTTCGATTCTTTAGCTGAGGCAAACGCTATTTTGCTGACCAATCAAAACAGAGTCTTAAAATAGTTTTTCTGGAATCAGTATGTCGAATTGGTTAATCACGGGTGGTGCTGGCTTTATCGGCGGAAATTTCGTTAACCGTTTAGCCGCCAAAACGTCAGGAAAGATTATTGTCCTGGACTCACTCTCCTATGCCGGAGATCTTCAAAGTATCGATTCACTGATTCGTAGCGGCCGGGTCGAATTTTGTCACGCCAGCGTTTGCGACGAGACCGTGGTGGCAAAACTGTTCGCGGAAAATGACCTATCGCGGGTGGTTCACTTTGCGGCCGAAAGTCACGTTGATCGATCAATTCACCAAGCCAAGCCTTTCATCGACACCAATATCAATGGCACTTACACCTTGCTCGAGCAAGCGCGGTTTCATTGGCTTGAATCGAGAGGCAAGCTTTTCATTCATGTCTCCACGGATGAAGTGTTTGGGGATCTGGGTCCTGAAGACGCACCGTTCAATGAAGCGACACCTTATGCCCCAAGTAGCCCCTATTCGGCCTCTAAGGCCGCATCGGACCACTTAGTCAGGGCTTGGCATCGTACCTATGGCTTGCCTACGGTGATCACCAACTGCAGTAACAATTTCGGTCCTCGGCAGTTTCCTGAAAAGTTAGTGCCTCTTGTCATCTGCAATGCGCTGTCGGGCAAACCATTGCCGGTTTACGGTGACGGCTCGCAAATTCGCGATTGGCTGCATGTCGACGATCACTGCGATGCAATTTACATGGTCTCTGAAAAAGGTCGGGTCGGTGAGACCTACCTCATCGGTGGAAAGAATGAGCAAAAAAATATCGATGTTGTTCGGACCATCTGCAGAGCAGTTGATCAATTCAAAAACCTTGTAGCGGGCACTACCGAAAAGCTCATTACTTACATCAATGACCGACCAGGACACGATGTTCGATATGCCATTAATCCTGGAAAAATATGCGCCGAGCTCGGTTGGCAGCCTAACCAAAAATGGGATGCATCCATCGCCTCTCTGGTTCGTTGGTATGCTCAAAATGAGGGCTGGAGAGAGTCGATTTTGTCGGGGGAGTATCGGCAGTTCTACGCGAAACACTATGGAAACCTGGCGAAATGAGCGACGAGTTCGAGACAGGCCTTTCGATTGTTATTCCTGTGTTTCGTTCGGGCAAGGCGCTAATTGAGTTGCATGCTCAGCTAGAGGCAAGCCTTCAGGCTATTGGTCGCCCCTACGAAATTCTCTTCATCGAGGACTGCGGCGGTGATGGCTCCTGGGAGGTCATTCAAGAGTTGGCAAAGGAGTTTACCCGCGTCAAAGGTCTTCGTTTAGGCAAAAACTACGGTCAACACAATGCGATTTTGTGCGGCGTGCGAGCGGCTAGATATGACATGATCGTCACGATGGACGATGACTTGCAAAATCCACCAAACCAGATCACAAGCATGCTGACCAAGATCGAAGAAGGCTTCGATATCGTCTATGGCGTTCCGGAAAAAGAGCGCCACGGCTTTCTAAGAGATCTCGCTTCGCGCATGACGAAGCTGTCACTTGCGTTTACACTGGGCGCCGAGGTGGCGCCGTATGTCAGCGCATTCAGAATCTTTCGCACGCGCTTACGTAACGCCTTCGGTAGCTACC
>JAYUOT010000295.1:0-13003 GCA_043760705.1 Betaproteobacteria bacterium
ATGCTTGGGTCCGGGAGGAACTAGTATGTTGAGCTTAGACCACTTCATGCGGGAAGTACTTGATGACACAGTCCACCGGGTTGGGTGCCGCCTGACCCAGCCCACAGATCGAGGCGTCGCGCATCACTTGAGACAAGTCGGCAAGCAGAGCAAGATCCCATCGGGGCGATGCAATGATCTTGGAAGCTTTCGCGGTCCCCACCCGGCAAGGGGTGCATTGCCCGCAAGATTCATGTTGGAAGAAACGCATCATGTTGCGAGCGGCGGCGGTCGCACTGTCCTGGTTCGAAAGCACAATCACTGCAGCCGAGCCAATGAAACAACCGTAAGGCTGTAAGGTGTCAAAGTCCAAAGGTATGGCATTCATGCTGGCTGGCAAAATACCGCCAGAAGCGCCGCCGGGCAGATATCCATAAAAGCTTTGGCCGTCCAGCATGCCACCACAGTGTTCATCAATTAACTCCTGGATCGTGATGCCGGCAGGTGCGAGTTTGACACCGGGATTCTTGACTCGGCCTGACACTGAAAAGGAGCGCAAGCCTTTGCGACCATTGCGACCTTGAGCAGTAAACCATGCACCCCCTTTCTCCAAGATTTCTCGCACCCAATAGAGAGTCTCGAAGTTGTGTTCAAGTGTGGGCCGACCGAACAAGCCAACTTGAGCCACATAAGGTGGCCGTAATCGCGGCATGCCGCGTTTGCCTTCAATCGACTCAATCATGGCGGACTCTTCTCCGCAAATATAGGCGCCCGCACCTCGGCGCAAGTGAATTTCTGGCAGTTTGGGGCCGAGAGCTGAGGCGTGCAATTGCGCTAGCTCGCTCCCCAGTAGTGCGCGGCAGCCGTGATACTCGTCCCGCAAATAAATATAGACTTGGTCGATACCTACGGCCCAGGCCGCAATCAACAGGCCTTCCAGAAAACGGTGGGGATCACGCTCAAGATAGTAGCGATCCTTAAAGGTCCCGGGCTCGCCCTCATCGATATTGACCGCCATCAGGCGCGGGCCGACTTCCGCGCGCACGATACGCCATTTGCGGCCCGCAGGAAATCCTGCACCGCCGAGTCCGCGCAGGCCAGAATCCTCCAACCCCTTGATGACGCTTTCGACATCGCGCGCGCCGCTCAAGCAGGCCTCCAGAAGCTTGTAGCCCCCTGAAGCCAGGTACTCGGTGAGGCCGAGAAATCCGGCGGGCTCGTGCCTGGTAGCCCGTGCCGTAACCTTCTCGGCAATTGCGCTGAGTGTTGCGTTTGCCACTGGATTTTGACCGACCACAGCCGCCGGGGCTTGTTCGCAGCGCCCGATACAAGGGGCAGCAATCACTCTGACCTCACGTCCCAGGAGGACTGGTAACTTGGCCAGGAGTGCCTGTGCGCCAGCCATTTCGCAAGACAGCCCATTGCAAACCCGAACCGTGAGTGCCGCCGGTGCAGCCTCACCCTCTTTGACAATATCGAAGTGGTGATAAAACGAGGCGACTTCATATACCGCGGTCTGCGGCAGTTTCATTTCTTGAGCGAGTGCCGCAAGATGTGCCGCGGATAAATGAGCGTAGCAATCCTGAATTTTATGAAGATGCTCAATCAACAAATCGGCTTGGCGCGGTGCATCCCCGAGGAGCGTCCGGACTTCTTGCAGCGCGAGCGCTTCGACTTGGCGGCCCTTAGGGCCTTGGCGCTTACGCTCTTTACTCGCGGCCTCAACCGCAATAGAAAATAGGGGGTAGTTCATGTCGTCTCACTTCAGTAAACTAACATTTACTTCGGAGAGACGCCCGATCAAGCGAGATCAGCGACAGGCCCTGGGTCGAAACAGGTCGACCGAGGGCTTGCGCTTAAATCACTTTTTCAGCGCGCAGCTCCGAAATGTAATCCTGGTCATAACCTAACTGCTTGAGCACTTCCTCAGTATGTTCGCCTAGAAGGGGAGAACGAGTCACTTCGGTACTGCTGTCCGACATTTTGATCGGATTGCCTACAGTTAAATATTTGCCACGGGTCGGATGATCAACTTCGACCACTGTTCCGGTGGCACGTAATGCTGGCTCCTCGGCGATCTCTTTCATGGAGAGAATCGGACCGCAAGGAATATCAAATTTATTCAGGATGTCCATGGCCTCGAACTTGGTCTTGGTCATGGTCCATTTCTCAATCCGCGCGAAAATGGGCTTGAGATGGAGCAGGCGGGCCGCAGGTGTGGCATATGCCTCGTCGGTGATCCAGCCTTCTTCACCAATCACTTTACACACGGCGGGCCAAACGGCCGCTTGAGTGATGAAGTAGATGTAGGCGTTAGGATCCGTTTCCCAGCCTTTGCATTTGAGAATCCAACCGGGCTGCCCGCCACCTGAGGCGTTACCCGCGCGTGGCACGGCCTCGCCAAATTCGCCGTCTGGATACTGTGGGTATTCATGCATGGTGCCCGTGCGATCAAGACGCTGCTGATCGCGCAATTTCACACGGCACAGGTTCAAGACGGAGTCTTGCATTGGCGCCAGGACCTTTTGGCCGCGGCCAGTGCTCACGCGCTGGAATAAAGCGGCAACAATGCCCAGTGCCAAATGCAGGCCGGTACCGCTATCGCCAATCTGTGCGCCGGTCACCAAGGGTGGGCCGTCATCAAAGCCAGTGGTTGAGGCCGCGCCGCCCGCGCATTGAGCCACGTTTTCGTAAACCTTGCAATCCTCGTAGGGTCCGGGGCCAAAGCCCTTGACTGAGGCCACGATCATGCGAGGGTTCAGTTTCTGAATGTGTTCCCAGGTGATGCCCATACGATCCAAAGCGCCAGGCGCGAAGTTCTCAACCAGGACATCACACTCTTTGATGAGACGGTCCAGGACTTCTTTGCCTTTTTTGTTCTTGGTATCGAGGGTGATCGAGCGCTTGTTATGGTTCAGCATGGTGAAATACAAGCTGTCGACACCGGGAATGTCGCGCAATTGTCCGCGCGTTGCGTCTCCTTCGCCGGCACGCTCGACCTTAATCACATCGGCGCCAAACCAAGCTAGAAGCTGGGTACAGGTCGGACCCGACTGCACGTGGGTGAAGTCGAGAATTTTGACTCCGTCTAGGGCTTTGCTCATGAGAATGTCCTGCAGATGTTAATAGAATTCCGGTCGGCCGACTTGGGCCTGGAGTCCAACGCAATCCTTCCGGGTCGCTGATAAGGCTTCCAGGCAGGCGTGGCTCGGTTTGACCGTCATTCTAATCGCTGCGTCGCAGCACCGCATTCTCATAGAATTCAACTTTGAGGAGCATTTCCTCTAACTTGCGATTCGAGCTCCGCAAGTCGCTTCTTTAGGCCTCTTTCCTCGGCAAAACGGGCGGTTTCGTCACGGATGATGGACAGCATGCCGACCACTTTTTCACTATCCTGAGCTTCACCCTTCAAAAGAGCGATGCTGAAGGCGATTGAAAGGGTATGCCCCTCACGGTGAAGTGCAGGCACCTTGAGCAGGGCATCGCCGTATTTCGTAATGCCGGACGCCGCCGTTTTATGGTAACCCTCCCAGTGTCGAGCACGCTGGCGCTCGGGGATGATGATATTCAGGGACTGACCAAGGGCTTGCTCTTTTGAATGGCCGAACATTCGCTCCGCAGCCGGATTCCACAAAGTGATCAAGCCTGCGATATCGCACACCACGATGGCGTCACTGGCTGCAGAAATAATTTTATGGAGGTCGTTTTGAAAACTGGTCATGAAGAGAGTGAAGTGGGCGGGATGAACGGTGCCGCGCCAAACCCGGGCGGGCAACAGGCACGTGGAACGCAATGCGCGTGGACAGGTCATGCACGCAGACGAGAGAGGTGCGTGTACGGGCGATATACGTGAACCAGCTACATACTTGAACGAGTTATATGCTTGAACGAGTTATCATAGGACGTGGTCAAATTTCCACCATTGACCCTGGTCAATTTTTACGGTATTCATGACGTCCGTCCAAGCTCATCCCGAAAAGAACATCATTCGTGTTCAGTTGGGGCAGAACGCCCTTTTGAAAAGCTTGACCGCCGAGCAAGCCAAGGAGCTTGAGTCTCAGTTCGATATTGCTGACTGTCAAAAGGGCGATTTCCTGTTGCATCAGGGCGTGCACGAGATGCAGCAGTACTTTATTCTCGAAGGCATCTTGAAGCGAGTCGTCTCGAATGACCAAGCCAAAGAGATGATTCTGCGCTTTAGCGATGAACGCGACATGGAGACAAGCTATGCGGCATGGCGTTTAGGCACTCCCACCCCGTACAGCATTGTGTGTGTCACCAAGGCGCGTGTCGCCAAGATGCCGCTCCCGAATTGGGTGGCTTTTCTTGATCGGCATGAAGCCGTGAAGCAGGCCTTTGAGTATGACGTGATGCGACTCATGAGCGAAGTCATGGCCCATACGATTACTTTGCATTTGCTGGATGCACCGGGTCGCGTGAAGCGCTTTGTTCGCAAGCAGCCTGAGCTCTTTGAGCGGCTGCCAAAAAAAGAGTTGGCCTCTTACTTGAATCTCTCGGCAGAGACTCTCAGCCGTTTAAAGCAAAGCGGCAAAATTTAAGCGTCTTGGCGGCAAAGTACTTCGCAGGCGGGGCTAGCAAACGGTCCCCGATTTTCGCTAGCCTCGCTGGTATGCCTTCTGCCGCTCCGACCCCGTAGTTCTCCTGCTCAGTCAATCGGACGCTGAGCTTGAAGGGCATCAAGCTTTTTGGGGCTGAGCTTGCCCCACACTTTGGAGATAATGGGCCACATGAGCAGGGTCAAGGCCAGGGTGGTAATGCCGCCCACAAGAGGGTTAGACCACATGATGCCCAGATCGCCCTGCGAGACGAGCATCGCTTGCCTGAAGGAATCCTCTGCCTTGTCACCCAGCACCAAGGCCAGGACCAGGGGTGCGAGCGGATAGTTGAGCTTTTTAAAGACGTAGCCAATCACGCCAAAGCCGAGCATGAACCAGACGTCGAGCATTGCACTGTGAACGGTATAAGCACCGATCGCACAGATGACGATGATGACCGGCGCGATAATTGAGAACGGGATACGCAAAATGGAGGCGAACAAAGGTACGGTGGACAACACCACAATGAGGCCCACCAAATTACCCAGATACATGCTGGCGATCAGGCCCCACACAAAATCCTTTTGTTCCACGAAAAGCAAGGGACCGGGTTGAAGACCCCAAATCAGCAAGCCTCCCAACAGCACCGCTGCAGTCGGTGAGCCCGGTATGCCGAGCGCCAACATAGGCAACAGTGCACTGGTGCCGGCCGCATGAGCGGCGGTTTCGGGGGCTATGACCCCCTCCAGCTCGCCTTTTCCGAAATTTTCGCCATTCTTGGACATCTTCTTGGCAATGCCGTAGCTCATGAAGGACGCGGGGGTGGCTCCACCAGGGGTGATGCCCATCCAGATGCCAACCAGTGAGCTGCGTACCGAGGTCGCCCAATATTTTGGCAATTCCTTCCAGGTCTCCCAAACAACTTTGGCGTTGATTTTGGCAGTCTTGCCCTGAAAATTGAGGCCTTCCTCCATTGAACCCAAGATTTCGCCAATACCGAACAAGCCAATCACGGCGATCAAGAAATCAAAGCCGCGCATCAGTTCAGGTTGCCCGAAAGTGAGTCGAAGTTGGCCGGTCACGGTGTCCATCCCTACGGCGGCCAGCGCAAAGCCAAGCGTCATGGCGATCAAAATTTTGAAAGGCGAGCCCTTGCCCATGCCGACGAAGCTACAGAAGGTGAGTAAGTAGACCGCAAAAAATTCAGGCGCACCAAATTTCAGAGCGAACTTCGCCACCAGAGGCGCCAGAAAGGTGATCATGATCACTGCCACTAGGGCGCCGACAAACGATGAGGTAAACGCGGCGGTGAGCGCTTGGCCCGCCTTTCCTTTTTGAGCTAAAGGATACCCGTCAAAGGTGGTAGCGACCGACCACGGTTCCCCTGGAATATTGAACAAAATCGACGTAATCGCACCTCCGAACAATGCCCCCCAATAAATACATGAGAGCATGACGATGGCCGAAGTGGGCGACATCGTAAAGGTGAGAGGCAGCAAAATGGCGACACCGTTGGCGCCACCCAGACCGGGTAGTACGCCAATTAAAACGCCCAAAATAATGCCCACGAACATCAATCCGATGTTCATGGGAGTGAGCACCACCGCGAAGCCCTGCAACAGTGAGCTTATTTCGTCCATTTAGTTCAACTCCGAAGCGGATATGAGAAAAAGTGTTTGAGAGACAGGGTGAAGCAAGGCGGTAGTGATCAAACCCGCGCTAGTAACCCAAGAAGCCTAAGAGGTTGAGCGAACCCTTGAAGAGTGGCACCTTGAACCAGACTTCGAACATCATGAAAAACACGGCGGCGATGACGACTCCAAGAAGCACGCTTTTGACCGGCGGGTACTTGCCCAAGATCACCATGAACAAGGCAATATAGATCGCCGAGGCCAGATAGATTCCGGCAAATTGAATACCGACAATATAGATCGCAGCGGGCCACAAGACCGACCATACGCGGCCTAGCTGCAGGCGGTCCACGAAGGCCCCAGTGTCCTTACTTTTGCTGAAAATGGCCTGGTAAAAAATGCCTACCGCCGAAATGCAGAGAATCAAACCAATATAAAAAGGAAAGTAGCCCGCACCGGGTCCATCCGAGCCCCACGAGGACCCGAGGCGACGTGCCTCAACGATGACGATGACACCGATGAGAAAAAGCACCGCCGCCACGACGGCGTCCACGGTATTGTTATTCACGACGGTCGGGCTGTCCTGCTCGGCGACGTCGCCGCCTGTGTGGGTATCGGTCATAGCGCCAGTACTCTTTGGAAGAAGATAAGAAAAATCCCCGCTCAATGATCAACCGAGACGGGGACTTTATGTCGCTTATTTGGCGAGAAAGCCCGCTTCGCTCATGAGCTGACGGTGTAGGGCTTCATTCTCAGTCAACCACTTGGTGAATTCAGGGCCAGACATGGACGTGGTATTGAACGCGCCCTTCTCCATAAAGTCTTTCCACTCGGGGGTGGCACGCACTTTCTTCAGCAAATCGACATAATAAGCGGTTTGATCGGGCGTTACGCCTGGTGCCATAAAGATGCCGCGCAACATCACGTAATCGGTCGCGACGCCCGCTTCTTTGCAAGTCGGAACGTCGTACCACGACATGGTGTCAGTGACTTTTTCTTTATAGGGCATACGGGTGTCATCAAACACACACAGCGCGCGCAACTTGCCGGCACGCCACTGGGCCACGGCCTCAATCGGGTTATTGACGGTGGAGTTGATATGACCCCCAACCAGTTGCACGGCCACCTCTCCGCCCCCTTTATAGGGCACATAAATGAACTTTGTGCCGGTCGCCTTTTCTAAGCCCGCCGTCAAGATTTGATCTTCTTGCTTGGAACCTGTGCCGCCCATCTTCATCTTGTTAGGACCGGCCGCCTTGGTGGCGGCGATAAAGTCCTTGGCTGTTTTATAGGGCGTGTCGGCATTCACCCAGAGTACGAATTGATCCAGCGCCATCATCGAGACGGGCGTCATTTCTTTCCAGTTAAAGGGCACGCCTGTCGCGAGAGGCGTCGTAAACAGGTTCGATAGGGTAATGATGATTTTGTGGGGTTCACCCTTGTGGCCTTTGACGTCCAAAAAGCCTTCGGCACCGGCGCCGCCCGACTTATTGATGACAATCATCGATTCCTTCATCAGCTTGTGCTTGACGATAATGCCTTGGATGAGGCGCGCCATTTGATCAGCGCCGCCGCCCGTGCCCGCAGGCACCACGAGCTCAACAGGCTTGGCAGGTTCCCAGGCGGCCTGCACGCTAAAGCTCAGGGCAAGGAGCGGTACTGCAAGTGCAGCCCGAGCAAATGCCTGACCCAGCTTGATCGTAGTAGATTTCATGAATAGTCTCCGATGACTTTGAGTGTGACGTGAAAACGAGCCTGAACCTCTGTGTGTTCAATGCGTCGGTCGCACAAAATGTATGTTCTTGCGAAGTAAAAAAAAATCTCTTGATGCCGATCAAGAATGTGAAATTTGCCGCACCAAGCTATTTTATCCAAGTTGTTTCGTAACGCACGAGGGGTAGAGGTCGTGGACAAACTTTGGATTCAAGCCGCTTCAGCCGAGCTGAGAAGCTTGCTAATCCTTGGCGACTAATCGGACACAACCGTAGGAATCTTCCATCACTTTTCCGAGTAATTTGACCAGGGCGTAGACAGTATTAATGTGTGGGGTGGGCGTATTCGTCAGACGTCCGAGTTCGGCAACGGATCCCACTAAAGCATCAATCTCGGGGGCCCGACCCGCCTCAATGTCCTGTAGCATGGAGGTCTTGTGCTTGCCCACTTTCTCGGCGCCGGCAATTCGCTTCTCTAACGGCACCCGAAACTCGATCCCGAGCTTATGGGCAACGGTTTGGGCCTCGAGCATCATCTGGGTGGCAAGTTCGCGCGTCAGGGGGAACTGGCAAATATCCACCAAGGTGGCATGGCTCAAGCTGCTCATGGGGTTAAAGGTGAGGTTGCCCCAAAGCTTCAACCACATTTCGGAGCGAATGTTTTCGAGCACCGGCGCTTTGAATCCTGCCTTTGCGAATACTTCGGACACCTGGGTGACCCGCTCGCTGATCGTGCCGTCCAATTCGCCGAGGGGAAAGCGATCACCTTCGATATGGTGAACGACTCCTGGCTCGACCAACTCCGAAGCTGGATACACAACGCATCCGATCACTCGCTCAGCGGGAATGCCTGCCAAAATGGCACCTGCCGGGTCGACGCTTTGAACGTTGTTGCCTTGCAAGTGGCCACCATGCTTGTGGAAATACCAGAACGGAACGCCGTTTTGCATGGTGACGACCATGGTTTTGGGTCCAAACAACTTGGGCAAATCGCCAAGCAAGGCTTCGACTTGGTTGGCTTTGACGGCCAGAATAACGAGATCCTGAGGGCCGGTCGCGCTGTAGTCATTGCTGGCTTTGACATTCTTGGCGACCAGTTCGGTCGCGTCGTGTAACACCAGCTTCATGCCTTTGGCTTGAATTGCGCTGAGGTTGGCGCCACGCACCATAAAGGTCACCTCCTCACCCGCCAGCGCAAGCTTGACGCCAACCAAGCCACCAATGGCGCCTGCTCCTACCACCGCTATTTTCAAGATGAATTTCCTTAAGACTAAATAAACTTGTTGCTCAGGCAGCCAATGCCCGCGATTTCGATCTCAATATCGCTTCCGGGCTTCATCGAGCCAACACCGACGGAGGTGCCGCATAGAATGATGTCGCCCGGGAAGAGCGTCATGTCGTGAGAAATCTTGCTGACCAATTGCGCCACACTGAAGCGCATGTCGCTGATCGGATAGTTCTGTCGAAGCTCGCCGTTAAGTTTGGTGGTGACGACCAGTGTATGTGGGTGAAGCCCGGTCGCGATCACGGGCCCCAGTGGACAGAAGGTATCGAAACCCTTGGCACGTACCCACTGTGCAAAGCTGGCATCGCGATTCAAAATCTCTGCGTGCGTCACGTCATTGGCGCAGGTATAACCAAAGACGTGGCTCATGGCGACGCTCTCCGAAACGCAAGTTGCGAGGGTGCCGATCACAATCCCCAGCTCGCCTTCGTACACGATTTTGCCGTCACAGGACGGCTTTCTAATGTTTTCACCAGGATTGAGCCAGGAGTTCGGAGACTTAAGGAAGTACAAGGGCTCAGGCGGAGCACTGAGTTGCAGCTTCTCGCCGAGTGCTTTGAAATTATTCCAAAGAGCAATGACTTTGGTCGGCACACAGGGCATGAGAAGCGACACATCGGCCCGCGAAAAAAGCTTCCCAGTCGCCACCGCTTGGCCGAACATGTCGCCTTGGTACTGCACGATCTCCTGGCCCTTTAGTAAGCCAAAATGAGCCACCCCCTGATGCAAAAATCTAACCCAGTGTTGCGACAAAACATTTCCCCTAAGGAGGTAGCAAGGCCAAAACCCATCCGGCCCACGCGCACGGGCGGGCGGCGAACCTCAAAAAGGCAAGGATGGGTAGTGAATGCCACGAGAGTGCGGTGCGGATAGCTTATAGAAGATACTGCACCGCAGCATTGTAACGGAATCCTATCAAATAGAACCGCCTACTGTGCGTGACTTATTGCCCGTTAGTGGGAGTTCTCGGTAAATTACGCGGCCTTGAAGGTCTGTAGAGGAATGCGCTCGCGCGCCAGGGCGGCCGCGATTGCGGGATGCTGCGCGAGGCGTTCGATGTAGTCGTGATACTTCGGAATGCTTGCGGGATTAATGCCGGTCATTCCGCCCCAGCGGTATAACACCAGCGCATAGGCATCGAGGAGGTTTGGGGAACCACCGCCTAGATAAGGCAGGTCACCCAATTTGGATTGAATGCGCTCAATCAATGGCGGGTAGTCGACGACGCTTTTGGCTTTCATGGAGGCTTGCGACGCATCATCGGCGGCAAATTTGTGCGGCATAAAAAAATGTGTGAAGGTGGGGTGCACTGTATTGTTGAACCAAGCGAGATCTGAGAGGGCTTGCGCACGAGCCCAAGCCTCCTGAGGTAGGAGTTTTGCTTGCGGAAAGCTACGATCCAAAAAATCGCAGATGGCCACAATTTGAGTGAGGGGCTGACCATCCACCACCAGCACGGGCACCTGAGCATTGGGGTTGAGCGCAAGATATTCAGGCGCTTTGTTTTCACCTTTGTGCAACTTGACCATCTTGGGTTCAAAGATTTGACCCGTGGCTGCTTGAATGGCTTCAAGGCCAAAATGTGGGACAAAAGAGCAAGCGCCGGGTGCAAAGTAAAGTTCAAGTTTCATACCGTCTCCTAAAGGGCCAGGCGCTATTGTGCCAAACTAGAATCGATGAACCCAGTGGGTTGAGGCATTTTCTGAACGCTCAATATCGCCATACACTATAACGATCGACATATTCAATGGACAATGACAATGTCAACACTAGAAAAAAACCTGCTCACAAGCCTGGATGGCGTTCAAATTCAGGCCTGGGTGGCCCGCCCGAGCGGTGAGTTCGCAGATCACCCCAAGGGGGCGGTCATTGTTGTCCAAGAAATCTTTGGGGTGAATGAGCATATCCGCTGGGTGCTGCAAGAGCAGTATGCCCAGGCCGGCTACGTCGCCATTGCCCCTTGTTTTTTCGACCGCGTCGAGCCCAATGTCGCGCTTGCTTATAATCCCGAGAGCACGGCCAAGGGCCGAAGCCTGGTCGACAAAATTGGCATGGATGGCCCCTTACGGGATATTCGCGCGGCTCAGTTGCACTTGGCCAAAGACGATCAAGGTCGGGCACTGCCGTGCGGGGTCGTCGGCTATTGTTGGGGCGGTTCGGTGGCCTATTTGGCGACCACGCGACTCGGCTTGCCTGCCGTGAGCTTCTATGGTGGTCGTACCGTTCCATTCTTGCATGAGCGTACCCAAGCGCCAGTGATGTTTCACTTTGGCGAAAAAGATCCGATGATTACTGGCGAAATTGTTGGCAAGGTGAAAGAGGCGAATTTTGGAGCGCCTTTGTTTGTGTATCCGGCGGGTCACGGTTTTAATCGCGCGGCTCATCCCGACTACCACCAGGAGTCTTCCGAGCTCGCTCTGGAGCGCAGCTTGGCCTTTTTTGCCAAGCATCTCAAACCCGCCAACCTTACCCGTGTGCGTAGCCACAAGGATATGGTTGATGAAGCCACCAGCAAGATCAAGACGGTCAGTATTGACGAAGCCAAGGCCTTGCATGGCCAGGACAATGTCGTGTTCGTAGATATCCGCGATCCAAGAGAGCTGGCACGCGATGGCACGATTCCCGGTGCCTTGCACGCCCCGCGCGGCATGTTGGAGTTTTGGGTAGACCCTGCCAGCCCTTATTACAAGCCAGAGTTCGACCCGAACAAACAGTATTTGTTCTTTTGTGCGGCGGCATGGCGATCAGCCCTGGCCACGTCCACTGTACAAGACATGGGCGTTCTCCCCAACGTGGCTCATATTGATGGGGGCTTTGGTGCTTGGAAGAAAGCCGGCTTGCCCATCGAAACCAAGGAGAAATAAAAGTGGTCGAGACGAAAAAAGCTGAGTATGTACTGCACTGTTTTGCACAGTCTGGTAACGCCTACAAAGCGGCCTTGATGCTGCAGTTATGTAAGGCTTCTTGGTCTGCCCGCTTTGTCGATTTCTTCAAGGGTGAAACTCGCACCCCAGAGTACCGTGTCATCAATGTCATGGGTGAGGTGCCGGTTTTGGAACACCAAAGGAAAGTGCTGAGTCAGTCCGGGGTGATTCTCGACTACCTCGCTGAAACACTGGGGCAATTTGGCCCGCGCGGCGAGGATGAGCGGCGTGAGATATTGCGCTGGATGTTGTTTGATAATCATAAGCTCACGGCCAATATTGCGACTTTGCGATTTTTAGAGCAGTTTCAAAAAACTGGGCAAACACCCGTGACCGAATTTCTGCGCGGCCGCGTCAAGGCGGCCCTCGGGGTGTTGAACACTCATTTATCGACTCACACCTTCGCCGTCGGTGAGCGACCGACCATCGCTGATTTCTCCATGTGTGGCTATCTGTTCTGGAATATTGAGTTTGGTGTCGACTGGGCAGACTTTCCTCACGTCGGTGCGTGGTTAGCGCGTATCCAAAGGCTTCCTGGTTGGGTGCATCCTTATCAATTGATGCCCGGTCACCCCCTGCCTACTTCAAGCGTTTAACTCAGGTTTTTAATGACCGCCGCCACTTAACTACCTCCTGACTATACGGGTTCATAAATTGCAGCGTCGATATTTTCTCAGCGCGATGGGTATTGGCTTGCTAGGAGCCGACCCAGATCAAGCGCTAGCCGGCGCCTTGCATCAGCAAGAGTTCCTCTTCCGAAAATCCTGCGGCGCGCCGAGCCACCAGATTGAGCGGTGACAGCATTCTGGGGGCCTTATGCTTGAGCGCCAGCGCGGCAAAGGTCTGGATCGGATCAAGCCCACGTTGCTCACACAGCCAGTTGTACCAATCATTGCCGATATACACATGACCGACT
>JAYUOT010000296.1:0-5408 GCA_043760705.1 Betaproteobacteria bacterium
GAAAATTTCAATGTGATGAGTTTCGCCGGTCGGGTCGTAGGCAATGTGCTCCACAATCACTCAAAAAAAACTGGTTCAGGCTCAGACCCATTTTTTGAGCGGCAAGTCGCGCACGTTCTGTCGATTGCTCATCCACCGAAAGAGTGAGATTGGACATTTAATGATCTACAATTGAAATTTGAAAATCCATCGCACATAATAAGTGTACAAATAATATTCGTCAATTAAATTTGACGCGCTTAATAACGGAGTAGTGTTTCAGGTATTGCGCGATACCAACAGTGAGTCCTAACCTTGCTTACTCAATTTTCGCGCCTGTCTCTGCAATTCGTCGCTCGACATCCTTACTTTCTTCTTTTATTGCGGCCCGGAAAGCCTCGGGTGATTTGGACGGTGCAGCGTCCATGCCTTGGCTGGCAACCTTGTCTCGTACCTCTGGGCGAGACAGGCCTTTTAGGGCTGCGTCATGCAAACGGCGGACGATCTCTAGAGGTGTTTGCGCGGGGGCGTACAAGCCAAAACTGAAGTCTTCGTCATAGCCTCCTAGTCCGGCAGCACGTGCGCCTTGAATGCCGGGTATGGACGGTGATTCGGCGGCTGTTGTTAAGGCAAGCGCACGCATGCGGCCCGCTTTGATGAAGCCGAGCACCGTGGGTGCAGTGGCGAACATGATTTGGGTTTCGCCAGACATCAAAGCCACCGCTGCGGGGCTACCTCCCTTGTACTGCACGGTGGTGAACTTCAACCCGGTGACGATTTCAAAGCGTGCCGAGGCCAAGTGAGGGGCTGAGCCATTGCCCGAAGCGGCACTGAACAACTTACCGGGATTGGCCTTACCGTAGGCAATCAGCTCGGCCAAATTCCTGACCGGAACATCGTTGTTGACACAGATCACCATCGCGCCAACGGCGGCCAGTGAAATGGGTGCGAAATCGGTTTCGGGGTTATAGGGTAGCTTTTTATACAAAGCCTTGAGTACGGCAGGCGTCCCTGCATTGAGAATGGTATAGCCGTCGGGCGCCGCTTTGGCAACCGCATCGGATGCCAGCACCCCAGCAGCACCTGGGCGATTCTCTACCAGAACCTGAACGCCTAGTTCACGAGTCATCGCTTCAGCCGTCACCCGCGACACAAAATCGCCCGAGCCTCCCGGTGGGTAGCCTACGATCAACTTGATCGGTCGACTTGGGAAGCTCTGGGCCAGGGCCGAGTTTGAAAACGCCGCAAGCGTAAACGCGCCGGAAAGGCCCGCGAGGCCGCCTGCGCGCAGCCATTGACGGCGCTTGTTGTGTGCTCTATCGCCGACAAGACGATGGCTCTCTAATGCATTGGGTGTGATCAAGATGTTTGCTCTCCGCTGTTTCCGTTCGCATACTTTGCGATGGATTAATAACAGGATACTAGGGCATCCCGATGTCGCAAGGGTCTTTCGTGACCGCACCCGCTGCCTTGCTTGAGTTATTCTTCTTGATCGATAAGGAAATGAAATTGACTCAGCTTGAGAAGCAACTCGAATTTGGATGGTTCCTCCCCACCGGTGGAGATACCATCACCTACGGTAGCAAAGAGGGCATTGTGCCACCCTCGATGGCCTTGTTCGAGAAGATCGCGCTGGCGGCTGAGGCTGCGGGCTTTGAGTACCTGCTCGTGCCAGTCGCCACCGCATGTTGGGACGCCTACATTAGCTCCGCCATGGTGCTCGCCCGCACTCGCTCCATTCGCATGTTGGTGGCTGCACGCCCGGGTTACATGACGCCCGTTCTGTTGGCACGCATGCTCGGCGCCATGGATCGCCTGTCCGATGGGCGAGTGGCCGTTAATCTCATCGCAGGTCAAAGTGATGATGAAGCGCAGCAGGATGGCATCACCCTGAGTAAGGATGATCGGTACGCACAAATGGAGGAGGACGTTACG
Source organism: Betaproteobacteria bacterium (assembly GCA_043760705.1). Lineage (GTDB taxonomy): Bacteria > Pseudomonadota > Gammaproteobacteria > Burkholderiales > Burkholderiaceae_E > JAPOKJ01. Next base: position 1,915 of record JAYUOT010000296.1, read on the forward strand.
ATCATGAAGGCGCTCTGGAGTCAGTCTGCACCCGTGCATTTTGAAGGTCGCTTCCACACCCTTCAGGGCGCACGAGCGATGCCGCGCCCAAAAAAGCTCCCAAGGTTCTATTTAGGCGGTGGCTCCATGCAGGCTTGGGAGTTGTCCGCCAAGCACTCCGATGTTCACCTGTTCTGGGGCGATACGGTGGAAACCATCGCCAAGAATATCGCCATCATCAAGCAAATGGCGGAGGGCCATGGCCGCGCCGAGAGCATCGGCTTTGGTATGCGTTTGCAAATCATCTGTCGCGAGACCGAGTCGCAAGCCTGGGATGCCGCCCAGGCCTTGCTCGCCGGGGTGACCGAGGCGGATACTGAGCTGATTCGAAAGCACTACGCAAGCTCGGTCGCAAATCAGCGTGTACAAAAGCTTGCGCGTACCCATGGCGAACTCATCGCACCGCATCTCTGGACTGGTATCACCAGAGTGCGCCCCGGTGCAGGCATTGTGGTGGTGGGCAATCCCCAGCAGTGCGCCGACACCCTACAGCAATTTATTGATGTTGGTTGTCATTCGTTCTGTCTGTCGGGCTATCTGCATGACGAAGAAGCGACGCGCTTTGCGGCGATGGTCCGGCCTCTGCTGGCCCGGCGCAATCCGGGCAGAATGCCCGCCGTTTCTCCTGCGTAGCTCAAACCAACTTGCTCGCCCGGCCTGCCCAATAGCGATCCCGTAACAAGCGTTTATAAAGCTTACCCGTAGGGTGCCTAGGTAGCTCTGCTTCAAAGTCCGCCGACTTTGGGCATTTAATCGGTGATAGATTCTCTCGGCAATAGGCAATCAACTCTGCCTCTAGCGCCTTGCCAGCATCGGCGTACCCGGCATCCCCGAGGGTGGTCCAGCCTTGCGAGTTGGTGGACTCTTGCGTCTTGACAGGATCACCGTGATATTTGAATTCTTTGCCATCGGAAAAGTAGACCGTACCGGTTTCACCTTGCGGCAACTCCTGGCCATCCTCACCACATATGCGGAGCTTGCCAATGACGGCCTTGCCGACGGTGCCCTTGTAGGTGAGCCAGTCTTTCGAGTGAACCATGGTCATGCCATTGCCCTCGGTGCCCGCGTAATATTCCCAAATGACCGGGCCCCACCAGTCGATCATTTGCTCTTTCACGGCAATCGGGCAGGGCGCGGCCGCATGAATGGCAAACTTCAAAGTTGAGAGGTCATACCGGCTACGCACTTCGGGCGCGAGCTTGAGCATGCGGATAAACATGGTCGGCACTAACTGGGTATGGGTGACCCGATACTTTTCTGCCAATTGCAAATAGGCTTCGGGATCGAAATGCACCATGATGATACTGGTGCCCCCCAAGCGCATCACACTCATGCGGGGATAGGCATTTTAAACACTCTTTTCCCGAAAGACTCCCCGAATCGATAGCCAAAAGCAGCCGCTTTGGCCGTGAAAGCCGGTCGCATTTCGCTTGGAGCGGGGTGAGTTTTTGCCTGATTGGGCTTCAAGGCTCTCTCCAAGCCCTGCTAAGCCCCTCTTTTGCTGCCTCTTGTTTGACGCCAGTGCAGCCATCCCCCTGAGCTGATCCCTTCTGGAGTCACCGTCGTCCTAGGTCACCATTATTCGAGCTCACTTCATTTGGGGTTCCTCAAGCCCCAAGTGCGTGAGAATCTTCAGGGTGCTTGAGCGGCCAAGGCCAGAGGCCTTGGCGTGGACTAGGCACAAACGGTCCTCAGGACCCTTTGTGTCCGAGCCCACTGCCAATCGCGGCGATCATCCCCAGTTCTCCTCCACAGTTCGGGCGGTGTTCAAGATCAAGGTTAAACACCCGCTTCAGCAGCTTCGCCCAACCGATGTGCGCTGGGCCCAATCGATGCGCCTCGCCCAAGTCTGCGGGTGATTGAGCAACATCTGCCTCTTGCGGGGCAAAGCGTTGTGAATGACTTTGGGTCGTGGGATCATTTTAAGTCAAAAAATCAGCAGTAAGATCATCAAGCAATGAGCACCATCCCCGCCATCTTGGCAGCCGCTTTGTCAAATGTCATCGTGCGATGACAACCTGCATGAGAGCATAAGCGCTCGATCAAACAATCTGAAAAATCTGCCTTGCTGGCGGCATACATACGTACTGCGCTGGCGACAACTGCTACGCGGTCAAGCTTGATGTTATCTAGCGACATCAAGGTTTGCATCACCTCTACAAATTGCTGACGAGTTACGTCATACACCGATTCAAACACCCAGTTCAACTCAGCAACAGTCGCCAACGTCACATGGCCAGGTGACGATTCATCCAAGCTATCAATGAGCGAATTAGCCAGTGCGGACTGCTTGTCGTGGTCTTGCGTGATATAGCGTACAAGGACGTTGGTGTCTAGACCGATCATTTGACAATTCCAGAACCTAATCCAGCAGCAGCGCCGCGCTTGGCGATTGCGGCATTCATCTCCTCTATGGATACTGGCTTTGTAGGTTTAGCAATCATGCCTTTGAGCGCGGTAACTGGCAATTTTTGCTCCGGCTTAAACGTAAATCCCCCCGTAGGTGCAACTTCAAACGCAATCCGATCACCCGCACTCAGCTTGAGTGCAAAGCGAATTTCAGCTGGAATGGTGATTTGACCTTTGGAGGTGATGGTTGCTGTAATCATGGAGAGGCTCCTAACTTTATATTCTCCTTACTTTAATGTAAGGCATAACAATTGTCAAGCTGCCGCGATCCGCGCCGCCACGTATCGAAACTCCTGCGTCTGCCCGCCGTAGCCATAGGCATCGGCTCGCACACCGTGGTCGCCAAACAGCTTGGCAGCATACAAGGTAGCCTCTATGTAGCGCCTTCTTACCTGGCCAGTGCAGGTATGCTCCAGCACTTAGATGAATTACACAAACACCACTTGATTGGCAACAGCGCCATTCCAACTGGAAGCCGTTGGCCTGTGAAATTGACCAGCAAACTCTTATCCAAGCAAAGCCAAACCATCACGGACTATTCGGCGCTTGTATTGGCCTTAGCGCTTGTGGAGGTCTGGGTATCGCGCAGCTGATCGACCTGACGGCGCGCCCCTTGGTTGCGACGGGGCAACTCCTCCCCGTTCTGGCCGGTCATTTTGAAAAACCCAGCATCCCCATCTATGCCGTCATGCTGCAAGAACGCCATCGGCTACCCAAGTTTCGGGCATGCGTTGATTACTGGGCTGAGTGGATTGGACAGATGAAATAGGCGAGGTTTTTAAATGTGATTACGAAAAAAAGCACGTCTGGGGATAGACATCATGTATTGACCTACCACCTTCAAGCGACGCGGATTATGCTTGAGGTTTGTTCAACCACAGGCGCAGAGCCGCCATTGAGGAGGCAGGTCATGAAAGAGTTTAGCAAGTTCGTAGGTCTTGATGTGCACAAGGCCACCATAGCTGTAGCGGTCGCTGAGGCGAATGGCGCAGAGGTACGTTTCGTCGGCGAAATCGTCAACACGCCTGAGGCGATACGGAAAGCTA
>JAYUOT010000297.1:0-5408 GCA_043760705.1 Betaproteobacteria bacterium
GCATTTTATGGCCCGAAGATTGAATACACCCTAAAAGATGCCATTGGCCGTCAATGGCAATGCGGCACGATGCAGGTCGACCCTAACATGCCGGAGCGCCTGGGGGCGGAGTACGTCGCAGACGATAATAGCCGCCGTCGCCCGATCATGCTGCACCGGGCGATTGTCGGCTCTTTGGAACGATTTATCGGGATTTTGATCGAAAACCACGCCGGAGCGCTCCCCATGTGGCTCTCCCCATGGCAGGTCGTAGTCATGAATATCAGCGAAGCGCAGGCTGAATATGCCAAGTCTGTAGTGGAAATCCTGAAAAAACAAGGCTTTAGGGTTCAATCAGATTTGCGCAACGAGAAGATTAACTATAAAATCAGAGAGTTTAGCTTGCAGAAAGTTCCTTATATCCTTGTCGTGGGCGACAAGGAGAAAGAGCAGCAAGCGGTTGCGGTTCGCGCTCGGGGCGGCCTCAATCTGGGTGAAATGCCAATTGAGCAATTCATTTCTCGCCTTGCGCAGGATGTGAGCGCCAAGCGAAATCAACCCCAAGCCTAGTGGTCTGATACCTTTTTGGTGAAGTCTATGAGGTTTTGTTATTTTTCCCCGAGCAAGATTTAAGGAGAGCCCAGTATCGCTACGGAACGTTCCCATCGCATTAACGGTGAAATTAATCACCTTCAGGTGCGGTTGATTGGTGTTGAAAACGAGCCTTTAGGCATTGTTGCGGGTCGCGAAGCCCAGCGCATGGCCGACGAGGGAAATATCGATTTGGTAGAAATTTCCCCAACGGCGGACCCTCCAGTGTGTCGCCTGATGGACTATGGCAAGTTCAAGTACCAAGAGCAGAAGAAGGCTCACGAAGCCAAGCTGAAGCAAAAGATCATTCAGGTCAAGGAAATTAAATTCCGGCCCGGCACCGATGACGGAGATTACAACGTCAAAATTCGGAACCTGACCAAGTTTCTTGAAGAGGGTGATAAAGCGAAGGTCACCTTGCGCTTCAGAGGTCGTGAGATGGCTCACCAGGAGCTCGGTGCGAGACTGTTGGAACGAGTGCGAACCGATTTGGAGGAAGTAGGCTCAGTCGAGCAATTTCCAAAGATGGAAGGTCGTCAAATGATTATGGTGATTGCGCCTAAGAAGAAAAAGTAGGCCAGTTGCAAAAAGTTTTGGTCCGCCTCGGGAAACTGATGCGAACCTAAGAAATTCGGAGATTGGGATGCTTAGTCCGCGCTAGCGTGGTGCTGTCGTTCAGTCCCCGAAAACAAGCCGAGCGGGTTATAAAGAGTTTCTCTGGTGAGAAACCACCTGATAAGGCATTAAAAGAGAGTATTGAGGGCACCATGCCTAAGATGAAAACTAAGAAGTCCGCTGCGAAGCGTTTGCGTGTACGCGCAAGCGGTTCCGTTAAGCGCGGACAGGCGTTCAAGCGCCATATCTTGACCAAGAAAACCACCAAGAACAAACGCCAATTGCGCGGTACGGTGACTGTCCACGAAACCAACATGGCCTCGGTTCGGGCCATGATGCCTTACGCGTAAAGGGAGGGAGCAAACATGGCACGAGTTAAACGTGGTGTGACGGCCCGAGCCCGTCATAAGAAAATTATTGCGTTGGCCAAGGGTTACCGTGGTCGTCGTAGTACCGTATTTCGTATCGCTAAAGAAGCGGTGATGCGCGCCGGGCAATATGCCTATCGTGATCGCCGTAACAAAAAGCGCGTATTCCGCTCATTGTGGATCGCCCGTATTAACGCAGCAGTGCGTGAACACGGTATGACCTACAGCGTGTTTATCGCTGGATTGAACAAAGCCGCCATTGGCCTCGACCGTAAGGTGTTGGCCGATATGGCAGTGAACGACAAGCCTGCATTTAAGGCGGTCGTTGCTCAGGTGAAATCTGCGATCTGAGATACTGTTGAATTGACCTGATGAGAAAAGGGCCGTCGGCCCTTTTTTCTTGTGCGACCTGGGCATCATTGTGCTTCCTGACGAGACGGCGCAGTATGGTCAGTCACAGCGAAGCATTGGGATAGAAGCGCACCACTGGGATATCAACCTGAACCTTATAAAGTATGAATGATCTCGACACCATGATCGCCTCGGCGCAGTTGGCTTTTTCTGCCGCTAAAGATGCAGCCGCTCTCGCCAATGCCAAAGCCCAATTTCTTGGAAAAGAAGGCCAACTCACCGCCCAGCTCAAATTACTTGGCAAACTTCAAGGCGAGGAAAAGTCTCATGCCGGTAAGCGCCTGAACGAAGCCAAGCAAAGCATTGAAACGGCCTTGAAGCTGCGCGAAACCAAGCTTGAAAACGACATTCTATTTGCCAGACTTGCCACAGAGTCCTTGGATGTGACCTTACCTGGTCGCGGCCTGGGCAAGGGCGGTTTGCATCCGATTACGATGGCGATTGAGCGTATTGAAGCGATTTTTCATTCCATTGGCTTTGATGTCGCCGATGGACCCGAAATTGAAGAAGATTTCTATAATTTTACGGCCCTAAATACCCCGGAGAACCATCCGGCTCGCTCCATGCACGACACCTTTTATGTGGAGGGCGGCCATTTGCTGCGCACCCATACCAGCCCAATGCAAATTCGTTACGCGCGCATGAATAAGCCGCCCATTCGGGTGATTGCTCCCGGGCGCACCTACCGCGTGGATTCGGATGCAACTCACTCCCCCATGTTTCATCAAGTGGAAGGCATGTGGATTGATGAAAATATTAGCTTGACGGATCTGAAAAACGTCTACGAGGATTTCATCAATCAATTCTTCGAGCGCGACGATATTGATGTGCGTTTTCGTCCCTCTTATTTTCCGTTCACCGAGCCTTCCGCCGAGATCGATATTCGCTTTAGCGACGGTCCCTTAGCGGGGCGTTGGCTGGAGGTTTCTGGTTCTGGGCAGGTTCACCCTAATGTGATCCGCAACATTGGATTGGACCCAGAAAAATATATCGGCTTTGCGTTTGGTAGTGGTATTGATCGCTTAGCTATGCTGCGATACGGCGTCGCAGATTTGCGTCTTTTCTTTGATAACGACCTGCGTTTTCTCGCGCAATTTAACTTATGAAATTTCCCGAAAGTTGGCTTCGCGCCTATTGCAATCCAGGCTGGACTTCCGGACAGCTCGCTGATCGATTAACCATGGCAGGCCTCGAGGTTGAGGAGTCGAAATCCTATGCTCCAGCCTTCTCCAAAGTGGTGGTCGCTCAAGTGTTGTCCTTTGAGAAGCATCCTAATGCTGACAAACTCAATGTCTGTCAGGTGGACACCGGGCAGGGCATCCACCAAATTGTGTGTGGTGCACCTAACGTGAGCGTCGGCATCAAGGTTCCTTGTGCCTTGCCGGGAGCCTTGTTGCCGAATGATTTAGCGATCAAGCCGATGGCGATGCGGGGCCTGGAAAGCAACGGCATGTTGTGCTCCGCAACTGAACTTGGATTAACTCAAGCGCATGAGGGCTTGTTGATCTTGCCCGCAGACGCTCAGGTCGGCCAGGATTTCCGCGAGTATGGACTCTTGGATGATCAGGTGCTGATGCTGAAGCTAACGCCTAATTTGGCGCATTGCCTGAGTGTGTATGGAGTGGCCCGTGAAGTCGCGGCGATCAGTGGCGCTCCACTCACGCCTAAAACATTTACGCCCGTTGCCGTGAGCCTGACCGAGAGGATTGCTGTCAAGGTCGAAGCACCTGACTTGTGCGGACGTTTCGCGGGCCGAGTCGTGCGAGGTGTCAATGCCAAGGCCAGCACCCCGCATTGGATGCGTGATCGCTTGGAGCGTGCCGGACAGCGCTCCATCTCGGCTCTGGTGGATATCTCCAACTATGTCATGTTGGAACTTGGCCGTCCCACCCACGTCTTTGATCTCGACAAAATCCGCGGCGGATTAACCGTGCGATGGGCGAAGCCGGGCGAAACACTTAAGCTTTTGAACGGTCAGACGGTGAGCCTTGACCCGGAGGTGGGTGTCATTGCAGATGAGCAAAGCGTCGAAAGCTTGGCCGGTATCATGGGCGGAGACAGCACCGCCGTAAGCCTGGAGACGACCAGTATATATCTCGAGGCAGCCTTTTGGTGGCCCACAGCGATTGCCGGACGCTCGCGTCGATTCAATTTTGCAACCGATGCCGGCCATCGATTTGAGCGTGGCGTCGATCCGGCGAGTACGGTGGATCATCTCGAGTACCTGAGTGGCCTGGTATTGGAAATTTGCGGCGGGCAGGCGGGCCCCTTGGATGACCAATGTCTGGGCACCGTGCGGGCGGGCGGCCTGATTGATCGCCCGCCAGTGAACTTGCGCGCGGATCGCGCTCGAAAGCTGATCGGCGCTGAGATCAGCAATGATGAAATGGCTAAGGTGTTTGATCGCCTTGGCCTCAGGTATCAAAGCACAGCGACGGGGTTCTCGGTAGACCCCCCCAGTTATCGTTTCGATATGAGCTTGGAAGAGGACTTGGTCGAAGAAATCGCCCGTATCTGGGGTTATGACAAGCTACCGAAACGCCCCCCTGTGGCCAGTATGCCGATGCGACCTCGCAGCGAATCTAGAAAGCGGTTGGTCGACCTCAAGCGTGCCATTGCGTCCTGTGACTTCCAGGAGATCGTGACCTATAGCTTCGTGGATTCAAAGCTTGATGCGCAGCTTTCGGGCATCGACAAATCGCAAGGTGCGATGGCCTTGCTCAACCCGATTGCTTCCAATCTCGACGGTATGCGTACCACTCTGTGGACGGGCTTGCTTGAGACCTTGAAGAGTAATTTGGCTCGAAAAACTAGTCGTGTGCGCATTTTTGAGATGGGTTCCGTATTTCGGCACAATGCTCTGGCCTTGGCAGGCCCCTTAGCGGTCAAAGGAGTAGATCAGCCACTTCGTGCGGCTGCTTTGGCCTATGGTCCTTATGCCGATGAGCAGTGGGGAGTGACGGGGCGCTCAGTCGATTTTTTTGACCTAAAGGGCGATATTGAGAAGCTAATGGGTCAAGCCTTGAAGTTTGAGGCGATGACAGGTGCCGCGGGCCTTCTGCCCGGCTTGCATCCAGGGCGAAGTGCCAGAGTCAGCAAGCTCTCGGGTGAATGGCTCGGATGGATCGGCGAATTGCATCCCCAACTCCAGCAAAGCCTCGGATTGCCATTGGCACCCATTCTTTGGGAGCTCGATGCCGATGCATTATTGCAACATTCTTTAGCAAAACCTCAGGCCCTTTCAAAGTATCCGCCGGTGATTCGTGATTTTGCGGTGATCGTCCCACAGGACCTCACCGTAGGTCAGATATTGACTGGTTTGGACCAAATTCGGGCCCAAAAACCTGAATTGCAGGCTGTGAAATACATCAAGTTGTTTGACGAATATCGCGGTAAGGGATTGGAAAATAAGGAAAAAAGCCTTGCATTCCGAGTTTTTATGCA
>JAYUOT010000298.1:0-13002 GCA_043760705.1 Betaproteobacteria bacterium
TCACCGCTTCCGCCATCATCCGACCTCAACGAGCAGTCGGGGTGACCGTAGTGTTCGGTACTGGTACTGGCTCGGCCGGTTTGCCAGGAATGACGGTGACTAGCTCACGGTAAAGGCCACCCGCCTCAACACTGCCCGAGACAGTACCGCCGCCGCGAATGCGGGCCACGCAATCTTCGCGATCATCCCCTTTCAGGCTTTCGCAGCGTGTGAGCGCGTTTCGCAGATATTGAGCAGGATCGGCATCCAATGCTCTCTGGCGAGAAGTAGTGATCTCGAATTCGGCCCTGGACATACAATTGTTGCTGCCGTCCTGGGCGATGCCATACATACATTTTGTCGAGCGCATGCTGCTTTGATTTTCTTTGCCAAGGGACTTCGTCGCTGCTGAGCCGGGTAAGCCAATGAGTAGAGCAAGGCCTGTCAAGGCCACTTGCAAAGTGAACGGACTGAGTTTGCATGTAAGTGTCATGACGCTTCCTTCGCTGGCCTGGGCCAGTGGGACAAAGGTGGGCCGCCCCTTTTTGAATCTGGCTTGATCGGATTCTTCGAATTTAATAGGGTTTTTGGTCGGGGTCTGTGCGCTTGCGTACCCCAGCGCATCGCACTTCAGGGTAATCCAGGCTGGGTGCGATATGGGTTTGTTTTCACCGTTTTTTACGCCAGGCAATTGGCTGCGAAAGCACTTGCGGCGTCAGGTGCCAGATGCCAATCCACCTGATTAATCGTGGTCAAATGTACTTAATCAAGAAGGTATATTTGAGCGCCGCGCTATGGGGGATCGTTTCGGCTGGTACAGTACAACGATGAGAAATCTTATTTCTGAAATCCTTTACATCAATGTCAAAGACGCAAACCATCGGGTCGACAAGTCACGCAAACCAATAAGGCAGTCTGAGCGCCGGAGCATCCAAGTACGATCAACCAGAGTTACGCAAAGGTTCCCGTCCATTGAATAATTTTGTGCGCGGGTCGGCACGTTTGCTGGTGCTGGTCGTGGTCATCCTGATTGCGCTTTTGGTGATCGAATCCAAAGTATTAAACATCAATGCATGGTGGTTTGAGCTGGTTCGATACCTTCCCTTCCCGGTCTTGCTCCTTCCCGCTACAGGAGCGCTAGTGATGTCGCTCTTATTGGGTTGGCGTTGGCGCATAACGGCACTTGTGGGGCTTGCGCTGAGCTTGTCGGTGCTGATGGGCCTAAGGTTTGGCTTCCCCGATTCCGGGAGTGGTCGGGTTCGTTTCATGACCTATAACATTAAGGCTTATCTCGCGGCCAAGGACAATGGATATCCTTTATTGGCATGGGAGATTGCCACTCACGATCCTGACGTGCTTGTGATGCAAGACGCTGGTGTGTTGACGGCTCAGCGTGTCGAGATTCCCGGCACGGCTCAAGCGATTTTCGATGGGCGCCAGGAATTTACTTTTGGTCAATATGTTGTCCTCAGTCGTTTTCCATTGCGAGATTGCCGACACGAGCAAATCCCCTATCGCGGCGAGAATCACACCTATGTGCGTTGTATTTTCACAGCGCACGGACAGGATGTGGACTTGATCACGGCTCATTTCAAATCGCCTCGCGATGGCTTGAATGCTGCACGTCATGATCGTCTCAGTGGACTCAGTGGTTGGCAGACCAACTTTAGTGATCGCCTGACCCAAGCCTCTAAGCTTGCCGCCGAGGCTAAGCAGCGTCGTCGACCTATGATTATCGCCGGTGATTTGAACGCGACCGATTCGTCGCCCATCATGCGAGTACTTCGTGACAGTGGTCTGCGCGATACCTTCTCTGAGGCGGGTCGAGGCTATGGCTTTACCCACGGACACTCATTGCGGCCGCATATTTCGTTTCTACGTATCGATCATATCTTGATCAGTAGCGAGCTCGGCGTAGTTGAAAGTTTTGCGGGCGGCAAAGAGGCCTCCGCCCATCGAGCGGTGATCGCCGATTTACTGGTGCGTCGCGATTCGAATTTGTGACTCACCACACTGAACCGTATATGTACCCCAAGATTATTCGACGGCCACCAGCCACAGGATGGCTCCTTCTTGTGCCAACATGCTCCAGGTGACGTCATAGGTCCCGGCCACACTCACTTTGCGGTAGGCGACACAGCACTGTACTAAACCTCCAGGTAGGAGGATTTCGTTTATGACGGTGAAGCCATTATTAGGAGTCGCGACGTGAGCAAGAGAACTATCACCGTCACCCCACCACCAGGCGAGAAGTATGGCTGGTCCGGTTGTGGTGACTGAACCCGACCGACCTAGTTGTCCGGCCCGAGGATAGTTGATGTTGAAGTCCGAAATTCTTGATGCATTCGTGACCTCGACGGCGGTGATCGTCATTTCATCAGAAGGTACCCCTAGCTTCGTTGCGGTAATGACTAGCGGTTGGCCACCTCTCGCGTTGCTTGCGTAGGCAAGGGCGTTGCCATAGTCCGGAAAAGTGTCATAGAGGAGAATCGCACCGCGCTGTGTGTAGCTATTGCCGGCTGAATCTGAAGGCACTGTGAGATTGCCTTTCTCGCCCCCTAGTCCCGTGATGACGATACTTCCGGTGGTCTGCACCTCGCTCAAGCTTACCGAGATTTGAGGCGGATTGTCTTGATAGTCCTGAAAAGTTAATCCAGACGAGCCCAGACCAGGCGTCGGAGGCGAAGCAGGCGGCGGTGAGGCAGGCGGCGGTGAGGCAGGCGGAGGCGAGGCAGGCGGAGGCGAAGCAGGCGGTGAAGAGTTAGGAGCCGGAGCCGGATTTGCGCTCACAACCGCTTGTACGACTGGGGTCGAGCCCGTTTGCGAGGCATCCACCGTGGTCGACGCGCTTGCGGCCGCGCTAGAGCTTGACGAGCCGCTTCCACACCCAGATAGCGATAGACCCGTGAGGCTATACCATGCGAAAAGCCAGCCGCCTCCAAGCAAAGCTTTGCGTTTGGAGTTCAAAGGCTCAAGCGAATCGGGTTTTGGACGGTCTGATGATGTTGAGGGATTCATTTTGTCGAAACTTCAGGAACTTCCTGTCGGCCTACTTTAATACAAAACCCGGACCAAGGGACTAGTAAGGACTCCCTGAAATATGAATAAAATCATTTTGACCTGGAATTGCCCCGATAAAGCGAGACGTGTGAAGAGGGGGTTGGCGTCTAAAACAGGCTGGGTCTGTCCCGGGTGATCTGCGCTAAGATTTGTTTCGCGAAGCACAGATTAAGTTTGTTTTCGTATTTCTGCGAGGAAAGCTATGGGTCGGATCCTTATGATTTCCCTTTTCATCTTGGCCCAATTTGTGCCTGCGCTCGGGTTGTCAATGGCAGCGACGCCCGCCAGCCGTGGGGAGGCCCTTAAAGCGCTGAACAGCAGCCAGGTTGGCAAGCGGTTTGAGGCAGTCTCGAGGCTGGCTGAGATTGGGATGATGCAAGATAGTGAGGCTCTAGTCGCGCGCCTGAGGGATCAAGATGAGTCGGTAAGCGACGCTGCCAATACGGCGCTTTGGCAAATATGGGCCCGCTCTGGGGACAAGGCCGTCGATAAGTTGTACGCCCGGGGCGCCAGTGAGATGGCTGCCGGTCAATCACTTGAGGCGATTGATACTTTTAGCGAAATTATCAAGCTCAAGCCGAGCTTCGCAGAAGCCTGGAATAAGCGCGCTACGGTTTACTACTTTATTGGCGAGTGGGAGAAATCTCGGACCGATTGCGACGAGGTCATCAAGCGCAATCCCTTTCATTTTGGAGCGCTGTCCGGATATGGGCAGATCTATCTTCAGCTGGATGAACCCGCGAAAGCCTTGAGTTTTTTTGAAAAGGCCTACGCGATAAACCCGACAATGCAGGGGGTGGCCAAGAATATTGAAGGGATCAGGCGCGCGTTGCAGCGTACGCGCGATAAGATGATTTAAGGCTCGTCACGCCCTTTTTTTCTGGGGAAGCGACGTCACTTTTGTTCGCGAATTTTTGCAAGCACCTGATGCAAGTAGGGTAAGAAAGTATCCGGGTCTTCGCTCATCGGAAAGTGCCCCATCCCGCTCATGATGGTGGCTTCCACCCCTGGGATGAGGCGAGCCAGTTCGCGCGTGTCCTCGGGAGTGCTCGAATAATCGTATTCTCCAGTGAGCAAGAATAATGGACAGTGGTCCGTACGGATGCTGGCGACTTGCCCACGCATATCACCATCAAGTTTGTAAAAAAATAGATCGCCCTTGAACACCCCTGGGCCTCCCTGCATGTAGTGCCAGAGCGTTTCCCAGCGGTGCGCTTCCGGTGCAAGGGGGCCAATCAGGCCAGACATCAATGCCGCCGCGAGCTCACCGCCATGCACATCTGGACGGTGTAACCATTCGAGTTCGTAGTATGGATCCACATGTGCTCCCGATTGCAAGCCGATCAGGGCTGAGAATTTTTGCGCGTGGTTGAGCGCCAAGTGCAGCACGAGACGACCGCCGATAGAGCAGCCCATCACCACGGGTTTATCCAGGGCTAAAGCCTCACCTATCGCCAGGACTATCTCCATGTAGTCTTGGGTGCTGAGTTTATATTCCTGCGTATGCCAGCCTGCAGGTGGTGAGGATTTGCCATGAAAAGGTAGATCGAAACAGATCACCCGAAAATTTTTCAAAATCGCCGCATCGTTGAGTACGGCACGAAACTGCCGCGTGTCGCTGCCGGCAGTATGTAGACACAAGAGGGGTATTCCTTGGCCCGCTTCTTCAACATAAACGCGATGTGGTTTGCCTAGAATATCCATGCGCAGATACCGGCCAACGATGGGTTCGATCAAGACTTTTGTTTTCATGGCTTGCTTTCTCGCAAGCTTGACAATACATCTTTAAAATACTGCAAATGGCACATGAATGTGTATTGATCGCCCTCGATTTTGAGTGCTCGAAATTTGATCATAGCCATCACATCATGAAAGCCGGGTTTAGGTTGCGGTTGCCAAAACTCGCTCCAGCTCTCGGCGGCTGCACGGAGGGCAAAGCTCCAACGGGGCATGACGAATGGCCCTTGCGTCACGGATTCTATTCGGCCTTCGTGAATGCGTATCAGGTACCCAATCGATCCAATTTCAAGCAAGAACTGGACACTCAGAAAGCGGCCGCGCCGCACTAGCCAATCGTTGTTATTGACCCTTTGGGGCAAAGTCTCAATCATTTTGTTCCTTGCACGTGTTTCGAGCGCCGTAACGCTATACTCGGACGAAGGCAATGTTCTTGCCCTTTTCGTATTATCTTCTAAGGTTTAAATTCATGCCTACCCCCCAAGCCCCAGCCGTCGACGGCTCGAGTCCCAAGACTCAAACATTCTCTGGCCCACCACCGATGTGTATCAATGTCGGCAAACAATACACCGCTACGATGGAAACCTCGATGGGGACCCTGACCATCGTTTTAGATGCTGTGAATGCGCCGAAAACCGTCAATAACTTCGTCTTTTTAGCTCGCTATCACTACTACGATAACATTATTTTTCATCGCATTATTCAAGGGTTTGTATGCCAGGGTGGTGACCCCACTGGCACCGGCCGAGGCGGGCCCGGTTACGATTTCGAAGATGAACTTCCGAAGCCGGGTTCCTATGAATTGGGCTCCGTCGCCATGGCCAATGCTGGCCCGAATACCAATGGCAGCCAGTTCTTCTTGATCTCCGGTCGTAGTGGTATGCAATTGCCGCCGGCCTACGCCTTGTTTGGCAAGATCACTCAGGGCTTGGATGTACTCGATGCCATGGAAAAAGTACCGACCCGATCAGGTGATCGTCCCGTGACTGATTTGGTCATTCGCTCGGTGACTATTGCGGAGTCGTAGATTGTTGGGCTGACCTCGTCCGCCGCTTGGGCGGGCGTGGCAGGCCTTCGGGTACTCGCGCACTCGAATGAACGCAGGGCTAACTCCTTGATGTTTGCAATTCAGGCGTCGCTCAGTGTTTGGTGAGAATGCTCACCCAGTTTCGGGTAGCGAACCGACCATCCTTGCGCGTGAGGTGCTTGCGCGAAACAGCGCATCGCCGATAGAAAAATGGTTGAGCGCATACGTATGCTGCTGACCTGCACTTGCTCATCAATGGCCTCGACCCTGAGAAGAAGCGCTTCAGGAATAAGACACATGACTTTGGTTCGTGCCGCTGTGCACTTAATTGGAGAGTTTTTTTGAGAGCTTTTGGCATCGTGCTGAGCAGACCTTGATCTCGCCCCAGTTTTTTCCCAGGACTTTCTCCACGTCTTCTCGCGGCCGCAAGCAGTGCAAGGTTTGTAATCTACTCAATAACGACTCAACAACTACTTAAGAGGGTCTGCTTAGTCTTTTGAATCACTAAAGCTGGGTACGGAACCGCTTCATGGCATTGGCGCTGTCTCGAAGCTCACCGGCATCCATGTGTCCACTTTAAGAAAATGTGTGGTTCGGACTGAGGCGAACTATTGTTCTCTATAGCGACGGACCCGAGGCGCTCCTGTAGTCCATGCGTAAGGCCGGGATGTTGCTTCGCAGGCTCGGCACGTGCCATGTTTGATCGAGCGCTCGAGAGGGTGGCTCGGCATGAGGGCCTCTCTGACGTGGCCTAGGATGAAACGCGGAGTGGCTTAACTGTGGGTCAAAGCTGGCTGCCCCCCATGCTGGAAGGGTGAGGCGATATAATTTGCCTCTCACGGTGTGGCTTACCCGCCTCATCTAGATCGCCTCCGAATCACCGCTGCTCCATGTAGTTGAATCCAATGAACCTATTAAAAAGTGATTTCCTGAATGTACTCACCGAACGTGGGTTCATCCATCAAACCTCGGACCCCGGTGGTCTTGATGCCCTTGCGGCCCAAGGTGGATTGGTCGCCTATGTGGGCTATGACTGCACCGCACCGTCTTTGCATGTGGGTTCCTTGTTATCGATCATGATGCTGCATTGGTTGCAGGCGAGTGGTGCGGGCAAGCCGATTACCTTAATGGGGGGCGGGACCACGCGGGTGGGGGACCCATCTGGTAAGGACGAAACTCGGCAGTTGCGCACGCTTGAAGAGATTGAGGCCAACAAGAATGGCTTGAAGCAGGTTTTTGCAAGCCTTCTAAGATTCGGTTCCGGCCCAAGTGATGCCGTCATGACCGATAACGCTGAGTGGCTGGAGAAGCTTAACTACATCGAGTTTTTACGCGATGTCGGGCGCCATTTTTCGGTGAATCGCATGTTGACGATGGACTCCGCCAAGATGCGCTTGGAGCGAGAACAAGAGCTGTCATTCATCGAATTTAATTACATGCTTTTGCAGGCCTATGACTTCGTCGAGTTGTCGCGGCGCTACGGCTGCAACTTGCAAATGGGTGGCTCAGATCAATGGGGCAATATTGTCACAGGTATCGATCTAGGCCGACGCATGGGTCTCAAAGATCAGCTTTACGCACTGACCTGCCCACTGCTGACCACCTCCTCGGGAGCCAAAATGGGCAAGACCGCGGCGGGGGCGGTTTGGCTGAACGAGGCGCAGTTGTCGGCTTACGATTATTGGCAATACTGGCGCAATACCGAAGATGCGGACGTGGGGCGGTTTTTGAAGTTGTTTACCACCCTCCCGATGAGTGAAGTCACTAGGCTCGCCGAACTCGCGGGTTCAGAAATTAACGATGCCAAGAAGGCGCTCGCGACCGAGGCCACTGCCTTAATCCACGGACGCGAAAAAGCGCTTGCGGCCGCTGAGACGGCACGCAAGACTTTTGAACAAGGTGGTCTGGCGGCAGATCTTCCCTCAATCAGTGTGCCCTCGGCCGAGCTTGCGTCCGGAATAAGTGTGTTGGCGGCATTTCTGGCGACTGGGCTTGTCAGTTCAAATGGTGATGCTCGTCGTCAAATTCAAGGCGGCGGCTTGAAGGTGAACGATATTGCGGTGAGCGATGACAAAATGAAGCTGACGGCCGACGATTTGATCGACGGGGGCGTGATTAAGCTCTCGCTGGGTAAGAAGAAGCATGTTTTATTGAGACCCGTCTAGCGCTTGGTCACAGGGGCTAATTTTGGTCAGCGAAATTTGTTAATTCTGAATTTTCGGCATTCCCAAAATTAGTCACATGCGTTACTATCTCCAAAATACCAAAAGCATTTTTGGAGACAGAGATGAGCCGCCAACTTCGGCTGAAGGAAATCGAAGGGCACCTTGCGGTGGCCTGTATGTTGCTCCTGGTTCTGTTGACCTTGGGCAATGTCTTGGTTCGATATTTTTCAGATCGTTCTTTCGCCTGGACGGAGGAGGTCTCGGTGTTCTTGATGGTGGTGATGACTTTCGCCGGTGCTGCCAGTGTGGCCTCTCGTGATCAGCACATTCGCATTGAATTTTTCTATGAGTCCGGCTCGCTTAAGCGACAGCGTGCGCTGAAAGTGTTTTCGGCGTGCGTCACGGCCATGTTTTTTGCGGCGCTGACCTATCTTTTTGTGCGCCTGGTCGCTGATGAGTTGAAATATTCCGAAACGACCATGGGCTTGGGATGGCCGCGCTGGTGGTTTAGTGCATGGATGCCACCCCTGTCTGCGTTGATCTGCCTACGGGCCTTGTCGAGCGCTTGGCGTCATGTTGAACCGACGCCCCAGGTTGAGTAAATGAGCGCATTGGTTCTCTTTGGTCTCTTTGTTGCATTGATGCTTTTGGGGGTGCCTATTGGAGTGGCATTGGGGGTTGGAGGCATGGTGGCCATTGCCCTGGCGAACTCGGATACCCAGGTTTTCGGGCTTTTGGCGGTTCCTCAAAATGCGTATGCGGGGATTGCCAAGTACCCATTGCTCGCCCTGCCGATGTTTGTTTTGGTCGGCTGCCTTTTTGATCGTTCGGGCGTAGCCAAACGCATGGTTGTGTTTGCACAAGCTTGCGTCGGACGCGCTCCCGGCATGTTGCCGGTGGTGGCTATTCTCGTTGCCATGGTGATGGGCGGCATCAGCGGCTCGGGACCTGCCAATGCAGCGGCCGTCGGCGGCGTGATGATTGCGGCAATGTCTCGCGCGGGTTATCCCGCGCCGTTCTCGGCCTCGATTGTCGGTGCGGCGGCCGCCACCGATATTTTGATTCCCCCATCCATTGCGTTTGTTGTTTACAGCGTTAACGTTCCCGGAGCATCGGTGCCCGCATTGTTTGCGGCCGGAATGCTCCCAGGGCTGCTGGCGGGGTTGGCCCTGATGATTCCTGCGGTGCTCATTTCGCGTGCCAAAGGCTTTGGGCACCTTGAGAGGGACTTGCCGCGCCCACCATTCTGGTCGTCTTTCTACGGCGCTGCATGGGGTTTGGTCGCGCCTGTGCTGATTCTCGGAGGCATGCGGGCAGGCTGGTTCACGCCGACCGAGGCCGCTGTGGTTGCCGTGGTCTATGGGCTATTTGTCGGCATGGTGGTGTATCGAAGTATCGGATGGCGCGATCTCTATGCGGTGTTCCGTGAGTCTGCCGAGATTTCCGCGGTGATTATGATCGTGATGTCGCTCGCCGGAATTTTTGCCTACAGTGTCAATACCCTCGGCTTGGCAGATCCCATGGTCCAGGTTATCAAAAGCTCAGGGCTGGGTAGTACCGGAACCTTGATCGGACTCATGATCATCTTACTTTTGGTCGGCACGGTGCTGGATGGTGTGTCGATCTTTTTGATCTTCCTGCCCTTGCTCTATCCGCTGATGCAAACTTTTGGCTGGGATTATGTTTGGTTTGGAGTACTGCTGACGATGATGATTGCCATAGGCCAGTTTACGCCGCCTATGGCAGTAAATCTGCTGATCGCCTGCAAAATGGCCAAAGTTCGAATTGAGAGCACCGTACCCTATGTAAGCTGGTTGGTGATCAGTTTTCTGGCGGTGACTATCTTGGTGGCTGCCGTACCCTCACTTGCGCTATGGCTGCCGCGCAGCCTCGGTTACTGAATGTGCGTATTTGAATGTGCGTAGTGAGTGAGAGATTTTTTGAGTGAATTAAATTCGGTCATTTATCTTCGAAGGAGACCATGATGAAGAGACGTTCCTTACTTTCTCTAGCGACGAAATCAACTGCCGCTGTTGTGGTGGCCCCGGCCATGCCGCGTTTATTATTTGCGCAGAGTGCTTACAAGGCCGAATACAAGATGTCGACCGTCGTGCCTCCTGCGTTCGCCTGGGGAAAAGGTGGAGAGATCTTTGCAAATTTAGTACGCGAGCGCACAAGTGGTCGCATCAACATCAAGCAGTATCCTGGCTCCTCACTGGTGCAGGGCGATCAAACCCGTGAGTTCTCCGCCATGCGTCAGGGCGTGATTGATGTGCTGTGCGGGGCGCCCGTCAACTGGTCGGGCACAGTGCGCGAAATTTCGCCCTTCATTCTTCCGTTCTTGATGCCCGATCACAAGGCCTGGGATAAGGTGATGGACAGCGATGTGGTGCAAAAAGAATACTTCGATTTGGTAAGAAAGGCCGGAGCAGAGCCGTTGGCTATTGGAGAGACTGGCTACCGACAGATTAGCAATAGCAAGCGCCCCATCATTAAACCCGATGATATGAAAGGGCTCAAGATACGCGTTGTAGGTAGCCCAATGTACGGTGAAATAATGTCGGGCATGGGAGCCAACCCGACCTTTATGAGTTGGGCCGATGCCCAGCCTGCTTTGGCTTCCAATGCGGTCGATGGGCAGGAAAATCCCCTGGAAGTGTTTTTGGCTGCCAAGGTTCACACCTTGGGTCAGAAGTTTGTGACCAAGTGGAACTACAGTAACGACATACTTTTGTTTGCAATTGCCAATCCGATCTGGCAAAGCTGGTCCGCGCAGGATCAGAAAATTGTCCGGGAAGCAGGGCTTGATGCCGCCAAGCAACAGACTCAGTTGGTCCGCAAGCTTTTCGTGGATGATGTTGAGAAAGTGCGGGCACTCGGCGTACAAGTGCATGTTCCAACACCTGCCGAAACCGCCGAGTGGCAGATATCCGCGCGCCGGGTCTATGCGCGTTGGAAGGCACAAATTAATCCGAACTTGATTGGAAAAATTGAGCAGATCGTCGATGGTACGCGCAAAGCCTAGCGTTGCAGATACCTCGGTCTTTTTTAAGCTGATTCGCCTTGTCAATCTCACGGCCCGTCCATTCCAGGAGAGCGCGGGCAAGCTTCATCAGCTTTCTCTGGTTGAGTGGCGGGTGATGGTGGTACTTGCCTCCCACCCGGGGGCCGTGGCGACCGAGGTGGTGAGTTATACCGGCTTGGACAAAATGAGTGTGAGCCGCGCCCTGGCAAGTCTATCGCGAGTGGGGCGCATCATTCGTACTCCTGATGCGCTCGATGCCCGTCGCGCCCGTGTTCAGTTGAGCCCTAGGGGAAGGATGCTCTTCGAGCGCATCAGCGAATCGGCCATGGTGCGCGAGGCGCAACTTTTCTCAGGCATTAGTGCGAGTGATTTAAAGCGTTTTGAGGCGACGGTGGAGAAGTTGACTGTAGCACTCACGGAGCAGGGCGAGCCTTAGCTCAGCCAACTGTCCTCGATTTTCGCCAGTTTCGCTGGCACGCCTTCTGCCGCCCAGACTCCTAGGGTTTTGGAGCTACTTGGGTATCAGTTCCCTATTACTGAGCCTACACTCACCCTTAGCGGCGCAGGCTTCTCAAGCCGAGGTCGGGCAGTGCATCTTGGTTGGACGTATTAGTGGCTTGGGTCGTTGGGCTCCGCGCCAACCCCAATTCGAAATGTTAGACGACAAAGGGCAGCAAGTCATCGATGAGTCAGCCGAGTCTTTGGCGAGTGTGAAGCAGGTGCGGGTCAACGCGCCAGCCTTACTGGTCAAATGTCATCGCATGCCATCCACTGCCAAGAGCGAGGAGGGCGACATGCTGCCTGCGATTGCGCCTGGCGCCGAACCGCTGGCCGTCAAGGCACTCTCGATGGTGCCGGTCGGCATCGGCGGTCATTGGGTTGAGCTCGAGATTATGATGTCGCGGGAGCGCCTAACCAAAATTCCCGCGCATGCCCATTAGGGTCGAATATTTCGGCCATCACACTCGGCCAACCGAAACGATTCAGAACGCTAGACCAACAGCCTTGAGATGACCTCGGCCGCTTCGATGCACTGAGCCCGCGAAACATCTAAGTGAGTCAGCAAGCGCACTTTGGTGGGACCCAATGCATTGATTAGAACTGATTGTTTCCTCGCGAATTCGACAAGCTCAGTGGCGCTTAGTTTCGCGGCCTTCAGCTCAAATACAACGATGTTGGTTGACACAGTTTTGCTGGCCATTTGCACGCCTGGAATCTGGGCAATTTTAGCTGCAATAAGACGTGCGTGTTCATGGTCCTCAGCGAGTCTTTCGAAATGATGAGTGAGGCCGTAGTCGCAGGCTGCGGCAAACATGCCCACCTGTCTCATGGCACCCCCAAGCATGCGTCGATGACGAATGGCCGCATTGATTAACTCCCTGGAGCCACTCAGGACGGAGCCCGCGGGCGCGCCGAGCCCTTTCGAAAAAGCCACGGAAACCAGATCAAAGGGTGCGCAGAGATGCATTGGGGCATGGCCCGTGGCGATGCATGCATTCCAAAGCCTGGCCCCATCGAGGTAATAGGCCAGCCCCAATGCTTTGCTTGCCGTACCGATTTCCTCAAGATCGCTGAGACCCCAGACTAGTCCGCCATGGCGGTTGTGCGTGTTTTCGATTTGTACTAAGGTCGTACCCGGAATGGGTAGCACTGGCGAATGACGCGGCTTGACATGCTGACGAACATCCTCTGCAGTGAAAAGCCCATGATCGCCAATCTCGGTAAATTGAACGCCCGCGTTAGCCGCCGAGCCACCGGCTTCGTGCCATACCGAGTGTGCTTCCGTCCCAACCAAGACATCATCACCGGGCCTCGTCAGCACTCTCAACGCCACCTGATTGGCCATGGTGCCTGATGGCAGCCAAAGTGCCGCCTCCTTACCGAGCAGCTCAGCCACCCGAGATTCCAATGCATTAAGAGAGGGGTCGTCACCATATTGCATGTCGCCGACGGGTGCTCGGACCATAACGGCTCGCATGGCGTCGGTGGGTCGGGTCACGGTGTCGCTT
>JAYUOT010000299.1:0-2694 GCA_043760705.1 Betaproteobacteria bacterium
GTGTGATGGATGGACTCGGCCAAAAACAGAAAAAACTTGGCTGTTTGGGCCATCCGGAATAAGCCTGCCTGTGTACTGGGTCGATGCAATGACGATTGAAACCAGAGTCACGGTCTGGCTTGGCAAACGCACAACCACTTCGCACAGAGTGAAGTTGCAGGAGATATTTTCAATACGCCGTAGCCGGTGATCCGGGCTTGTCCAACAACCGGTTCAGATCGCGGCTGCGCTTCGCTTGCGCGATCTAACCTTATTCGTTAGACATGGACACTCCTGACAAGATGGTCACGGAAGTCATTGAGTTCCACCCCACTATTGAACGCGCGTTTCGGAACCATGTAGAACTGAATGTCTGAAAGGTAGAGCAAGAATAAGCGCTCGTTTTCTCTCCATCGAGTGAAGTCAGACCAGCCAGATGAGCATTCGCCATTCGCATCTTTTGAATGCACACCATCAGTGTTCCACGACAGAGCGAACTCACGTTGAAATGACTTTTGCTGCCGAAAGACTCGCCTTGCCTTCCATGGAACGTAGACGTATCGAATGATTGAACCGCCAATGATGCCGCCAATTAACCCACCTACGATTCCGCCAGCGATTGGCCGAACACCTTGGCGCCACAGAACCCAACCAAGCGCACCTGCAAGAATGGCAAGCAAAATGACAACAATAGCCTTTCGCCTCGACCACCGACGATGGAGATTTTGCGCGCTTAAATAATCCAGCTCTTCAAGTTTGGCGATAATCATGGCTGCAATGTCTAACGTAGAAGTGAGGGGGCGAGCGGCCTCATCGCGAAGCTCCCCTCGACTGCCGGGTTATGTGACGCACCCTCAATCGCCCTGTTTCTCATTCTATTTCCTGAAGAGAAAATGAGACTTGATACTTGATCAACTTGAGGTTTGGTAGCCCCTTGGCTGCGAAGACTACTCTTGACTCAAATCCTGAAGCTACCAGCATTCCTCTGATGTTTGACTCACTCACAGACAAACAGCCCATGTAGCCCAGTAACTGACCAACAGCGCCGTCCTTTGCTCTCCCAGCTTTCAGTTCAATGACTACCAAGTTGCCATTTGAATCTCTTGCCAGAAGGTCAATTCTTCCAGCATCTGTTTGGTACTCCACCCCCTCTTCAACGAGGCTCAGACCAGGTTCCAACTCATGGACTCTGATTGCCAGATAGGAATGGAGATCCTTTTCTAGAGAAATGCTCGCGTTCACCGCCTCCTCTATCTCAGTTTCGGATTCGTCGGGTTCAGGGTCAGGCTCTAGCTCCGTGGGTTGCCCTGGAACTGGGATGGCTCCGGTTTTGATCTTTGATTTGTACCAAGCGTAGTGGGTTCTCTGCCACCTACTGTTGGGAAAGTGCTGCAAGACCAGTGAGGTGAGTTTCTCGTAAGACGGAAAGCTCCCTTCAGAAATGCAGGTCTCGACTACAAGTTCTTTTATGGTTCTGTATTCGCTCATTTGTCGCTCAGTATTTTTCAAGTCACATAACGTATAGGATTTTATCCGCCATGCGTAAGCATGGTGGATAAAATCGGTTGAACTGAACCGCTGTATTCAGGGCGCGGTGGTATGGAGATTGTAAGGGCGCCGCCGGGCCGAGCCACGCCGCCAGGACAGGCAATCAACGTATGGCAAAGGCGCAGGGGCGTCATCATGGGCGCGTGGGCGTTCCTCAATGGATGCGATGACTATGACAGATGCGCATTTCTGGGTCAACGGTAAGAGTTAGGACAATCCAGTCCGCTGCCGGGCTGGAAGCCGGCGCTTGGGGGCGTTGCGAGTCGGTCGAATCGGGGCGCTCATGGTGGTTGGGCTGGCGCCCGCGCCTTGGGCACGCTGATCGGGCCTACCACTCGCATGCGCCCGGTCTTGCAGTACGCACACTGATGGATATCCAGGGCCACCACACGCTGCCAGGAGGCCTCGACCCATTCGACCTTGGCGGGTGTGCAGCGCAATTGATAGTCGAGCGCGGCGAGCGCGGCGGCCAGTTTCACGCCCTTGGCACGATTGGCCAGCAGCCCGTAATGGCGAATACGCATAAACCCTGGCGGCAGCACATGCAACAGGAAGCGGCGAATGAACTCCTGGGCATCCAGGCGCCGGTTACCGTGGGCGTAGTCCTGGTAGCGAAAGCGCACCTCGGTATCCGTCACGCTGAGCAGGCGGTTGTTGGCGATGGCCAAAACAAAGTAAAACGACATGTCATTCTAAGGAGCTAAGCGACGAAGAATCTGCTTTAACGCGCGGTTAAAAAGCAGATCCTTCACTGCGTTCAGGATGACATCGTGAGAGGAATGTGCTGCCAGGCGCCGCTTCCAGCTTGGCTCCTGGCAATGCATGCCTGAAACGTGGGCACGCTAAGTTTTTGGTATGGGTGTGGATTGCCACAGTGCAAATTGCCAGCCCTTTGGGGTTTTGATCCACACATTCGCGTAACGCATATTCAGATGTCTTTCGACGCCGCCCACCTGTACGTCGATGCGTGCGCGCCCCGTGGTGATGACGGTATCGCCGTAAACCTGTGAGAGGGTATCGAAGCGTTCGACTTTGAGATATTTCACTCTGCCGGAACGAATGGATTCGACATAGCTCGCCTTATCGTCGACCACGGCGCTTGAGTGTGTGTAGGTCAGCGTGTCGGCCAACAAGCTTTCCAGCGTGGCGAGGTCGCTACCGGTCATT
>JAYUOT010000300.1:0-5392 GCA_043760705.1 Betaproteobacteria bacterium
GGGCGCCGAACTCGTTTGAAATCAAGCGTGCTGTAGTCCGAAGTACACACCCCTACACCGGCGCATTCGACAATCGCCTTGGCGTAACGGCGCAAACCTGCGCGCCAGTGGATGCGGCTCTTGAGCATCAAAAAACGCTTTTTCTCGGGTTCAATGCCTAGAACACGGAGGCTTGCGATGTCGTGCGGCTCGACATGACGAGAAATAATGGCAATCTCCACCTTGCCTGTATCGAGCACGACAGACAGGCCCATATTGACTTCTTCGCCGCGCCCCATTGGACCTTCATTGCGATACACACCCTCGAATATCTTTTTTACTTTGCCAGTGACTACTCTTGGTGTGGCCACTTGGCCGATGCTTGGCATCTCCAAGTGGCCCCCGATAGGCAAGGTCACGGTCGCACCCAGACCCGCAGCCGTCAAACGCTTCGCGGCCTGCGGATCATAGATCGCAAAAGCGGCGACATTGCTTAAACCTGCCTCTATAATAGCCGCGAGCACGGTCATGGTGTCCATGGTGCCGCCCGAGGCACAGTTATCGTAGTGATCCAGCAGGATGACCGGGCCGGTACCCGGTGCGTTGGCGAGCTCTTCGGCTCGGGCCAACGACAATGCAAGTGGTTCGACCGTATACACAAAGGCTTGGCGTTGTGTCCAGGCCATTTGCAAGAGCTCTTCACAATAGCGCCTCGCCAAGTCTGGATTCGCATCCGTGACCACGACGGCAGATAAACCTGCATGCGTGATATCGGCATGAGGGAAGCCCACAAAGACACTCGCGCTCAGCGCGCCCTGCTCTTCCATTTGGCGGCAACGGGCCTGCAACTCGCGGTTCGGCGAATCATCACTGCCTTGGCGCATCACATGGGGCAACATGGGTCGATTGCCCCAAGCCATGACGGGCCGCGCGCGCTTTTGCAGTAGGGCGATGATTGGAGCCGCGGCTCTCTGCCCGGTTTCATACATGTCGACGTGAGGGTAGGTTTGGTATCCGGCAATCACGGTAGACTGATCGACCATCGCCGGAAACAAATTGGTGTGCATATCCAGCGCGATGCCTATCGGTACATGGGGAGCGATGGCCCTGATGCGGCGTAATAATTCGCCCTCACCATCGTCATGGCTGCGGGTGACCATGGCGCCGTGTAAATCCAGCAGTATCGCGTCGCAACCCTTACGCACCGCCTCGCAAATTCGGCCCGTCATATAGTCAAAGGCCTCATTTTCGACCGGGCCACTGGGTGGCGCATTGGCGGCCAGGGCGAAATCAACTTCGGCGCCCGCCCTCAGGGCGAGATCAAGCAAAGCGGCGGAGGCCGAACCGGTGCCGCTCAGGGCCTCCACGGCGGCGCGCCCCTCGAGCGGTTGCATGCGCCCACCCGAAAAGCGCTCTAATCGGGTCGGTACTGGCGAAAAGGTATTGGTCTCATGCTTCATTTGAGCCACGACTATTTTCATGAGAATTCCTCGCTTGATGACTAAGGTCGCTCGTTAAAAACGACCAACATCGACTACTTTACCTCTCCCATGAGCAAATCCTTCAAGCTCGAACACCGGTTTGGAATAAGCGGCGGTGGCGAAGAGATTTTTGAACGATCTTGCCGCCCGTAAACTCGGGATACTGTAAGGTGATGCACGCGATTCACTAAGGAACCCAAAATGGCCGAATTCAATAATGCTGTGCTTTATCAAGTCGATCGCGCGGTTGCGACCTTGACGCTTAATCGACCTGAGTCGCTCAATTCCCTGAATGACGACATCGTACAAGCCTTGATTGCCTTTTTGGATCGGGCCGCCGCCGATTCCGCCGTGCGCGCCCTTGTCATTACCGGTGCTGGCCGCGGCTTCAGCTCGGGGGCGGATCTCAATGCTTCAGGCGCTCGCAGCGTACGCACACCCTCGGAGACTTTGCGTAAAGGGCATAACCTGTACATTCAAAAAATTCGAGGCCTCCCCAAACCGGTGATCACCGCAGTCAATGGGGTCGCGGCGGGTGCGGGTATGAGTCTCGCGATCAGCGGCGATATCGTGCTGGCCGGTCAGTCAGCCAGTTTTTTACAGGCCTTTGCCAAAATCGGACTGATTCCCGATGCAGGGAGCACTTATTTTCTGCCGCGCTATGTTGGCAATGTGCGGGCCCGTGCACTCGCCATGCTGGCCGATAAAATTTCCGCCGAGGAGGCGCAGCGCTACGGCATGGTGTGGAAAGTCTTTCCCGACGATCAGCTACTGCTTGAAGCTACAAAACTGGCCAAGCACATGGCGACGCAGCCCACCAAGGCCTACGCACTTATTAAACAGGCACTCAACGAAAGCGACAAAAACTCACTCGACCAACAGCTTGATCTTGAAGCCGAACTGCAAGATCAAGCGGCTCAAACTCACGACTTCAAGGAAGGCGTTGCTGCATTCCTTGCCAAGCGTCCTGCCCAATTCCAGGGCAAGTAAGCTCGTATATTGGTTCGTGACTTCCCTACATGC
The DNA here is from genome assembly GCA_043760705.1 of Betaproteobacteria bacterium. Taxonomy (GTDB): domain Bacteria; phylum Pseudomonadota; class Gammaproteobacteria; order Burkholderiales; family Burkholderiaceae_E; genus JAPOKJ01. Next base: position 2,484 of record JAYUOT010000300.1, read on the forward strand.
GCTTGGTCACTTCTTCCAGCATCACATCTGGGCGAACCGTCTGAGGTCGCCTGAGAACGCCCTGTTCCCTCAGTCAGCAACGCAAACAGAAACTCTCGGTCTTTTGTCGGTCTGAAGATTCGGACGATCGTTCATCGGAGCTCTAAGTCCTCATTTCGGCAACCCTAAGCCCATCGAGCGCGTAATGACTTCCTTCATGATTTCGTTGGTTCCACCATAAATGCGCTGCACCCGAGCATCGGCGAAAGCTCGAGCGATTGGGTACTCCCACATATAGCCGTAGCCCCCGTGCAATTGCAAGCATTCATCAATGACTTTGCACTGCAAATCACTGACCCAATATTTGGCCATCGAGGCGGTCGCAGTATCCAGTTTGCGCGCCAGCACTAGTTCAATGCACTTGTCCACAAACACCTGCGCCACTTGAACTTCTGTCTGTGCCTCGGCGAGCGTGAAACGTGTATTTTGATAGCTGGCCACCGGATTCCCGAAAACCTTGCGCTGTTTTACGTACTCGACAGTCCAGTCGATCGCAGCCTGGGCACTGGTCACACCACTGATCGCAATTTGAAGTCGTTCCCAGGGAAGCTCCTGCATCAAGTACACAAAGCCTTGGTTTTCCTGACCTAAAAGGTTTGCTAGAGGGACTTTGACACTGTCGAAAAAAAGCTCAGAGGTGTCTTGCGCTTTCAGACCTATTTTTTTCAGGCGTTTGCCCTTTTCGAAGCCCGTCATGCCTCTCTCGATCATTAAGAGACTGGTGCCTTTAGCGCCAGCGTTAGGGTTAGTCTTGGCGACCGTAATCACTAGATCCGCCAAGAAACCATTGGTGATGAAGGTTTTTGAGCCGTTGACGAGGTAATGATCGCCTTGTCTCGTGGCCGTCGTTTTAATGCCTTGCAGATCGGAGCCCGCAGCGGGTTCAGTCATGGCAATGGCGCCGATCAACTCGCCCCGGGCCATTTTCGGGAGCCATCGTTGCTTTTGTTCCTCGGAACCATAACTCAGGATATACGGTGCAACAATCTCGGAATGCAAGCTGAATCCGAGCCCGGTCGCGTTGATTCTCGCCACTTCTTCGAAAAGTACCACAGAGAAGAGCTTGTCCGCGGACGACCCGCCGTAAGCTTCCGGCATGGACGTGCATAAAAGCCCTTGCTCCCCCGCTTTTAGCCAAACCTCACGATCCACGAAGCCCTGCTCTTCCCAGCGTTCATGGTGCGGTGCAACCTCAGCTTCCAAAAAGCGCCGAACCGTGGTTCGAAAATCGTCGTGTTCAGGTTTAAAAATCGTGCGTTCAATCATGGTCAAACCTCTCAAAATGTTTTACTTAGCTGGGACGATACCAAGAAATTGATTAGACTACTGATCTTAGTCACCCATTCTTGGACAGGAGCCCCCATGGCCGAAGCCTTTATCATTGACGCCATCCGCACCCCACGCGGTCGGGGCAAGAGCAGCGGCTCGCTTTATGAGGTCAAGCCCATCAAACTGATCACTCAATTGATGACTGAAATGCAGCAAAGGCATCAGCTCGATACCTCACAGATTGAGGATGTTGTGCTGGGAGTGGTCAGCCCGGTGGGTGAGCAAGGCTCGGTGATTGCCAAGACGGCTGCGCTGGCCGCCGGATGGGACCTCAAAGTTTCCGGGATGCAAATCAACCGCTTCTGTGCTTCGGGTCTTGAGGCAGTCAACCTGGCAGCGCAAAAAGTACGCTCGGGTTGGGAAGACCTCATCGTCGCAGGTGGGGTGGAGTCGATGTCGCGAGTGCCCATGGGCTCGGATGGCGGCGCCTGGTCACACGATCCTGAAACGAACTTCAACACGCGCTTTGTCCCGCAAGGCATTGGCGCCGACTTGATCGCGACCATCGAAGGTTTTTCGCGTGACACCGTCGATGAGTTTGGGATGCAGTCGCACCACAAAGCCGCCGCCGCCCAGGCGGCCAAGCACTTTGCGAAATCAATGGTTCCAGTGACCGACGACAATGGTGTACTCATCCTTGATTACGATGAAACCGTTCGCCCGGACACGAGTGTTGCCAGTCTTGGTCAACTCAAACCTTCGTTTGAAAAAATGGGGGCCATGGGCTATGATTTTGTGGCCTTACAAAAATATCCTGAAGTTGAGCGTATTCAACATGTGCATCATGCTGGAAACTCCTCAGGCATCGTCGATGGCGCGGCCTTGGTGTTGATCGGTAGTGAAGAAATCGCGAAACGAATGAATCTCAAGCCCCGAGCAAGAATCTTGGCGACGGCCCTCACGGGCACCGATCCGACCATCATGTTGACTGGGCCGACGCCTGCCGCAGAAAAAGCCTTAGCGAAAGCAGGTTTGAAAGTCGAAGACATCGACTTGTTTGAGTGCAATGAAGCCTTCGCCTCGGTGGTGCTCCGCTTTATGAAGAAACTAAATATCCCTGCCGAAAAGATCAACGTGAACGGTGGCTCGATTGCCCTGGGTCACCCCCTTGGTGCTACCGGAGCGATCCTGATCGGTACTTTGCTGGATGAACTTGAGCGACGTCACCTTAAGCGTGGGCTGGCGACGCTATGCGTAGGAGGGGGAATGGGCATCGCGACGATCATCGAAAGGGTCTAAAGCACTCTCCGGCCAACTTGATTCGCTTTTCAGGAAAATTTATGGAATACCTCAATTTTGTTCATTCACTCGATACCGAAGGTTTTGCTGAACCGGTCAAAGTGAGCCGTGACCCCAACGGCTTTCTCGATTCTCACACTCACCCTTTTGAGGCCAAGGCTTTAATTCTTGAGGGTGAGATCAAAATCGTCGTTGCCTCCCAGGAGCACACTTATCGAGCGGGCGAGGTGTTCCAGTTGGCAGAGAATACCCCCCATGCCGAATATTACGGACCGCAAGGTGTCACCTACTTGGTGGGTCGC
>JAYUOT010000301.1:0-5389 GCA_043760705.1 Betaproteobacteria bacterium
CTCGCGGATCTCATGCAAATGAGCAAAAGTGGGGTTTTCGCCCATTTTGGATCGCGGGAGGATCTTCAAATCGCCGTGCTCAAGGAATATGAGCGGCGCTTTGTGGACGATGTCCTGAGGCCCAGTCTGAGTGCCCGGCGAGGGCTACCCCGCTTGGTATCCATTTTTGAGCATTGGCTGGAGAACACTGTCGTCGAAGCGACTCATGGCTGCATCTGGATCTCGGGTGCCGCCGAGTATGACGACCGACCCGGTCCGGTGCGTGAAGCTTTGGTGGCCAACGTAAAGGCCTGGCAACGCGAAATCAACAAAGCGATTCGCCAGGCGATTGATGAAGGGCATCTTGATCCCGCAGAAGATGTTCTTGAAATGACCTCGGACCTGATTTTTGATTTTTATAGCGTCATTCTTGCCCTTCATCATGACGCGCGCTTATTGAACACCCCTGACGCTGTTGCCAGAGCCCGTCGTAGTTTTGACCGGCTCATTCAAGCTCGCTTGGCGGCTCCGTTTGTTTTCCCATCATTTTCAGTCTTAAAGACTTCAATTCTTCAGCAATAAAGGAAGAAAAATGCCCCAATACAATCCCCCCTTACGCGAGATGCAGTTTGTGATGCATGAATTGCTCAATGCCGAGGGCGTGCTCAAAGCACTACCCAAGCACAAAGAGGTCAACCGCGAGCTGATCGATCAAGTGCTGGAAGAGGGAGGAAAATTTTGTGCTGAAGTCCTCTTGCCCCTGAATCAAAGCGGCGACGAAGAGGGCTGCACCTATTTGGGTAACGGCATTGTCAAAACCCCCAAGGGATTTAAGGAAGCGTTCGCGAAGTTCTGCGAAGCCGGTTGGCCTTCACTGTCCTGCGCGGAAGAGCATGGTGGACAGGGCCTGCCCCATATTATTCAAACCGGCTTCCAGGAAATGATGAACTCCACCAATCAAGCGTGGACCATGTATCCCGGCCTGACCCATGGTGCTTACGCCTGTCTCGCACACCATGGTAGCGAGGCCTTGAAGGCCGCCTATTTGCCCAAGCTCGTCTCGGGCCAATGGCTTGGAACCATGTGCTTGACCGAACCCCATTGTGGTACCGATCTTGGAATGCTGCGCAGCAAGGCTGAAGCTCAGCCGGATGGCAGTTTCAAAATTACCGGTAACAAGATATTCATCTCGGCGGGTGAACATGATATGAGCGAAAACATCATTCATCTGGTGTTGGCACGAATGACCGACTCGCCGCCAGGAGTGAAGGGTATCTCGCTTTTTCTCGTGCCCAAATTTATTCCCAATGCCGATGGCAGTCTCGGCGCCCGCAATGGCATAACGTGCGCACGCATCGAAGAGAAAATGGGCATTCATGGCAATGCAACCTGTGCGATGGATTTGGACGGAGCCATGGGTTGGCCAGTGGGCGAGGCGAACAAGGGCCTGAACGCCATGTTCATCTTCATGAACGCGGCTCGCCTGGGAGTGGGGATGCAATCGCTGGGACTGATGGAGGCGGCCTATCAAAACTCGGCGGCCTACGCCAAAGAGCGCATTCAAGGCCGGTCCTTGTCCGGTCCGAAGGCGCCCGACAAACAGGCGGATCCGATCATTGTTCATCCGGATGTTCGGCGCATGTTGCTCACACAGCGCGCTTACACCGAGGGTTCGAGAGCCCTGGCCTATTGGGTGAGTTTGATGATTGACGAGTACGAAAATCATCCGGACGCTCAAGAGCGTAAAACCATCGAGCAACTGGTCGCCTTGCTGACACCGATTGTGAAAGCCTTCATTACCGATGCTGGTTGGGAATGTACTAGTCTCGGGCTGCAAGTGTTTGGAGGACACGGCTATATTCGTGAATGGGGCATGGAGCAGTTAGTGCGTGACTCTCGCATCAACATGATTTATGAGGGCACCAACACGATTCAATCATTGGACCTGTTGGGCCGTAAAGTCCTGTCGAACAATGGGGCGACCCTCAAAGTGTTTGGCAAGTTGGTGAGTGATCTTGTCGAGAGCGAAGGTCATCGCGAAGACCTGGCTGAGTTTATTAATCCTCTGGCTGATCTGGGACAAAAGCTTGAGAAACTCACTGCCGAAATTGGCATGAAGGCTTTTGGAAATCAAGACGAAGCGGGCGCGGCGGCCGTACCTTACTTGCGTGTCGTGAGTCACTTGGTGTTGTCCTATCTTTGGGCGCGCATGGCCAAAATTGCTTTGGACAAGCAATTGAATGGTGACAATTTCTACAAGGCAAAACTAGCCACAGCGCGCTTTTATTTTGCTAAATTGCAGCCGGAGACGGCGGCGCTGATACGCGTTGCCCGAAGCGGCGCGGCTCCGCTCATGGAACTGGAAGCAGAGCTTTTTTGACCCACCTGAACAAGACACAAGTCCACTTGACGAATTGTCTACTTAGGAGAAAGATGATGTTTGCATTTAAAAAAGCAGTCGCGAAAGCTGGTCTTTTTGCGGCCCTTGGACTTGCGGCGGCGAGTGCCCTCGCGCAAGCCGATTCACCGGTCGGTCTATGGAAGAACATTGACGACAAAACGGGTGAAGCCAAGGGTCTGATTCGCATCAGCGAAAACGCCGGCGTGATCAGCGGGAAAATTGAGAAGGTCCTGACCAAGGGCCAGGAAGATGCGAAGTGCGAAGCCTGTGAGGGTTCCTTGAAAGATCAGCCGGTCGCCGGCATGCAGATTATTTCAGGCCTGAAGAAAGGTAAGGACTGGTACGAGGGCGGCACCATTCTCGATCCAAACAATGGCAGGGTTTACAAAGCCCGAATGAAGTTAGTGGATGAGGGCAAGAAGCTTGAAGTGCGCGGCTTTGTCGGCGCGCCTTTGCTGGGTCGAACTCAAACCTGGGTGCGCGAGTAAGCGCCGTAACTCCCTTAGTTTTAACGCAGGATACTTAAAATGCCGCAGTTCAATGTAAGAAAAGTCGCCGTTTTGGGCGCAGGCGTAATGGGCGCTCAAATTGCCGCGCATTGTGTCAATGCCAAGGTGCCAGTCATCTTGTTTGACCTGGCTGCCCAGGCCAAAGATGGCGAGCCCACCCCAGACAAGAATGCCATTGTCTTGAAAGCCATTGAAGGGCTTAAAAAGCTCAGTCCGGCGCCCTTGGGCCATGTGGATCTCGCCGCTTTCATTCAGCCTGCAAATTATGAAACGGATCTGGATTTGCTCAGGGGTTGCGATCTGGTGATCGAGGCGATTGCGGAGCGCATGGAATGGAAGCATGATCTTTATAAAAAGGTGGCGCCGTTCATTGCGCCTCATGCGATCTTCGCGACCAACACCTCGGGTCTTTCGATCAGCAAGCTCGCTGAGGGTATGACGGATACCGATTTAAGTGCGCGCTTTTGCGGAGTGCATTTCTTCAATCCGCCGCGCTACATGCATTTGGCTGAGCTGATCCCTACGGCAGCCAGCCAACCGGAGATTTTGAATCAACTTGAGGACTTCCTGACAAGGGTCTTGGGTAAGGGCGTCATCCGTGCCAAGGATACGCCAAACTTCATCGCCAATCGAGTCGGTATTTTCGGGATTCTTGCCACCGTTATTGAAGCTCAGAAATTCAATCTCCCGATTGACATTGTCGACGATCTCACGGGCGAGAAAATGGGCCGCGCCAAATCGGCCACCTTCCGTACGGCGGACGTGGTCGGACTGGACGTGATGGGCCATGTGATCAAGACCATGCAAGATAACCTGCATGTCGACGGTAGCGCAGGTGCTCTCGATCCTTTCGCTGCGCACTTCGCAACCCCTGCACCGATTGCCAAACTCCTTGCGGCCGGTGCCCTGGGCCAAAAAACCGGGGCGGGTTTTTATAAAAAAGTGGGTCGCGATATTCTGCGCCTTGATCTCGCGAGCGGCGAGTATGTGGCGGGAGGCGCTAAAGCCGATGAAACCGTGGCGCGAATTCTCAGAAAAAAAGATCCGGCCGAACGCTTAAAACTATTGCATGAATCGCCCAACCCTCAAGCGCAGTTTGCCTGGGCAATTCTTAGAGACACCTTCCACTACATCGCCGTACATCTTGAGACGATTGCAGACAATGCCCGCGACCTTGACCTGGCCATGCGTTTCGGTTTTGGACAAAAGCAGGGGCCGTTTGAATTGTGGCAGGCAGCGGGTTGGAGCCAGGTTGCCGCCTGGGTCAATGAAGACATTGCGGCCGGCAAAGCTCTCTGCAACACCCCCATGCCTGCTTGGGTGATGGATGGCCGCGATGGTGTGCACAAAGCAGAGGGCTCATGGAACCCGAGCAAGAAAGCCTATGTACCGGTTTCGGACCTGCCTGTCTACGGACGGCAGGTGTTCCGGGCCAGTGTGTTCGGGCAAATTCCCCGAGACCCTGCCCGCTTCGGCAACACGCTCTTCGAAAATGAAGAAGCCCGTTTGTGGACCTTATCAGAACGCGGTCTGGACGACGTGGTGATTCTGAGTTTGCGTAGCAAAATGAATACCTTGGGCGCCGGGGTGGTTGAAGCCATCGCAAAGGGTGTCGCGCTGGCTGAATCAAGCTACAAAGGTTTGGTGGTGTGGAGTCCGACTTCACTGACCGGCGGAGCTTTTTCTGCGGGTGCAAACCTTGAGGCCATGCTCCCGACCTTTATGAAGGGTGGCGCCAAGGCCATTGAGCCGGAGGAAAAGAAGCTTCAGGAAGCGATGCTCGCCTTGCGCTACGCCAATGTGCCCACGATTGCCGCCGTGAGTGGCTTGGCCTTGGGCGGAGGCTGCGAGCTTGCCGTCTACTGCAACAAGCGCGTGGCCCATCTCGAGAGCTACGTGGGCCTGGTTGAAGTCGGGGTCGGATTGATTCCTGGCGCTGGCGGATTGGTTTTTGGTGCTCGCCGCGCCGCGGAAGAACATGGCGCCGCGCCCGAGACTTATCTCTTGCAATTTCTGACCAAATATTTCATGAATGCAGCCACGGCGAACGTGGCCAAAAGCGCGCTTGAGGCCCGCAAGATGGGGTACCTCCTGGAGAGTGACCTGATTGTGTTTAACCCCCATGAATTGCTCTACATTGCGGTGCGCGAGGCCAAGGCGATGCATGATGCGGGCTATCGTCCACCGATGCGAGCGCTTTTTCCGGTCGCAGGTCGGCCTGGAATGGCCACCATCATGGCCCAACTCGTCAACATGCGTGATGGCGCCTTCATCACAGCTCACGATTTTCATTTGGGCAAGACCATTGCTGAAGTGATGTGCGGCGGTGATATCGAGGCGGGATCCCTGGTGAGCGAAGAGTACTTAATGGCACTCGAGCGTCAAGCGTTTTGTGGCCTGCTCACCCATCCCAAATCGCAAGAGCGAATCATGGGCATGATGCAAACCGGCAAACCGGTACGTAACTAAGAGCGCCGAATTAAGAGCACCGAATTGAGAG
>JAYUOT010000302.1:0-5364 GCA_043760705.1 Betaproteobacteria bacterium
AGGGGGAGGACTGCGCGCTTGTAAAGCAGAAGGCGGAAAGTAGGCGAAAAAAGAGTGGATTGACAAGGGTTGGAGAGCATCTCGAAGCCCAGTCGGGCAAAAGCCAAGCCATTTCAAGCGAAATGCGACCAGCGTTCACGGCCAAAGCGGCTGTTTGTGGCCATCGATTAGGAGAGCTTTCTGGCAAAAGGGTGTTTAAAATGCCTATCCCCAGGCTTTGATAATGGCAGCATTTCAGGGGAGCTCACCGGGTATCCGCGAATCCCGACCGTTGCTTCCAGTAGCCGCCAAATGCTGCAACTTTTCGCTGAATCAAGCTCCGCAACGAACGAAAATTAGGGCTTACCGGAGAAACTACTTGAAACCTAAAATCCACCTTGCGCTCGCGTTGACCTTCGCTTTACTGGCCTCATCCAAGATTCAGGCGCAAGGGCTTTCGGAGAGGTCTTCGCGAGCGCCAGATTGTTTCGATGCGGCCGCCCTACATCATGGCGTCAATCCTTGGCTATTGAGAGCAATTGCCAAACACGAATCAAGTGGCAAGGCGAGTGCCAGAGGAATCAATGACCCTTCAAACGGATTAAGTATTTCAAGATCAGAGGATTGGGGAATGATGCAAATCAACACCCAGCATCTCCCAAAGCTAGCAGCCTATGGAGTACGCCCAGAACAGCTCTGGGACGGCTGCACTAGCGTTTTTTTTGGTGCATGGATCCTTCGTGGCTCTGTCAGCATCCATGGGAACACCTGGACGGCAGTCGGCGCGTACAACTCGCCTTTGCCAGCGAGACGGGCCTGGTACGCAGGCAAAATCCAGGCAATCCTCGCAAACTGGCAAAAACGCGGATACATGCCAGCGGCAACTTGATCTTCTTGTTGGACCAAAACACCACCCTTTTATAACCTTTACGTCCCGTTTGCTGCCTTTCTTCTTGTTTTGTCCCGTTTGGTACGCTACACTGATGAAATGGAACTGGCGAAAAAATCGGTCTCGACCACAAAACCTCAGTTTGCACTGGACCCCGTGCGCCATGGTCCGATTGCAATAAAGGGCTTTGCCAGAATCGCTGAGTTATGGGGGCTTTCGGAATCAGAGCAATTGACTCTCCTAGGTGGTCTCTCCCGCACGACTTTCTACAGGTGGAGGTCCCATCCTGAGTCCGCTCGCCCCAGCAGGGACACTCTGGAGAGAATCAGCTATATCCTTGGAATATATAAGGCGCTGACCATTTTGCTTCCTGATCCGGCTATCGCCGCAGGCTGGATTAAGTCGCCAAATACTGCTCGACCTTTCGCAGGGAAACGCGCGCTTGACGTGATGCTTGGGGGCAATTTCATAGACTTGTATATCGTGAGAACCTACCTCGATGCACAGCGTGGGGGATGAGTTGGAATTATCGGAGCCGTGCGTCATCAACTGGAGTCCCGCGTTTCGGGTCATATCAACAAGATTCCCCACCGTCAATATATTCGATGGCATCGTGCGCCAAGACGAGTTCGAGATTTTGTATGAGATCGAAGCTGCGACCAATCCTCGAGTAAGGGAAGCACTTGGGCTAATTGCACTGGTGCCCATAGAGCACCGCAAATACGGGCCGGGGTATGGCCCTGTCATGGCACCATTCACACACTTCGGAAACTCACAAAGTCGCTTTAGCGATGGTAGCTATGGCGCCTTCTACGCTGCCGAAGAAAAGTCCACCGCGATCGCTGAGACAAGGTTTCATCAAGCGCGCTTTTTAGCCGCCACTAATACACCGAAAATCAATGTCGAAATGCGCCTCCTAACACTCCAAATTCAAGGCGAGTTTGCAGACTACCGTAAGCTAGGTCTGGATCATCCGATCTACCGCCTGGACGACTACGGTGCCAGCAAAGCGATAGCGAACCTTGAGCGCGTGCAACGTGCTGGAATCGTTTATCGTTCCGTGCGTGCGCCACGCGGGAGTTGTCTTGTAGCTTTCCATCCTGGCCCACTTGGTCCATGCAACCCCTCTACGAATCTTCTCTATCGATGGGATGGGTCTCAAATTGTCGATGTAATGGAGCAATTTGTAACATAGCAAAGCGGACACGGAAGGCTTTTGCACGCGAGTACTTCTCGCCTTGGATATCACTTTCGGGCAAAGCAAACTGCTGACGCTCCAAGAAAAAGGGCTCATTTGGAAAGCCTCTCGTGGTGCCTATGCAGTGGAAGGCAAGTCGACAATCGAGCTTTTACAAAAACTCTAGTCCAACACAAATGCGGGCTTTTTTATACCCCTCTTGTTGTGCTAGTATAGTTCTATAGTGTTTCTTATAGTTTAGTATAGTCACGCCCCATAGGTTTGGCTGCAGTCTCTTGCGAGGTCGAAATGTCGAACACCTACTTCCCCCGAGCGGCTTTGGCGAAATCTATCGCCGACAGCCTACTCAATGCAGATTATTTTGCCATGGGTGACGTGGTGCCCTCTCCGGCGTCGGGTACTTTTTTAAGCGCCCAGCGTAGGCGTGGCAAAACGACGTTCTTGCTCCGCGACTTGATCCCGGAATTGCAAAGTAGAGGGCTCCTCGTGATCTACATCGATCTCTGGAGCAACAAACAGATCGACCCCGCAAGTTTGCTCGCTGACGCCATTTCCAAAGCATTGTCGAGTCCAGAATCCAAGACCGGGAAGGCTCGAGCACTCACCAAACAAATTGATTCGATTGGGATTCCTGGGCTGGCCAATATTAAATTCGCCAAGGAATCAGTGTCACTCGATCTCACTTTGACTCAAACCTTCGAAACAATCTTTGAAGCGCGATTAGCGAATAAAAAACTAGTTGATCCACGGATGGTGCTCATCATTGACGAGGCGCAGCACGCCCTTAGCAGTGACTCTGGCGTTGCCATGATGTACGCACTCAAGGCGGTGAGAGAGAAGCTTAATAATTCCCCGCACGCTTCAAGCGGCCCTCCTCTAATCCTGATTTTTACGGGTTCAAGCCGCTCTAAGCTTGGTTCCTTATTGCAGTCCTCCAAAGACCCTTTCTATGGTGCGAAAGTCTCTACCTTCCCTTCCCTTGGCGACGACTATTGCGATTCGGTGACCGCACTCCTCAATTCGCGACTCAAAGCGAACTCTCAAGTGGACAAACTCGCCATTCGAGCCGCTTTCTCGCGCTTGCAATTTAAGCCAGAAGCACTCAGAGCGGCTATCGCCAAAGCGCTGGCCACCTATCCGGTGGGCGAGCAAAACGGACCAGGCTTAGATCAGCTCATCGAGCACGCTTCGAAAGAGGAAGCGGGCGAGGCGAGTCTTCAGTTACAGCACACGTTCAATTCCCTCACCTCACTTCAAAAGGCGGTCTTCGTCGGGGTTTTGCAAGGAGGCGAAACCTTTATCCCGTACGGACAAAGCGCCCGCAAAGATTATGCGCTCTACCAAGGGAAAAAGGGCTTGGAATCCGAAGCGAATGTTCAAGCTGCAATCAACGCGCTGATCGACCAGGAACTGCTCTGGAAACCTCGACGCGGCAATCTTCAGTTAGACAACGAAGCATGGTTGCATTGGTATGCTTCTCAAAACAAACAAAATCTGATTGGAACAGGCTTTTTTTAAGAGCCTCGACTGCAATAATGGTCTCACAAACCAACCAAAGGAATCATCTTGAAAAATACTAAAGCACTTATCCCCGTTCTCATCACTTCCATTCTTTCTGCTTGCGGCGGTGGCGGCTCTACTTCGCCTGTGGCTGCTCCCTCCCCTGCTGTTATTGTGCCTGTAGTAGTTGCAACCGCGACTCCGTCAACAGCACTTCAAACTTCAGTTAAGGCCGCCTCTTACGCAGCGGGTTCTCCTGAGCAAGTTGCCTTTGATCGACTCAACGTCGAACGCTCTCAGTGTGGCTTCGGATTGCTGGAGCAAAACACGAAGCTCGATCAGGCTGCTAAGGCTCATGTGGAGTACATTAAGGCGACAGGTGTGTATGGGCACTTTGAGGACAAGGCGCTTAACGCAGCTCTTTACACAGGGGTGCGCCCTGAAGATCGGATTTTGGCTGCGGGGTACGCTACCGCCACCGCCTATAACACTTCAGAGGAGGGGGCTAATCGATACCATGTTGCCAATTTAGGTGCGGCTGATATCAATGTCGCGGTCAGGGGCTTGTTGGCTGCACCCTACCACTTGCTTGGCATGATGAGGCCCTTCCCGGAATCAGGGGTTGGCGTGACGACAAAGCCCGCTGGACAGAAAAGTTTTGATAACACCTCATGGGTATTTTTTAACCTCGGATACGCCACCTCCCCGCAAAACAGCGGGCAAGTGTTAACTTGACCCATGTCAAGGTGTAATCGGTGCTTCTAACTTTGGTGGCTCTGAACTTCCCGACCCATTCCCAGGCCGCAACTACGCATCGACCCCAATCGGGGTGCCGATCTACGTCCAGGTACCGGGCGGGGTGATTGATATCACCAGTGCTACGATTCGCAAGGTCGGGGGCGGTACGATACCAATCATTGTGCAGACGGCCAAGATGAGCAATCAACCCGGTTATATCCGCGACAACGAGGCATTGCTTATTCCCGATGCCAAGCTCGCTGCGAATACAGTCTACGAGGTGGCGATCAACGGCACCTACAACGGCACCAGCTTCGCGAAGGCTTTCACTTTTACCGTGGGCAGCAATTAGGTTTAATTAAGTTGGATTCCCGGTTTCAAGCAAAAGGATTAGTGATGGACGCCAGAGCAAAAATGTTTGACCAATGGTGCGAAGACGCCAAGGCAGCCGCAATGTCGGCTGCAACGGAACAGCCGAAGCCAAAGCCGATGCCGCCAGGCACCATGCGACAAGTTGGCAAAGGTTGGGTCGGAATTATCGTCGGCATCTTGTTTGCTAAGGCTGGGCTACACCTTGTGCCGCATTCGCATTGGAGCAACACGGAGCAAATAGGTCTTGCAGCCGCGACGTTCGTTCTAGGTTTTGTATTGGGCAGGCGTTACGCAGCGCCACTGTTGATCGTTGCTGCTTTTGCTCTACTCGTGGATGTCATTCGTAAATACTTTGCCGGTTAACGCGACAGCTCTCCCGCCACCAGGCGGGAGAGCTGTCGCGTTAACCATATTCCTGCAAACGCACATACTTTACTGAGGACCTGTGCCACCGCCGAAGTTAAACGCGCTAATGCCGGTGAAGTTAATGCGGTCATGCACGAGCACCCGCGAAGCCGGGATACCAAGTCCTGCAGCGTAGCCTAGCTCACTTGTGTAGCAGGGGCTGACAGGTCCATTTCCGGTATTGCAAATGTTGTAACCGTCGGCCCTATTCAAATATGCTGCGCTCGCAACTGTTGTGCTGATCGGATCAGCCGTCAATAGCGACGCACCGCGCAATCGAACA
>JAYUOT010000303.1:0-5339 GCA_043760705.1 Betaproteobacteria bacterium
GGGATCAATTTCTTGACGGCTGCGATGAAGAAGACCAATAGCAGCGATGGCAAGAAGATGGCCGAAGCCATGAAGGGGATGACGATCAACTCGCCCTTCGGTGCGAACGGCACACTCACTTTGCGAGCTGAAGACCACACGCTGGTGGACTACGCGATTGGCTGGGGGCCTCTAATCGCCAAAGAGCCCTACATGCCTATACCAACCGTGGGTGACTGGAAACAGATCAAGGAACTTGAGGCCGAGTGGAAGAAAAGCAAGGGCTGGGCTTAGTTTACGACTAGACAGGAAACTGCGTGAACCTCACTGCACTTTGGGAGTGTCTAGGCTCGGTTTCTTGCCTAGTCACTCAAACCTCCACCGCGTTCATCATTGGCGCGCTGCTATTTTTGGTGGCGACCGGACTCACCTTGATTTTTGGCGTGTTGGGGGTCGTGAACTTTGCTCATGGCTCCTTGTATATGTTGGGCGCCTATCTGGCCCTGTCCGCTTATGCATTGACGGGCAGCTTCCTGGTCGCCGTCCTCGCGGCAGGTATTGGGGTCGCTATTTTCGCGGTGTGTTTTGAGCGCTTATTAATGCGTCGCGTTTACGAGGCGGACGTGCTCATGCAGTTGCTGGTCTGCTATGCCCTCATCCTGATCATGGATGATGTCGTGAAGCTCGTTTGGGGTGCGGATTTCCGCTCAATGGGCATGCCAACGATATTTCAATTACCCCCGCTGATGATTGCCGGGGGCGTAATCCCAGTGTATTACCTGGCCCTGATCGCCATTGCGAGCCTGATTGCCATCGTGCTTTGGCTGGTTTTGGCGAAGACCAAGATCGGTAAGATCGTGCGGGCGTCTTCGCAAAACAAAACCATGACCTCGGCGCTAGGCATCAATACCGATCTTGTCTATGCGGGCGTTTTTGCATGCGGTGGCTTGTTGGCCGGTCTGGCGGGGGCTTTGGCTGCGCCCGTGCGTTCCACCTCCGCTGGCATGGGCTTCTCCATCCTCATTGAGTCCTTCATTGTGACGGTGATCGGTGGCATGGGTTCTGTGAGTGGTGCGCTCGTCGGTGCCTTGTTGATCGGCGTGGTGCGCTCTTACGGGGCGATTGGATTTCCGATCTTTGTTGAAGGCTTGATGTTTGTGGCGATGGCACTGATCCTCATTCTTAAACCCAGCGGCCTGATGGGTAAACAGGATCGACGCGCATGAAAGGAGCCCGTCTCAAAGAGTTGGGCTTGGCCCTCATTGTCCTTTTGCTGCTGCTGGCCGTGCCTCTGCTCACCTCGTCGCGCGTGACGCTTGATTTTGTGATTCGGGTCGCCGCCCTGGGCATTCTCGCCACGTCGTTGAATATGTTGGTCGGTTACGGTGGCATGACCTCCTTTGGACATGCGATGTTCTTTGGCGGCGGGGCTTACGCATTTGCACTGTTGATGCAAAAAGCCGGCACTTCTATTCCGGTCGCCATTTTGGGTGCCCTTGTTTTCACTGCGGTATTAAGTCTTTGTGTGGGCGCCATTTGTGTTCGCTTGAAAGAAATTTATTTTTCTTTTCTGACGCTGGCCTTTCAGATGTTGATTTACAGGATTATTCTTTCATGGATAGACCTGACCGGTGGCGATCAAGGCCTCACGGGCGGCGTGCCTCGACCTGTTTTTCTGGGCATCAATCTCGCGAATTTTCAACACCTTTATTGGTTTTCCTGCGTGCTTGGCGTGGGCTGTCTACTCTTGATGCGCTGGATTCTTCAATCTCCCTTTGGCTACACCTTGCGCATGGTGCGTGACAACGCGGATCGCGCGCTTTTCCTGGGGATCAATATCTGGCGCATCAGACTCTATGCTTTCGTATTGTCGGCCTGCTTTGCCAGTATTGGGGGCGTGATCATGGCCCTCTTTGTGTCCGGCGCGTTCCCAGAGTTTAGCTACTGGACGATGTCAGGCGAAGCGATTTTCATGATCATGATGGGTGGCCTGAATGTCTTCCTGGGGCCCGTGGTCGGAGCGGCTTTGCTACAGCTCTTTAATGACCAGATCACGCGTGTTACCGAGTCGCACGGTATTGCGCTAGGAATCGTGGTATTGATTTTTGCGTTGGGCTTTAAGCGCGGAATTCTGGATTTCGTATTGCAGTTCTATGCCAAGCGAAAGGGCAATCCTTCCTGATGTTGCAGATCCAACATTTGAACAAGTCTTTCGGCGGCGTGCATGCGACGCAAGATGTCTCCATGGATTTTCCGAAAGAGTCGCTGCGTGCTGTCATCGGACCGAACGGAGCGGGCAAGACGACCTTTTTTAATCTGATTTCGGGCGTGTTTCCGCCTGATTCGGGAAGCATCCAACTGGATGGGCAAGAGATTATCGGAAAGCCGAGCGACGAGATTGTTCGTCTGGGCGTGGGCCGTGCCTTTCAAGTCGCCAAGCTCTTCAAAACCCTCACGGTAGAGGAATCCCTTCGTGCGGCCCTGATGTCCCCATTAGGCAAGTCGGCCAGCCTGCGTGGTCGCTTTCCCTTGCACGCAACCAGAGATCGCGCGCATGAGGTGATGGAGCAATTGCACCTGAGTTCCAAGGCGAATGTGGTGAGCGGCAATCTCTCGCACGGTGACCAAAAGCTGCTGGATTTGGCCCTGGCCCTAGTACTCAAGCCAAAAGTATTGCTACTGGACGAGCCGGTCGCGGGCATGGGGCCTGAAGAGCGCGAAAAAATGATCGAAACCGTTCATGCCTTATGGAAGCGTGGTGGCTTGACTGTAGTGCTGATTGAACATGATATGGAGATTGTGTTTCGGGTGGCTCAACACATCTTTGTCTTGTGCTACGGGAAATTGCTTGCCCAAGGCTCGGCGGAGCAGGTGCGTTCTAACCCCGAGGTGATCGAGGCTTACCTGGGGCGACCCAAAGAGGCCTTACCAGCTCAAGGGCATTCTCAAGCTCTGCCAGGCCAAGAGAAGCCTCAGGGTGCGTCCGTATGAGCGTGAACGAGGGTCATGAAACGCACTTTCCTGACGTGATCAGTATCCGCACTCCCGTCTTGGAAGTCTCCGGGCTTGACGGCTTTTACGGTACGAGCCAAGTTCTTTTTAATATGTCACTCTCCGTGAGCAAGGGCGAGACCTTGGCACTGCTCGGTCGCAATGGCGCGGGTAAAAGCTCGACGATCAAAGCCATTGCAGGCATCCTCATTCCGAAAAAAGGCAACGTGCAATTGCTCGGGCGCGAAATGCGTGGCCAACCCCCCCACGTGATGGCGAAGGCAGGCCTCGGTTATGTGCCTGAGGACCGCCAAATATTTCCCGAGCTCACGGTGCAAGACAATCTGGAGATCGCCGTGAAGAAGGGCTTGGACGGTCGTAATGAATGGACCGTTGAGCGAATCTATGACATGTTGCCCTTGCTGGCTCCGCTGAAAACCCGCCTCGGCGGTCAGCTCTCCGGTGGTGAACAACAAATGCTCACCGTGGGCCGGGCGCTGATGGGCAACCCTAGCGTGCTGCTACTCGATGAGCCCAGCGAAGGCCTCGCGCCGATCATGGTGCAGAAGATTGGCGACCTGATCGAAGCCTTGAGAAAGCTCGGCACCACCATCGTGTTGGCCGAGCAGAATCTCCATTTTTGCCTGGGGCTTGCCGACCGCGCCGTCGTCATTGATCGCGGCACCAATGTATACAGTGGCAGCCTTGCTGAGCTTGGCAGCAATGAAGAAATCAAGCAGCGCTATCTGTCGGTTTAATCTAAATGCTCTGGGGCTCCCGAGAAATCCATCACCGCGAACTGAGATGGCCTTAAGTATTTTCGAACGGTGCTCAACGAACTTTCCCAAGGTTAATCGTGTCACGTGAACAAAGAACAAGGAGAGCAAAATGAGTCAGACCCACAGAATTGCCTTGGTGACCGGTGCAGCGGCCGGTATTGGCGCCGCCGTCGCTGAAAAGCTTGCCCGCGACGGCTTTACGGTATTGGTGTCGGACCTGAACCTGCCCGCTGCCATTGAAACCTCGAAACGCATTGCCGCTCTCGGGGTGTTGGCCGATGCCTTGGAGCTCAATGTGGGCTCCGCCGAGTCGATTGCGCAGGCGTTTAAGCAGATCGAGTCCAAGTACGGTCGTTGCGATGTTGTGGTGAACAATGCCGGTATTGCAAAGACCTTCCCATTTCTGGACTTTCCCCTCGACAACTGGACGGCCACCATGATGGTCAATGTGACTGGCACTTTGCTGTGCAGCCAGCATGCCGCCCGAATGATGGTTAAAAAGAGGTGGGGGCGCATAATTAACATGGCTTCGGTGGCTGGAATGCGCGCGGTAGGTCAAGGACGCACCGCTTACGGCACCTCCAAAGCGGCGGTGATTGGCTTGACGCACCAGATGGCTGCCGAGTTGGCCGAGTATGGCGTAACCGCCAATGCCATCGCCCCAGGGCCAGTGGATACCCCTTTGACCCAGCAACTGCATTCTGCTGAGTTTCGCAGCACCTACACGGGCGCTATTCCAATGAAGCGCTACGGGCAACCGGGTGAGATTGCTTCGGCGGTGTCGTTTTTAGCGTCCGAACACTCAGCTTACATTAATGGGGCGGTCATACCTGTGGATGGAGGGTTTATGGCGGTGGGGGCTGTAGGCGTTTGAGGGGGACCTAATATAAGAGCCTTGCTCCAAACAAAGGCCCGTCATCGTAACGCAACGCCAGTAACTTCATGCTCGCACCCATGTGCTCCGGCCGAATCTCGCCGATGAGGCGGCACATCAGGCGCGGCCCTCGCTCAAGGTCGATGATGCCAATCGCATAAGGTGCATCGGACCGGAAGGCCTGCGGCGCGACATGAATGCGGGTAAAGCTGTAGAGTAGGCCAGTGGAACTTAATTCAACCCACTCTAAAGACGTGCTCCAACAGGCCCGACAGAGCTTGCGCGGAGGAAAGCTTTGCTGGCCGCATGTCTTGCAGCGCGTGCTCAGCAAACGCCCTTCATCGAGCCCCTGCCAGAAAGGCTGGGTAAAACCCGACACGCGAGGCGCAAAAGGGCGAGGCCCAGGCATGCGGACTTCAGGTAAACGGTCCATCATTGCAGCGCCTGCAACACATGCACTAAGGCGGCGTTGTACTTGCCCAATTCACTCGCGGTCAGTGCAAACTCATGGCGCGACACTTGTCGCTCGCCCGCGCGGCCCAGCAATTGCGTGCAGGCTTCAATCACATCGTAAAGCGGCGACACTTCGGGAGGGTGGCCGCGTGATAGGCAGCCGCCACAGGTATTGATGGGGCTTGGACCGTCAAATCGAGTCGCGCCTGTTCTCGCTGCATCGGCGCCTTGCCCAGGCGCGAAGAGGCCCAGGGCTTCGCTGG
>JAYUOT010000304.1:0-2663 GCA_043760705.1 Betaproteobacteria bacterium
GGTCAACCCCGTCTTTCGTCCGAAAAGTAGTCGGGTCGTTCGATGGTCCAGAGATTACCCCACAGGCGTCCACCCCCGGCATCCGAGCATCCGCAGGACTAGAGGAAGCGACGAAAAGCGCGCGTGCCTTTGGGCGTGATGGCGACCACTCTTGATTTTGGAGTTCTCAAAATCCAACGGTCTCGGTCGTACACTTTTCCCGGAAAGCTCCCCTAATCGATAGCCACAAACATCCGCTTTGGCCGTGAAAGCCGGTCGCATTTCGCTCGGAATGGGGTTAGCTTTTGCCTGATTTGGCTTCGAGACGCTCTCCAACCCCTGCTAAGCCCCTCTTTTGCTGCCTCTTGTTTGACGCCAGCGCAGCCCTCCCCTTGACCTGACCCCTTCTGGGGTCACTAGTATTCGAGGTCACTTCATTTGGGGTCACTGTATTCTGGCTTCACTCCACTTGAGCGGCACGTACCTCGTGGCTTTACAGCTCAGCAAAGCTCATCTGCCCTCGCGCGGGCGATTCTATTCGGTGCTCTGGCCTCAAGCCCCAGGTGCGTGAGAATCGTCTTGATGCGTGAGCGTTGCACATTCGCGGCGATCATCCCGTAGCTCACCTCCACAGTTCGGGCTACGCTGTGGAATCGAATCAAATGCAGCGTCGGTCTTGGCACCAAGGCAGCCAGCCTTTGCATAAACTCCACGGGCGACATCACCTGGTGTGTCGCACCTTCGCGCCAGGGGGGTGAACTGGTTGCAGCAAAGTCTCGCCTACTTGCAGCCCGAACAAGCCGCTGACGTCATCTATTCCAACACCGCGCTGCACTGGTTGCCTGACCACCGCGCGTTGTTTGCAATGCTCGTCAGCCACCTAGCACCGGGCGGCGTACTTGCCGTGCAAATGCCACAAAATTTCGGCGCACCGTCGCACGCCATGATTGCCGAGACCGTCCTCGCTGCGCGATGGCAGGTCAAGCTAGAGTCGCCGCTACGTCCCGCGCCGGTTGCCACGCCCGACGTTTACTACGCACTGGTGCGCGGGTTCGAAACAACCTCGACATGTGGGAAAGCGAATATCTGCAAGCGTTCGACGGCGTCGACCCAGTAAAGGAATGGACGAAGGGCACGTGGCTCAAGCAGTTTCTCAACACGCTGGATGCACCCAGCGCAACCGCGTTTGAGGCGGACTACGCCGCGCGCGTTCGCGATGCGTATCCGACGAGATATGATGGCAAAACAGTGTTTCCGTTTCAGCGATTGTTTATTGTTGCTAATCGATAGCGCGAATTGACCTGTTGCAAAGAATACTATTAAAGCGTATAGTTAGCCCGTGCTGACGATAGTAGAAACAGCCCTCTTTTCAAGACTCTGGCCTGACTATTGGACGGAAGATGAACGCGCTGATTTTGCCGTACACCTGGCTGCCAATCCCGATGTTGGCGATGTGATTCAGGGCTCTGGCGGCTGTCGCAAAGTGCGGTGGGCTCGCGCAGGTACCGGAAAATCGGGTGGTGTGCGTGTTATCCATTTCAACCGTCTTGCCAGAGGCGACATCGTTTTGCTACTGATCTATGCAAAGAGCGCTCGCGAATCCATCGGCGCGGACGTATTGCGCAAAATTGTGAAGGAGCTTTGACATGGCCATGACCGAAAAAGAATTGCTTAAACGCGACGCCAAGCGTGATATCGGAGCGGAGCTGCTCGAATCAGTAAAGCAGATGAAGCGCAATGAGGTTCGCGTCGTCTACTCGTCCGCTATCGCCGCAAGGCAAAAAGTGGGTCTGAGTCAGGCGCAATTTGCGCTACTGCTCGGCGTCTCGGTACGCACGCTGCAAGGTTGGGAACAAGGTCGCATCGAACCATCGGGCGCAGCTAAAACGCTCCTGAAAATTGCGCAAACAAACCCGGATGCTTTGCGGGCGGTGGCTTAGTAATGCAGCATTGCTCTGACTATCGCTGAGGGGAAAATCGCCGTGTGGAAGCAATATTGGCCAGTTTATGAGCGACTAGAAAGGGAGTTTCGTGATCTGACATTCAGTATCAGCCTTGACGACGCAAACCTAGAGGTCTTTTCGATGTATCTTGCTGAATTAGTTCTCCGCATTGGGCAAGAGTGCGAAAACGTGGGCAAGTCGTTGGCGAAGAAACTCGGCCTATCTCCGCCATCTGGAGCGATTGAAGGCCTCAACTTCCCAGCGCTAGGTAAATTGCTGTGTTCCACCGTTCCCCTAAACACAAAGACGGTTGAAGTGCATTGGGTCTATCAATCGTTGACAAATAAATTATTGTCGCCTTTTGGCTCGTGGTCATCTGGTGTGAGCACCAATCCTGACTGGTATGACGCGTATAACAAGTTGAAACATGATCGCAATGCAAACTTTCGCAAAGCGACTTACCGCAACGTGCTTGAAGGGCTAGCGGGTTTGTTCATCCTCAATCTATGGCTTAGGAAAGATGAACTTGAAGCAAATGCTGAATGGGTAGTTCTGGCGAGAAGGCGGATCACTTCGTACTCAGAATTGTTTGATCCAAGCAGTTTTTTGCAGCTAGGCCAAGGAGGCACGAACCGAAGACTCTGGCTGGCTTAGCAGGCAGCCTTCGCGTACGTCAGGCCCGTGCCTTTGCCGCGCAATCAAGATTGACCCTCAACCCCGCTTCGGAATCTCCAAGCCCTT
>JAYUOT010000305.1:0-5321 GCA_043760705.1 Betaproteobacteria bacterium
TTGGCCCCGGTTGCGCGAGCTGTGGGCCGACCAATGTGCGGCATGAGTACGATCCGAACGGGCGGCTGCTGCAAACGACCTATCTCGCCCCGGCGATTGCAACACTCATGCGAAAACCCGTAAACACTGCTGGCTACGCAAATCACAGATTTCAGGCAGGTCACCCCTTGCGAGCGATTAGGATGAGCTATGACGCTTTGGGGCGACCTACTCACAGATTCCTGGTGAACTACTTTGGCGGTCGACCCGAAGCGCCCCAGGCTCTGCTACGCCTTGAATACGCAGAAAGTAGCCTCACAGGTCCTGTCCAGGGCGCAGCCCGAGGTGATGCCCGCGGTGCCACCCCCTATCTTGACAAGCCGATCATCATCGCAAGGCCAAGCGTGGTGCCCGGACAAGAACATCGCCTCGAGTTAACCTACAACGAGTATGGACAGGTCAGCACGCAGCGCGAAGTCGGCTTTGATCCTGTGGAGCAACGTGAGATTTCACGAACAACGACCTTCGACTACCAACGAATGCAAGGCCGCAGTGTGTTGGTGCGAATGGACGGCCCCCTGCCTAACGGACCCGGGCAAAGTCCCGTGGACAGCGATATCACACTCTACCAATGGGATAGCAGCGGCGATAGAATTCTGGCGATCACAGAACCTTATGGATTCGTGCGCCAACGTGTCTTCGACGATGCCGGTCGAATGACAAGATCGAGCTTCGAGGATGGTGTAAGACGGCTACAACAGGAGTTCCGGTATACCCTGGACGGTCGACATGCCATGGGCCTTGAAAGCGCCTCGTCGTCTGGATGGATGCTCAGACCCGTCAGTACGATCACCGACATTGCGACGACAACTCACGCCTCGCAAAACCAAAGCCCGCCGGGTAAGATGACTCAAGTGGACGAGCTCAGCATGCTCATGCTGGCTCCGATTCTGGAAAAGCGCGACGCGCTCGGCCGCACTACCCAAATGATCGATGCCTCTGGTCGTAGAATCGCGCGTGCCTTTGACGAAGCGAACCGGGTCAAGTCCGTGAACGATGTGCTGGGCAATCGGAGCGAGACTGTTTTTGATAGTGAGGGTCGACCGACTCGAGCCGGACTCTATCGCGCCGGTCAAAGTGATCTCCTGCGCGCGGCCTACTTCTGGCATAACGACGCAGGCCGCCCGACCAAACGCATACTTCCTGACGGCCGAATCGATGCTTGGCGTTACGCTGCAGACGGTCGCTTAGTGGAGCAGGTCAATGGCGATGATGTTCGAAGCATTGTGCTTAAAGGGCCGGGTAAATTAGGCGACGCATTAGTTCAACAAGCTGTCGACGGGGACTTAAGACTTCATTTTTCACCTAACGACGACCGCAAAGGCCTTGCTCGTCTCGTCGACGACTTCGGGCGGGTTGTGAAGACCACACTCCCTGATCACGGTGATAAGCGCGCGAGCTATGACGAGTGCAATCGATTGATCAAATTGACCCATGCTGACCAGAGCTCAGTGCATTATCAGTACGATGTGCGGGGCCGTCTCATCAGGAAGCAATACAAAGATTCGAAAGATATCGATCAAGCTCAAACCCTGCTCGTCTATGAGGGGGCGCTCTTAAAGACTGCGCTTGATCCCGAGCAAAGTACGCAGACTCACTACGACAGTCTAGGCCGAAAAACTGGTGAATCCGTGCAACTCAAGGGATTGACCCAGACCTTTCACACCAGTCAAAGCCGCGATCCGAAAACCGGGTTGATCATGCAACGAGGGCTAGCCAATGGTCAAGTCATGGACGTAGCACGGGACGATGTCGCGCAAGGCGCAACCCCAAAAGCATTATATCTTCGCTCGACGGTAGTAGCATGGCTACTAAAGCAGTCAAGGCAATATTTGCCGAGGCAGGTGTCCGAGAGAATCGTCCCTTTCTTCCCCGTCAAGACCCTTGTGGAGAATGTTCAAATTGACCCTCTCGACGGACTGACAGCGTTTACGGCAGGCAACGGGTTACGCACAGCGCGCTCATTCGATCGCGCGGGGCGGCTCACCCAGCAGGTAGTCGACAAACTTGGAACGACCCGCTACGAATATCAAGTGGGCCCACGCATTCGCGTAATCGTGCAACAGCAGGCGGAGGGCGAGCTATCATCACCCGTTCAAACATCACCCGTGCAAACAGCATCACCAATTCGTAGTGAGTTCAGCTATTCAGGCTTTGGCGCCGTGAGCCCGAAGGAGCCTTCGAGTGGCGGGTTATTGAAAGTTGCATCAAATAATGTCGACGCGACCTACAAGGAGTTCACGCCAACGCATGGCCCCTCTCAACCTGAAGTAAAGCGTAGCGGGGCGACCCCGGCAGGGGTAATCGCTAGAGATTCTTTGGGCCGACTGATGGATGATGGCCGTCACCGCTATTCATACTCCTCACGAGGGCAGCTCGCAGAACTTCGTGAAAGTCGAACGAACAAGCTGATGGCGAGCTACCGCTACGACAGCCAGGGACATCGCGTCGCCAAGACCATGTATCCAGATGATGCCGTGCCTGGCGCTCCTACTCGAACGACCTACTTCCTGTGGCAAGACAATTTGCTCGTCGCCGAGATCAACGAGGAAGGAAAGATAACCACTCAGTATTTCTATCTAAATGTCAGTGAATCCGCGCAAGCAACGCACCCAATCCCAATCGTAAAATGGGAAAGCGAATACAACAATGAAAACCCAAGCAAAAGAGATCGCTTGCTCTTCATTCACGCAGATCATCGCGGCGCCCCCGTTGCCATGACGGACGCTGCCAAGAGTGTCATTTGGGCGATAGAGCAACCCGGGAATTTTTGGGGCGTGGCAAAACCATCCAGGCAATTGATTGCGATGAGTCAACAAGCTGCGGGTACCGATCAAGGTCAAGATGCCGCACGAACGAAGATCATCTTAAATCTGCGCCTACCCGGCCAGTACTATGATGTTGAATCTGGGCTGCATGACAACTTCAATCGCACTTACGACCCACGTACGGGCCGCTACCTGCAACCTGATCCGCTTGGCTATCCAGATGGGCCTGATTCGTATCTGTATGCTTCTGGGGATCCAGTGAACAAGGTTGATCCACTAGGACTCTATGAAGTTGACGTTCACTACTATATGACTTTTACACTTGCGAGACTTGCGGGGCTCTCAATTCAACAGTCCTATGTAATGGCTTCAGCTTCGCAGTACATTGATGATAATGACTTCACACGCCCGCTCAACATTGGAGCCGGCGGTCAGCATCGGCAGCGCTTAGCCCTTTATCACTTTACTCAATCTGGCTATGATCCTGCAAAGGGTGAAATGCCCCCAAACGAATTTTGGGACTTTCGCACGAAGAACCCAAATAACCCCCAGATACGTAACTTGCAAGACGCGGCCAACTATGGTGTTGGCAGTATCGATGAGTTGCCACCCTGCGCAAGGATTCAGCTATTTGGTGAATATCTCCATACGCTTGAAGACACCTTTGGCCATCGAGACCGGATCAATGCACCGATTGACATTAACCTAGGGCTTGGCCATGCCTTGTACGGCACAGAAACTGACAAAACTTATAATGGTACGGTAAAGTTTTCATTGTATTTAGGTGCCGTCGGCGACTGGAATTTGAGAGAGTCCCGAACGCTTGAAATGGAGCGTACGGTGTTCGCTAAGATTCAAAGCAATTTTGGAGTTGAAGCCAAGAAAGGTGGCTTTCCGATTACCTTTGCTGATGTTGAATCGAAGCTTAGTGAGTTTAATGCGATTCAGGAAGACGAGAGCATAAACGGTGGACTATTTATCGAAAAGAGACGTCTTTTAAAAAGCCTATTGACTGATTTTGGATTGGGCCCAATTCCTGAATATGATCCAAAATCTGCCTGTGAGCTTCGGAAAGGAAACCTAAGCGCATTGAAGGACTACTTAGGCCGATTACCAAATGAACAAGGGTACGAAGGAAACCTAATGCTCCCTGGAACAATTCTGACCACACCGGCAATATGTAGATCAACTAGGCCATGAAGGCCATGAAGTTTTGTTTTGTTTTTGAAGGGCTAAGAAACCGCTATTTCCGAGCTGTGATCTTGTGGGCCTTGGTCTTTGGTCACTCTTCGATGCCTAGTGCTGCCCCGAGTGGCGAATTGGGCCATTGTCTCGATGTAAAGGTGACCAAGACCAATAGCTCGGTGATAGAAAAGTCAGGTCACTACTGTTTGAAACAAAACCTCCATGTAGACGGAAAATTCAATCCATTCAAGCATGGCCATCAATTGTCGAGTGATGACGACGTCGCAATGACTATCGCGCATGACGACGTTGTCTTAGATATGCGGAATTTTCGGCTGACCAGTGACGCATCCTTGGACGCCGGAGGCATTCAGACCCCAAGCGAAACAACGAGCCGAGTCACGACAGGTATGCTTAGGCAGTATCCTAAAGGGAGGTTTGCCAAGAACATCGTCATAAAGAACGGCACCGTCGATCTCGAAAGGTATGGAATAGGAATCCGATTTATGGGCTATACGGGGGCCTATCTTTCTGGCCTTGGTCTCGAATTGCAATCATCAGAAACTACCTACCCACCTCGAATTCCGATTGAGATATCTTCATTATCTGTTGCCAATACCTCGCCAGCTTCTCAGGGTGAAATCGAGTATTACCAAACCCTAATCAAAGATCTCCCAAAAATTCCTGAAGAATATCCAAACCGCGGCATTCTGATAGACAACATGCGGGTTCGGACCCAAAGTATAGGTATTGTTGTGCAAGGGGCGGGCACGATAATTAGAAATAGCATCATCGAGACGTTCGGCTCAGCCGCAATATGGATTTACGGGCCGAACGCCTTAATTGAAAACAATACAATCATTATCCATAGTGATCAGCCATACCTTTCTGGTGATGCAGCGATACGCCTTTATCACGGCGATGGGGCGATAATTCGGAATAACAAGATTATCGTCAAAGGCAACGCCCACCGACGCGCAATATCTACTATCGACACAGGGCCATTTGTTTTCGAAGAGAATGTTTTGACAGGTATCGCGGATACAGACAAGTTCGCAGTTGCCATTCGTGGGAAAATGCTTGGAAAGCTGAGTGGAATTTCATTCACGCGCCCTAAGCCTTGGCTCTTTAAATGAGAATGACGCTCCGCGAAGGCGATAGTCGGGAACGCTAGCGTCAATCCCAAACCGGCCCAAACCCAGGGTCAACCAACCTCCGATCCTTAGGCAAAACCTCAATCGCCCGAACATCCCCAGCACCCAGCTTCAAGCTCAGCGCCTCGAAATTGCTTCGCCGCGAGGCTAGCCGGGTCGCCTTAGGTACCTCCCC
>JAYUOT010000306.1:0-2655 GCA_043760705.1 Betaproteobacteria bacterium
TTTCGCCAGCCCGGTCTGGGCATCGAAGTGGTCCGGAAACTGCGCCGAGGCGAGTGGTCGATTCAAGCCCAGCTCGACCTGCACGGCTTGAGGTCCGACGAAGCCCGATTGGCGCTCGTGAGCTTTTTGAGCGAGTCGCTCAACAAGAATATGCGTTGCCTGCGGGTGATTCACGGCAAGGGTCTCGGTTCGATCAACAAAGAGCCCGTGCTGAAAGGCAAAGTACTGAAGTGGCTGATCCAACGAGACGAGGTCATGGCCTTTTGCCAGGCCCGGCCCAACGACGGGGGGAGCGGTGCCTTATTGATCCTTTTGCGCGGCGCCTCGCGCTAATTCTCACGCATCGTGAGAACCTGCTCGCGGATTTCGCCCAGACCTTTATAGGCGATGACTGCCTCGCTCATGGAGCTTAGACTGGATTTCAGGCTCGACAAGCGCTCAGCTCTCAGACCTGCACGCTTGGCTGCGCCCGCACCATCAGACCCGATTGCGTTGGCCCCCATCGTCAATCGATTCTTGTCTCGCGCGAGAGGCATCTGCTCAGCCATCAAAGCCGTCTCAAGCGGCACCACATAAACGTGGATGAGAAAGAGCGCGCGGCCGGAACCCGGCAAGGCCAAGGTCGTTTGGCGCTCGTAGCGAAAATAAAGCGCCTGGCTATGTTCAGCCTGAAGATCTTCAGAATGCTGTGGGTGCCTGGGCAAACTGTGATTGCGGGTGAGGGTCCAGACATAACGCTGGAACGGCCCTTTTTGAAGCATCGCCCGGGCCAGGACCTCCGAGGCTTTTCGCAGCGCCGCGCCGTCGGCGACGGGACCATGTATTTCGGCAAGCGACAAGTTAAACTTTTCAGAGGGCACCCAGCCGCTGGGAAAACAAACCGACCCAGCCTCGAAGCGGCCTCCGGGCGAGATCAAGACCCAATCTTCTTGCATCGCCAAGGTCAATTGCTGCGCCCAGGCGAGCTGATCGAGGGTTGGGTCGACGTTGTTTAGCCCGACCTGTGCCCCTAACTGTGGAGCAAACTTCGGCTCCAGCCCAAGCGCGCGCGTCCAGGTCGCTTGATGCAACCCCAAGCGCTGCCAAATTTCCTCCCAAATACCTGCGCCGAGAGGGGGCTCCGGCAGCAACAGCGTGTCTGCGCGCTGCTGCAATAGCGTGAGCTTGCGCGCAAGGTAAGTGGTAAAAAGATCGTCCTGCGCCAAGGGCAAGCCTTCCAGCTTGGATAGGTCTGAGGCCACCCGGTGAGGCGTCTGCACAGGGAACTGGAGCACGGGCGGAGGCAAACCCAACGCAGGGTAATCCGCCGAAGTCGCGAAGCCAGCGAGCCGTCGGGAATGAGCCCTGTCAAGCGGAAAAAAATCAGGGGTCAGGAACGACATTGAAAGAAGGGAGCCATCCATTAAATTTCCGTTGCTTGTATGCTTAGGCTCGGGACGAACGTTGAAGGTGTGTCAAGCGCGAGCTAGGGCTGCACTTGACCCACACTCAGCGATGGCCAGCCTCACGAAGGAATATTTCTAAATGCTAGATATTGCCATGAACCATTTACCCGACTTGGCGCTGGCGGGCGCTTTGGCCTGGGGTGCCGGTATCCGGCTTTACCTGGTCGCCTTTTTGTTCGGCATGGCCGCATTCATGGGTTGGTGGCCGCTACCCGATCATCTTTCCCTGTTGAGTCACCCCCTGGTCTTAGGAGCGTCCGGCTTGATGGCCACGGTGGAAATGTTCGCTGACAAAATTCCCTGGCTGGACAGCGTTTGGGATGGCCTGCAAACGTTCTTGCGTATTCCTGCGGGTGCGGCGATGGCGGCGGCCGTGTTTGGCGACTCGGGTGCGGCCATTACCATGGCAGCAGCAATCCTGGGAGGTTCGCTGACGGCAACCACTCATCTCGCGAAATCAGGGACGCGCGCCGCAGCCAATACAAGCCCCGAGCCTTTCTCGAATATTGCACTATCGTTGACGGAAGATGTCGCTGTCGTGGGCGGGACCTGGCTAGCGGTGAACCAACCGTTAATCTTTGTCGGACTCCTCTTGCTCTTTGTTATCGCCGCGATTGTCCTGATCCGGGTATTGATCAAAGGATTTCGTCGGCTCAAAAATGGCCTGAGAAGCAAGGCCGACGAAGTGCTGGGGAATTAGCAGTCTAGATGGCCTGTTCGTTTCGCTCACCAGTGCGGATTCGAACAATTTCTTCAACCGGCGAGACAAAGATTTTCCCGTCGCCAATTCGGCCCGTCTTGGCGGCACGAATAATCGACTCAATAGCGCGTTCGACTGTATCGTTAGCAACCACGACTTCAATTTGAACTTTAGGCAAAAAATCGACCACATATTCGGCGCCGCGATACAACTCTGTGTGACCCTTCTGACGACCGAAGCCCTTGACTTCGGTGACCGTTAGGCCAGAGACACCCAATTCAGCGAGGGCTTCGCGAACTTCGTCGAGCTTGAAGGGTTTAATGATTGCTGTAATTCTTTTCATGGCACTTATCTAATGAGTGATCGGTTGAAAATAATCTTAATCTCGAAACTTTGAAGTGATCGGGTAGCGCCAATCGCGACCAAAGGCGCGATGGGTGACTCGTACGCCAATCGGAGCCTGGCGGCGCTTGTACTCCGCAATTCGCATCAACCTTACCACTTTTTCGA
>JAYUOT010000307.1:0-30275 GCA_043760705.1 Betaproteobacteria bacterium
GCTCAGAATTAAAAAAAGCCATGGCTTTTTTTCGCTGAACATCACTCTCATTCGCGTTCACCGGGTCGACATAGAGCCGCACTAAGACGTTAGTGTCAACAGCAATCATTTGCGTTTCGCCGAATGCTTGCGCATTTCTATTCCGATATCGAAGTCTTCCAGTTTCTTTTTCCCGGAGTACTTCAGCATCCCAAAACCGTCCACCAGCTTGCTCACCGGTCGCGCGTGTTTTAGGCGAATCATTACACCCGAGCCTTCGCGGTGGACTTCTACTTCGCTGCCGGGCGTTATTCCTAGCTCGATACGAATGGCCTGCGGGATAACCACTTGCCCTTTGGCTGAAACCGTTAAAACATCGCGTTCGCCCATTGCTTTCTCCTAGCCTCTGAGTATGAGTTTAACTAGGTTCAACTGTCAACGCAATCTTCTTTAACTTTATGGCGCAAGGTGCGCACCAAAGGGAAAAAGAGCCTCCTCGGCCCTCTTTCCAAAAAGACTATCGCTTGCCCGTAAAAGCTATCACTGCGAAAATCTCGGTAACGAGTAGAAAGCATCGATGCACATGACAAGGCCTTGCCTTAAACGCAGGGTTGTGAGTGCGCTCTGTCCGGCGCGCTGATTTCTTGACCAGCGAAAACTCCTTCTTACCAGGCCATTTTCAGCCCAGCCACTTGCTCGAAATTTCCACTTGTCGCCTTGTTCAAATTTGCGGAGCTACTTCTGGTTGCGGTAAGATTTTTCAGTAGGGAAGCGCAGAGATTTAATCGCGTGGATGCTTGGCCCTTGAATTGGGATGGGCTACAAGGCGGATTTTGCGGCCAATAGCACTTGCTATTGGCTAAAAATTCAACGAAGTAGACCGCCAGATTCAAGGAGCCAGGCGCCGCGCGATTAAATCCGCGCTTCCCTAGCCTCGCAGGACCTCATGGCGCGCCACCTTGCCGGGTGAAAACCCCTTGATCAGTAGCAGGCTAAGTTGCCGGGCTTTGGCGGTGTTATCTTGACCATAGTTACACACGTACACGTCTAAGGTGACGCTTTTCTTTTCTGGCCATGTATGAATCGCGCAATGCGATTCCGCTAACAATACGACGCCGGTGATGCCGACCGGTTCAGTGGGGGAGGTAAGGCCTGCGTCTCGGGCCGCATCTCGAAACGAATGAAAGAGATGAGCAACACTCGTTAAACCCGCTTCACGAATGGCCGCCAGGCAAAAGGCTTCGAGTTCTTGCGGCTCTGTCATTAAGCCCCATTGAGTCGGCTGACAAGCCGACAAATCAGCAATAAGATGAAGACCGTCCAATGACTTAACGAAACTTCGTTCGATTAATCAATCGTCGCCCCAGATTCCTTGACGATCACAGCCCAACTCGCACGATCTTTCTTAATGGTCGCCTTGAATTGCTCAAGGGTTTCGTAACGGGGCGTATTACCGCCATTGACTAGCCTTTGCCTTAGCTCGGGATTGTCCAGGGCCTCTTTAATGGCACTGTTCCAACGCTGGGCAATTTGCGGATTCATGCCTTTTGGACCCATGATGCCAAACCAAATGTAGCTTGCAAATCCGGGCAAAGCGCTTTCCGAGATGGTCGGCACTTCACTCACGACGGCAACCTTTTGGGGCGTGCTTACGCCGAGTAAGCGCACCTTTGCCGCCCGGTAGTGCGGCAAAGCCGCCTGCACCTGACTAAACACGCAGCACACCTCGCCCTTAAGGACCGCCTGAGTAGCCTCCGGTCCCCCTTTGTAGGGCACATGGACCATACTCAAGCCCGCCTTGGCATTGAATTCGGCAAACGCTAAATGGGTACCTGTGCCGTTACCGGTGGAAGCATAGTTATATTTGCCGGGCTCAGCCTTGACCTTGTCGATAAATTCCTTGGTGCTCTTGACGTCAATGACACTTGCATTGATCATCAGAACATTGGAGACATCTACGATAGTTCCAAGGGGCGTGAAATCGGCCTCAACGTCGAAGGATAGTTTTTTGTAGAGCGCAGCATTGACACCATGCGTCGCGGCGGTGGCGAGCATGACGGTGAGTCCATCGGGCTTGGCGCGTGCCACAATATCGGAACTAATATTGCCTGCAGCCCCCACTTTGTAGTCAATAATGATCGTAGTCTTGAGCGTTTTTTGCAGACTCTCCTGCATCAGGCGGGCCACCACATCAACTCCGGAACCCGCAGGAAACGGCATCACCAAGGTAATCGCTTGAGCGTTCGGAAAGCTGGCGCCCTCTGAGCCTTGAGCACGGAGACTTTGGCTGGCGAGCAAGGCCCCAGCCATTAGTACGCAAACCGACACCCTCCTCATGTGAGAGTATTTCTCAAAGACGGCTTGAGTAGGCATTCGGCACTCCTTGACAACGCGCTTGCCAAGTGTACCGAAAAGCCCCGGAGTCTGGGCGGCAGAAGGAAGCTTATTGTTTCGTCACCGCGACCTTCGTAGCGAGCACTTGTCCGTTAGCTTGATCCTTCGAGATCAGGCCCCGGCCGGGTTGACTCGTCACCACCGGCTCCTCGGCACTCAGGAACTCGACGGCGAATGCCTTGACGATATCACCCTGCACTTCACCCTTAATACGAACCTTGACGCCAGCCAGCAATTTGGAAATATCTCCATTGACGTAGGTCACGCTCGTTGCACTGGCATCGAAAGGTACGCCACGCACTTTGAAACTGGAGGCTTTCAAAAAGTCTGTGACCTCGCCTTTGACGTCCACTTGGGTGTCACCAAGATCTTTTTGAAAGCTTACTTCGGTCGCAGTAACCTTACCTTCTGCGAAACTGCCGACGACCCGAACCTTTAGGCCATTGGCAAGATCGCTGGCGCTGCCTTTTAAAAATGTCGCCTTACTCGCGTCGACTTGAATGCCATCAAGCACGAAAGTATGCGCGCTGAAGTCCAGCCCTCGAATGTGGCCACCGACGCGAAGCAATCCATTGAGCTCGGAGGACGGAGCCAGCACCTTGATCGCAACGGCCTTCAGAACGCCCGCTTGCAAGGCTACATCGCTAAATACAACAAGGTTCACACCATCGATCAGCGCCTCAACATTGGGGACGAGGCGTTGCGTGCTGGCGTAGGACACTGTTAATCCCGCCAGTGCAAACGTCTTCGCGGACTTGTCGAGATGCGCAAGTGTGCCTTTGACTCGACTCAGTGTCTTGTCGCCAGGACTCTTACGTTCAACACGGCTGGCAATCACGACGCCACCGGCATCACGTTGACCGTAGGCCTCGACGAAATCTCCTAGTGCTAACCCTGATATTCCAGGTACACCCTCGAAGATCGCGTTTGAGGCGGAGTCACTCGAGGCCTTGACTGTCTGACCGGCGACGACAAAAGAGTCCGCACCGAGAGAGCTCACGAGCCCCATCACTTCAGCGCTCAGGGTGAAACTCTGGGCTCTTTTCCCATCGGCCTGCACAGCCACGCGCATCCCTAACTTGATATCCTTCAAGGTACCGACTATGGCCTGGGTCGGATCGATGTCGAGCTTGACGAGCGCCGCATCGTCTTCGTACTTGACGCCTTCGATGATGACGCTTCCAAAGCCTGTTACGGCGCCGATTGAGGCTTCTTTCGTCGCCAAGTTGTTGGCAATATTTTCGAGGGGGCTCACCGGCTTCGTAATCACCGTGCTCAAGCTGTTCGCTTGTTTGGAGTTCGCCAAGTCTAAGCTTTGAGAAAGAGCTGCGGTGCTTATGCCAGCATCGCCTTGATCTGCGCAGCCACCTAAAGAGATCAGAGCGTAAAGGACACCTTGGAGAAGTGTCGTGCGTAGTAGGGAACTCGTCTTTGTCAGCATCGCCTTAAACCTAAAATTGCTTGCGGATCCCCTCTTGAAGACCTCGCATTTTCCCTGGCGATGTTGCACTCTCAACTCATTGGTTGAGATTTATGTCACGTTCTGGCTGTGATTATTGTTCGATCTTCTCGGGTCGTAAGCGCTTGGCAGATGGACGGTCGGAGGCTCAAGCGCCAATGGTGGCATGCATCACAATTTAACTTTTGATCGCGTGCTTGAACTCGCGCAAGCTTGAAAAAACCGACGCGAATCTGGAGATTGGCGTCGGCAAGGAGGGAGGCATCGGGCGGTGGAGTCACCTCCGCCCCATGAGAGAGCGCCTGCAAGAACGCTCTCATTATTTAGACGTAGGCGGCGAGCGTACCTTTCATTTTTTTCATCGCGCTCACTTCAATTTGACGAATCCGCTCGGCAGACACACCAAACTCATTGGCCAGGTCGTGCAGGGTGAGCGAGCCGCCCTCCATATCGTCTTTGAGCCAACGTGTTTCAATGATTCGGCGACTGCGCGCGTCCAAACTTGCCAAGGCGGCTTCGATACCATCGCTTTGTAAGCGGTCACGTTCGCGCCCTTCCAATACTTGGTCGGGCTGACCATGCTCCGACTTTAGATAGGAGATCGGGCCAAAGCCCTCCTCGCCATCGTCACTTTGAGGCTCAAGAGCGATCTCCTGACCACCCAGGCGGGTTTCCATTTCAATCACGTCTTCGCGCTTGACCTTCAGTTGCGTGGCAATGGTGTCGACTTGGGCCGGACTCAAGGTGCGGGCGTCACCCTTCATCGAGCGCAGATTAAAGAACAGCTTGCGCTGGGCCTTCGTGGTCGCGACCTTGACCAAGCGCCAGTTTTTGAGAATGTATTCGTGAATTTCGGCTTTCACCCAATGCATCGCGAAGGAAACCAAGCGCACACCGCGGGTTGGATCAAAGCGCTTCACAGCCTTCATCAGGCCAATATTGCCTTCTTGGATCAAATCGCCGTGGGACAGGCCATAGCCGAGATATTGCCTCGAAATACTCACCACGAGGCGCAAATGAGACATCACCATCTCCCGGGCGGCGTCAAGATCATTCATGGTCCTTAGGCGCGTTCCAAGCTCCATCTCTCTTTGCAGGGTCAGCATCGGAATACGATTGACGGCGGTGATGTAGGCGTCTAGATTCCCAACGGCCGGAATCGCCATTGCGGCCGTCAACCCAGAGCTCGGTCGACTAGCGACGCTCGCAGGAATCAAAGCATTAGAACGGTGAACAGACATCATCTCTCCTAGACAAACCCCTTCGTGAGGGGACCCCGTAAACACTGGGCTGGTGGTTTGAATCATTTCAATCCACCCATAAATGTTAGCACTCGTCGAGCTAGAGTGCTAATAATTACGGATAATCGGCAGGATAGATGGACGCTATCTACCCACAGCACTTTGATTTGTCGCATAAATGCTTCGTGACTTTCAACACGAAAGGGAATATTTCCCTTTACAAATCTTGCGCAAAATTCTAGAATTCAAACATGCCACCAGAAATTGACGATTCCCAAATACCCAACGGCAGTCCGACCCGCGTCAAAGAATTATTACTTGAAGACGCTGTGGAGACACTCGCTCCCTTGATTCGTCTTTGGCTTGGTAATGGCATCGGCTTTACAGAGATATCGAAAGCGCTTCGCTCCGGCTTTATCGATCTAGCTGAGCGTGAACTCGATGCTCATCAACGCAAAGCCACCGATGCGGCCGTCAGCCTACTCTCTGGCGTACACCGTAAGGAAGTGAAGTCGCACCGTAGCGAAAAGCAATCGCCTAAATCGCATAGTCATGTAGACAAAGAGCTCTCCTATGCCGAACAGGTGTTTACCAAATGGGCAACCGACGCCGCTTATTTAACGACTGAAGGCAAACCGGCGACCCTCGCCTTGGGGGGACCGGCCCCATCGTTTGAAACTTTAGTGAGTGCGATCACCAAGGACTTCTCGAAGCGGACGGTTCTCGACGAGCTGTTACGCCTAGGTCTGGTCATGGAGATCGACGACTTGGTCACCCCGCTTTCCGAAGCAATGGTTCCAAAAAGCGGCGCGCTCGATCTTGCCAAGTATTTTCATCAACATATTCGTGATCATCTCGCCGCAGGTGCTGCGAATTTACTTGCGGTAGGCAAAGACGAGAGCGCACCATTTCTTGAGCACAGTATGTACGTCAATGGCGTATCCGATGCATCCATCGAAATGCTGAGTCACCTCGCCAAAACGCAATGGAAACAAGTCTTCGATGCCAGTGTCAATGCCGCCCAGCAACGCTACGAAATTGATCGTCAACATGATCACCGAGGCCGCCTTCGGTTTGGGGTGTATGTATACTCCGAGCCCAGCCGTAGCGGCTTAACGTCCTCGGTTTCGCCGACGCGAAAGAAGTGACTCTAGTGCAGAACCCATCCCGTTCCGGAGGCTTTCGGTCAGCCCCGTTCAAATTCGTATCGCAAGCGATTCTCTTCACGCTCATATTACTTATTTGCTTGCTATTGCTGTCATGCGGGGGCGCGGGCGGAGTCGGATCCGGTGGTACGGGCGGCTTTAGCGGAGGCACGCAAATCGGTGCCATTACTGGCTTTGGGAGCGTGATTGTCGAAGGTCGCACTTATGCCGAAGGCAATACCACTTACCTGAACGGCAAGAACCCTGCCTCACCACTCATTGTGATCTCAAGCGCTACCCGGCTTGGTATGCAGGTTGAGCTGAAGTTCGACAACACCTCGGCCACTGAGCTGGCCCAAACAGTCTATATTCGTCCCAATATCATCGGCACTATTGAGTCGCTCGGTAGCGACACTCTAGTCGTGGCGGGGCAGCTCGTACGCTTGCAACAGGCCCCGGCGCAAACCACGGTGTTCGATGGCTTCGCCAATCTTGCGAGCCTGGCCATTGGCCACGCCGTCGAGATTCATGGCAGCCGTAACGCGGCCGAAGAACTGCTTGCCACTAGAATTGAATTGCTCAGTTCAACACCATCGCCTGAAACTCGCTTGACGGGCCGGATTAGCGCGATCTCAACCCTGAGCGCGGGCGTACTTCGCTTGAGCGTGGGCAACGTCGGCATTCTCGTGGACAGCAAGACCCATCTCAGCCTGGCATCGAGCTTGGGCTCTGCCTCTAACACTTCGTCCATTTCAGCCTCGGCTTTAGCAGTAGGTCAGCGGATCAGTGCCTACGCCACAACCGCGATCAGTGCCACTGTCGTAACGGCTAATGCCGTTCAAGTTGAGAGCGCTCCGGCGGACGGCAATGCACCGCTACGCATCGGCGGTGTCGTGAGAGAAATGGGGGCCAGCCCCGGGCGCTTCAGTATCGGTCGCATTGATATCGATGCCAATCAGGCGAGCTTTGTTGGCGGCACAATCAGCGATCTAGGGGCAGGCAAACCACTTCGGGTGGTCGGCACCATTAGCACGAGCGCCAACACGAGCCCCATTCTGAAGGCCAGCGAAGTGAAGTTTCTCAGCGTCAGCGACGACATCAAAATCGAACTGCTGGGCAGCATTAGCGATTTCGTCGACAAGTCCAGCTTCAAGATTCGTAATTCTGTGGTCGACGCCAGCACGCTCTCGACTCAATTTGTGGGTGGCGTGGCAAGCGACTTGGATAACGACGTGCTGGTGAAAGTTGAAGGGACGTTGGTCGGCAATCAGGTGCAGGTCACCCGCCTGAGTTTTGTGGGCACGGACGATAGCCGCTTTCGCGCATTTGTGGGCGTCGTCTCGTCGTATGGGGCCGGCCCTGGTACCTTTAGCTTTCATGGCTCGCAGCTCCTGAATGCTCAATTGCAAGCGACAACAAGGTACAAGACGAGCGGAGGTGGTACAGCTTCGCAAAGCGATCTCGCCAACGGTGTGCAAGCCACGATCCGAGGTATTTTCGATAAGGGCGTTTTCTTGGTGAGCGAAGTTGAGCTGGTCAAAGTAAACGTGCCCAAACTGGTCAAGACCAAGGGCGGCGCCTATGAGATCGATTTGCCAAACAAGGCCTTAAAAGTCAATGGCCTGCTTGTCAAGTGGGACGCTAACACCCAAATTGATGGTGACCTACCGGGCATCAAAGCGGGTCAAGTGGTTGAGGTTGAGGGCAATCTCTCTGGGGCGTTTGTCTTGGCCTTTAAGCTGAAGATTATCAAGCCCTGATGGGGGCTGACAAAAGGATTTAGAATGGGGGCTCCCGCCCGCCCACTTAGACCGCTAGCATGCTCACGCTCTACACTTATTTTCGCAGCTCGGCAGCGTTTCGCATGCGTATCGTCTTGCATTTCAAGGGATTGAGCTACGACTCTAAGTACGTATCCCTTGTAAAAGCAGAGCATCTTAGTGCAGACTACGCCAAGCTCAATCCGCAAGCTCTCGTACCCACTCTTATGGATGGCGAGCACGTGCTCAATCAATCCATGGCCATGATCGAGTATCTGGACGAGACCCAACCCGGCCCCAAGCTTGTGTCTGGTGATGCGCTTCAACGCTGGAAAATTCGCTCGCTGGCACAGTTGATTGCCTGCGAGATCCATCCTATCAATAACCTGCGTATCCTCAAATACCTGAAGTGCCCACTCAATCACACACAAGAGGAGATTGACACTTGGTACAGACATTGGTGCGTGGAAGGTTTGAATGCCTATGAGCGGGAACTGAGCGCGGCCCCGCTCGCCTTAAGGGATGGACAGTATTCAGTGGGCGATCAGGTCAGTCTTGCAGATGTGTGCTTGGTACCGCAAATCTTCAACGCAAAACGCTTGAATGTCGACACCAGCTCGCTCCCAAAAACCATGGCGATTTTCGAACGCCTAATGACATTGCCGGCCTTTGAGAGCAGCCAGCCGTGTAAGCAGGCAGACGCGTTCTAGGCGTTCAGACGGCAGAACGCGCCAGTCGGGAGAGACCGGCTTCCTGAGCCGCGGCGGTGAATGTACCCCACTCCAAACTCACAGCCTGCTTAGGGATAAGACACTTGATGGGTGGAGGAGCCAGGTGCCAGTGTCACGCTCTCGCCGTAGGCATCTGAGTCGGTAAAGCGGCGCAAGATCTCAGCACTGGCCGATGAGAAGGTGCTATGCCCGGAAACGAAGTCGGCAAAGGGTGGTGTCGAGATCGAACTGATCGCGCGTGGAGACCCAGGCCGCAACTTTATGCCACTGCCCCGGTGGTGTTTCGGACTTGGGGCCATTAGCCCAGTATTCAGCGATTACTTTTTGCTGATCCGTTAAGTGGGCCGTGTAGTTAAGGACCACATCGGCCTGATCCTTGTAGGTCTTACTACCAAACTGCGGCAGGCTGACGCTCAAGCGAAACTCCGAACCAGAAAATAAAGCACATGGCTTGATGGAACCCAACTGCGGCGCGATATAGCCTGGCGTCCGTCCATTGCTAAACTTTAAGGGCTGCCAGCGTGTGGGGTCGGTTACAGTGGTGACTGTGTTCACAGGCTGATAGCCGGTGTAGTCAGTACGCCCCGCCGCGAGATCACCCAGCTGGTTGCTGCCATCAGCATGGCGATAGGCAAGCACACGTTTCGCCGCGTCTCGTCCCATTTGGCCTGGATCGTCCGCCGCAAGAATCGCCTGGTGATCGAACCCCAAGGCACTCATGGCCGCATTAAAGCTTGCCAATTGTTCGGGCTCCCGCGCGGACCGCAGAGAGTGCGGTTTCATTCCACTTGAGCACCACACTCGGTCCGGAGTCATTCGAACTTTGGTCGCAAGCCTGCAAAAGCATTGGCGCAGCGGCGCTGGCGAATACAAACGAACGTCGCGACGGGTCAGGGCGTTGTGGCATGGGCATCAGTAGGGCGAAACCGTGCTGAAGACTCAACTTTTACAAGAAGGCAAGGCGCGTCTTTCAGTCGAAAAGATCAAAGGCTTGCCGTGCGAGATCGACGGTCTCGGTCGGTGCTAGTTGAATAAGGCCTGAGCAAATTCAAAGGCTGAAAACGATTGTAAATCATCGAGTCCCTCACCCACTCCGATGAAGTACACCGGGATCGGGGCTACCCTCTGACTCTGCCTAAAACTATACGCCAGCGCCGCCAGAGCACCGCCTTTTGCCGTCCCGTCCAACTTGGTCACGATCAATCCGGTAAGGCCGACGGCTTCATCAAATGCTTTAACCTGAGACAACATGTTTTGTCCAGTATTGCCGTCAAGCACCAGAATAACCTCATGGGGCGCCTCAGGCAAAGCCTTGCTAACGACACGGCGTATCTTCTTTAATTCTTCCATGAGATGGGCCTGCGTCGGCAAACGGCCAGCGGTGTCGATCAGGATCACATCGGTGCCCCGCGCCCGACCGGCGTTGACGGCGTCAAAAGCGACTGCGGCCGGATCACCGCCCTCTTGTGAAATTACTTGCACTTGATTTCGCTCGCCCCAAGTAAGTAATTGCTCACGCGCCGCAGCCCTAAAAGTGTCAGCCGCCGCCAGGAGTATCGTTTTGTTATCACTCCTTAAGTGGTGAGTAAGTTTACCAATCGAGGTGGTTTTTCCAGCACCGTTGACACCGGTCATCATGAGGATCAGGGGCTTCACGCGATCAATATCGATATGGCCCTCAAGCGGCAACAAGAGCTCTCGGAGAATCTCGGCCAGAGCTTCGCGGACTTGGTCGCCTGACTCTAGGCGTTTCTTGCGAACCACTTCTTTAAGCTCGGAGAGTACAAATTCTGTTGTGGCATAGCCTGTATCACTGGCGATCAGGGCACTTTCTAGCGCTTCATAGAGCTCCGCGTCAATTTTGGTGCGCGAAAACAAACCCGACAGGTTTCCCCGGGTTTTTGATAAACCCTGTTTAAGTTTTTGCGCCCAGCTCGTTGGTGCGGGTGCGGGTGCGGGTGCGGGTGCGGGTGCGGGTGCGGGTGCGGGTGCGGGTGCGGGTGCGGGTGCGGGTGCGGGTGCGGGTGCGGCTTGAGGCAAGGCTTCCGACGTTTTCACCTCTACCGGTGGGGGTGGCGTGGCTGGTTTACGGCGAAAAAATCCGAACATGGGGATAATCAGGGGATGTCAAAAAACAAATTGAGTAGCAAGGCTACCGGGGCAGCGGCGAAAGTTAAGCCAAGCGTTCGACCCAGTCGCAAGCAAAAGGACCCGCCAGGCGCCCCCATTCTAAACGCACCCGGAAAGATCAGAATTGTCGGAGGGCTTTGGAAGCGTACCCCCATCATCGTCACCGACGCCCCGGGTCTTAGACCGACGCCTGATCGCGTGCGCGAAGCGCTCTTCAATTGGCTTGGACCGTCGATCAAGGCCAGCGTTTGCTTGGATCTTTTTGCCGGGTCTGGTGCCTTAGGTTTCGAAGCGCTGTCGCGCGGGGCGGCCCATGTACATTTCAACGAGCCCCACTTGAAAGCTTCCCGCCAAATATCCGAGCTCTTGAGTCGTTTACAGAAGCCACCCAATTCGACTTGGGATGTGAGTGCTCTAGACGCGCATGCAGCCCTAAGTCGCCAAAGCCCGAAGCGCTTCGACCTAGTATTTCTTGATCCTCCCTTCCAAAATCAATGGCTCGAGAAAATCTTGCCCGGCTTGCTTGCGCTACTCAAACCCGACGCCAGGCTGTACATTGAAGCGGAGAGCGCTTTTGCGCACCCAGCTCTTCAACTCCTGAAGGCGGGTCAGGCCGGTCAGGTGCACTATCATCTGTTCCGGCTTCGCGAAGTCTGAAGCCCGTTTTGAACCGACCTTAGAAATAAACTCCATGATGACAACCAACAAAACCTTAAAAGTAGCCGTTTACCCAGGCACTTTCGACCCACTCACCTTGGGCCATGAGGATATTATTCGGCGGGCCGCACAGTTGTTTGACCATGTGGTGCTCGGCGTTGCCGAAAGTATTGGTAAGAAACCCATCTTTGCGCGCGACGAACGTATGGAAGTCGCCCGTGAAGCACTGGCGGACGTGAGCAATGTCACCGTGGTGGGATTTTCCGGCCTCTTGGTGGAGTTTGCCAGGATTCATCATGCCAAGGTCGTGGTACGAGGCGTACGCAGCGTCACGGACTTTGATTACGAATTTCAGATGGCTGGAATGAATCGACAAATGATGCCGGAGCTTGAGACCATTTTCATGACCCCCTCGGAGAAACATCAATATGTCTCGGGTACCTTGGTGCGCGAGATCGCGAGAATGAATGGCGAAATCGAGAACTTTGTCGCGCCATCCGTGGCCAAGCGTTTAAAGGCGAAACTTCGCTTAGTTCCCCAGGCCATCTGAATCCCAGGAAATTAAAGTCAATAGCGAAGTCATACCGATGGCCCTAATGATCACCGACGAGTGTATTAATTGCGACGTGTGCGAGCCCGAGTGCCCCAACAGTGCAATTTATATGGGCTTGGAAATCTATGAAATTGACCCCAAGAAATGCACCGAATGCGTGGGGCATTTTGATGAACCCCAATGCCAACAGGTTTGCCCAGTGGAATGTATTCCCTTGAACCCCGACTGGCGCGAATCCCGTGACGAGCTCGAGGCAAAGTACCGGCAACTTACAGCGCAGACCGAGACTTAATAAGTGCTTCGCTAAGACACTAATTCAATGGGCAGCTCGGGGGTTTCATTGTTCCAATAGGCGACTTCGTGCTGGAGGGTCGCCCAAGTTAGTGGGTGTTGCTCATGCCAGCGTTGGGACCATTGGATACGCAAGCGCCCCTCATGCCAGTCACTGACGGGTGGCATTACTTTTTCACTGAGCCTCTGGCGATTCAGAATGGAAGCCCAGCGTAAGCACAGGACCATCGTCAATTCAAAGAGCGCACCTGATTGCGTTTTCAATGGCCGGAGGGAGCCTGTTTGGGCCTGGGTTAAGCGGGCTAACAAAAGTTGCTCAGGCTTACTAAAGCCGGGGATGTCCGCCTGACTCAAAATGTAATAACTATGCTTGTTAAAGTCTTCGTGGGAAATGGCCAAGCCAATTTCGGCGAGACTGGCAGCCTGCACCAGAGCGCGCCAGGCACCCTCAAAATTCGGCCCTACAAAGCGCGCAGGCACTACCTCGGCAATACCCTCGAAAAGCTCTTGAGCCGTACTAGCCAACCGGTCCGCCTGAGCGGCGTCGACCGAATAACGGCGCATCATCATTTCAATACTCGCCGCCTGAATGTCTTGCCCTTGGCGGCGCTCGATCAGATCGTACAGTGCCCCCTGACGCAACGCGCCCTGACAATAGCGCAGGGACTCGATGCCAAACTCCTCAAAGGCCGCCGCCATCACGGCTAAACCACCGGCCAGAACCGGACGACGCTCGGGCTTGAGTCCGTCCACATGGAGATGATTCACATGACCCGCCGTGACCAGCAATTGAATCATTTGAGCCAGTACGGGCCGAGTCAGCTCGTCGCTTCCGAAGTGCGTCTGTGCGACCTGGGTGAGTGACTTGGCCGTGCCGGAGGTTCCGTAGGCATGCGACCATCCAAGTCGCTTGTAGGGTCCCACCAGGGGTGCAAAAAAATCTTCAGCCCGGTACACTGCAGCGTCCATTGAGGCCTTGTCGACCCGCCCTCCGGGAAAGAACTCGGTAGAAAGCACCACGCAGCCAATGGCCGCCGAATCAACCAGCTTGGCCCGCCCTCCTTGACCGATCACACATTCAGTGGAGCCCCCGCCGATGTCGATGACCAAGCGATCCAGCCCGTCTTCAGGAAGACGCCGCGACGCGCCCTTATAAATCAATCGAGCCTCTTCATGACCGGAGACGACCTCCACCGGAAGGCCGAGCAAGAGTTGGGCTTGGCTCAGAAGATCACTCACATTGGAGGCCACCCGAAACGTGCTCGTCGCCACCGCGCGAACCGCATCAACTTGATGCTCAAGAATCGTTTTTGCAAAACTCTCAATCGCTTCGAGAGCCCGGTTTTTGGCACCGTCGCTGAGTAAGCCATCGGCACCCACCCCGGCGGCCAGTCGCACCGGAAGTTTGTGATTGGCGATCGGTTGTAAGACGCCTTGACTATCTAGCTCTGCAATCCACAGCCGAAAGCTGTTCGATCCGAGATCCAGTGACGCAAATTTTTCTTTAGCGTAAAAAGCTTGCGCCATCGGGGAATCGCTTGTTGGAATGGTTCGATTGAGGAGGTGTCATCGGGGCGCTCAAACTTCAAATGGATTCGATGCTCGACGAAAAGCGAAGTCTAACAAAAGAATGGCTCTGCAAGTCGATACTCATCAGGATGGATGACGATCTTTAACACCTCGAGCGCCTATGTCGGCTTTTCAGAGGAGATGCCCAAAACATCGCATGACTGGCGGCGCTAAATAGCGGAGTTTTCTCTGTCCCCGACTTTTTTTGTTTGCCATCGAAAGTTTTTAGCGGCCCGGGAAAATCCCTGCAAACGTTTCGATTCGAGAACCCGCTTCGATCATAGGTTTGCGGCGAGTAAAAGGGCTAAGAGTTCGATGAGTTTTTAGTGGGTCCGAATCGAATATTCGTTCGCCATACCGCGATTGACGACACGGACGGTAAACGGGCCGGTCCACTTTGGATTCCAGCGACAGATGGCATCGTCGCCACGACCGACTACTGCACAAACCCGATTGCCATTTTCATCAAAAACGTACAGGTCGAGTGTCGAATCGCCGTCGCCGCTGATCTGAATCGCAGCAGGCTCACCACCCACAAACTTCATTACAAATTGGTCCGCGGACCCGCCCTTAACAACCGTGCGGCCGGACTTTGGGCCCCCTACCACTCCTCGGGTGCCG
Source organism: Betaproteobacteria bacterium (assembly GCA_043760705.1). Classification (GTDB taxonomy): domain Bacteria; phylum Pseudomonadota; class Gammaproteobacteria; order Burkholderiales; family Burkholderiaceae_E; genus JAPOKJ01. The sequence continues at coordinate 14,531 of JAYUOT010000307.1, forward strand.
ATCTTCGCCACATCGTCGGCAAGGGCCACGAGTTGAGCGCGACCGGCCGCTAAAATTTTGGCACGAGCTAGCAGGCCGTCGACACTGTAGTCTGCCGCCTTCGACACTTTCTTGCCGGCCTCTCCTGCGCCCTTACGGGTCAAGGTCAAGGCTTGCTCGCCGACTTCTTTTTTCATCTTGGCCGCTTGAATCAAGGCCATCGGATCCTTCTTGGCATCGCCATACTTAGCCAACGCCTCCGCAGTTCTTACTGTTTCAACGGCCTGGACGCCGGGTGACGTGGCGGTTGCCCTAGCTGCATCAGTGTTGCTACCTTTGCCTGAGGCGGACTGAGCCATCATCGGAGCCGCCAAAACAGCCAAGGCAAGCAAAGAAGCGAGAGGAGTTTGGCGGAACATCTTATTTCCTTTGAGGGGGCTTGAAAAGTTAAACAAAAACTCGAAACTTTCGCGGCGCAACGCGCTTTTACACCGGGTCCAATGCGGACGAATATAAGTCGCAGTTTCGGGTCGACAGCATGCTATCGACCCGAGGTGGCAAGGCCGCGCTCCCAGGGCGGACGCCAATGCAGGTCTATCCCTTTAAGGTGACGCCAAAGAAATAGCGTTTAAAGATCCGCTCTGAGATGAGGGGCCAACAGGCTCGCCCAACTACTGTTGTAGGGGTGCACTTGCAGCGCAGCCTGCTCGGGTCCTGAGCCGATCCTCTTCACCATCGGCCGACCTTCGTTCGCCCACATAAAAAGCGAGCCTTTCAAATTGTAGAGCTCTTGCGCATAGCCCCGATCTGGAAGCTTTTGAATTTGCGCCACCAGATCGGCCGAGCGATAGCCTACCGAGCAATACACCAGCACTTTTCGCTGACCGTCCATGGCCCGCACCTTCGCGATTTCCATACGTGCAGCCTTCACATCAGCCACCCAAACGGCACCGGCCAAGTGACTCACCTCAAACTCTGCGCGGCTGCGATAGTCGAGCAGCAGTGGTGCTTCGCCCCGCGCGATCAGGCTTGAAAGTTCGCTCGTCGTCAGGTTGGGTACTTGCGGAAACTTGTCGGCGATCACCTGATGCACCTCAGCAAAATCTTTTGGCGCTCGAAACAACCAAGCCAATTGCGCCTGAGCCCCATCGCCAATCAACAGTAGCGAAAGCGCAAATCCCTGAGTTGAGAATTTACGGCGGGAAAGGTTGTGGGGACCGCCAACATCGAGTGGCGATAAATGAGTCTCGGCGGGCAAGGTTAAATACCCCGCAGCCAGCGCAGCGACAGGAAGGCCGCCAGGAGGATCAGCGAAGCCGCCGCTGCACTCAATAAAGCCGAGATTTCGGTTTCTTTTCTTTCCATAGAGAACTTGGTGTTAAACCCTTCATAAACCTTACGTAGATCAGCCGATGATCCGGCGTGCTGATAGTCCGCTTTGGTGATCCCTGCCATCTGCTTTAGGGCGTCTTCGTCGAGTCGCAAGTAATACGACCATTCATCATTCGCGTTAGCATTGGGATCACGGCTCCCGAAGCCCACGGTGAAGACTTTGACACCCCGATCCGCCGCTTGCTTGGCTGCAATCACCGGATCCACACCCGTAGTGCGGCGACCATCGCTCAACAAAATGATGGCCCCATTATTGTAGGAACCAGGAGCAACCGGTGTGAACTCCTTCACAGTCCCCGTCGGCTTGCCAATTTCTTTGCTGCCAGGCTGCCGTAAACCAGTATTGCCTCGACTATTGCCGTTGCCGGAACTGTCCTTGCCCAGGGCATCGCCGAGAAGACTCTGACCGTCCGTGCCACGTCGAAAATCCTTGCCAAAAAGTGCTGACTCAAGGTCGATCCCGGAGTCGGGTCGTAACAGGTTTAAAGCCACCATTAAGGCGCTTCCTGTCGCAGTGCCGCGCTGAAGCTGAAAGGCATCGATGGCTGCAACCAACTCATCCCGATTATCCGTGGGCGTTTGCACCACAGTGGCCGTGCCTGCAAAGGCCACAATGCCCACTTTAATACTACGCGGCAATTCCGCCACAAAAGCTTTGGCGGCGTCTTTCGCCGCGGAAATGCGATTAGGTTTCATGTCCGTCGCACGCATGCTCAAAGAGACATCCATGGCCAGCACAATGGTCACCTGGTCAGAGGGTAAGGTAAACGTCGTACTGGGTCGTGCGATCGCCAAAATAAGCGGAATAAAGGCCAGGCCCAAAAGCAAAGGGGGTAAATGCCGCCGCAAGCCTTGCCGACGACCCATGGCCTCCTTGAGTAAGGAGAGACTGGAGTAGGCAACCGCTTCCTTTCGCTTGCGGCGTAAGGCATACCAATAAAAGGCCGCCAGAACCGGAAGCAAGACGAACAACCACAGTAAGTTAGGCCACTCGAAGCGCATGAATGTAAGTCTACTCCCAGCCCAAAAGACTTGCATCAAGCGTTCAAGAAAAATGGAGTTGCCATGCACAATTCAGATAATCCATGCTAAGGTCATTCTGTAGAAATTAGCCTTCGATTTAAACTCTCCCGGAGGGGCTTACGTGATGTTCTCCAGGCTTGCCAAATTTCGTCACGCGCTCGTGGCCACGAAATGGCTGCCTATAGCCGTGCTCAGCGCACTATTGGGCATGCTCGCAAGCAGTGCTTTTTTCTATTCACAACCTAAACCCCTAAAAATCACCCAAGACGATATCGATGCGGCCGTCTTGAAGGCGATTGAAACGCAGCCTCTTCCGTCTCGTACGGCCAATGCGGCCGAGAAGGTACGCAGCGCCGTCGTTCGAGTACGGGGTTTCGTCGATCAAGACGATGCTTCGGCGAAGCCGGACGAAAAGAAAGCTGGAAAACCGGTCGAGCAAAAGAAGCTAGGCTCTAAAAAGTTGGATCTTTCGAAACCTGATCAGAAAAAGCTTGCCGTTCCGGATTCAAAACCAACCGCGCCGATGCCCGAGTTTCCTCCAAAATCTATGGGCGGCAAAGGCAAGGCGGATGATCGCAAAAGCCCCGACAACAAAGACGAGAAAGACCTTGAGCGAAGCGTCGGAAGCGGCGTGCTCATTTCCGACGCCGGTCTGATTCTCACCAACCTGCATGTGGTCTCAGGCGCAAAGAAAATCATGGTGACCTTCTATGATGGCTTCGAAACCGAAGCGGAGATCGTCGGATTGAGGCCCGAAAACGATCTGGCCATCATCAAGGTCAAAAAGCTCCCGGACGACATCGAGCCTGCCACCATGGGGGGTAGTGGCAACCTTCGGCCGGGCGATGAGGTCGTTGCGGTGGGGTTTCCGTTTGGCATGGGCCCATCGGTTTCGGGCGGCGTTGTGTCGGGCCTGAATCGCGAGTTTCGCTCGCCGGAAGGTGAGCGCTCTCTTACCGGTCTCATTCAATTCGATGCGGCGGCCAACCCCGGCAATTCGGGAGGTCCTTTAGTGAACATGGCCGGTGAGGTAGTGGGTATCGTTACGGCGATCTATAACCCAAGCGGGTCCCGTACCTTTATCGGCATAGGATTTGCGGTCACGATGGAAGCGGCTGGCGGAGCCCTGGGAATTCCGCCGCTATAGTAAGGAGAAGGAAGGTCTATGGAAAGCACCATGCTAAACACCAGTGTCAAAGAACAAATGGAGCGCATTCTCTACGAGGTAAAGCGTGTTGTTGTTGGACAAGATCACTTCCTGGAGAGAATCTTGGTGGCGGTACTGGCTCATGGACACTTACTAGTCGAGGGTGTGCCTGGATTGGCCAAAACACTTACCGTAAAAACCCTGGCCCGTACCATCAACGGCAGCTTTAAGCGCATCCAGTTTACACCCGACCTGGTGCCCGCGGATCTGATCGGCACGCGCATGTATAACCAAAGAAGTGGTGAGTTCAGCACCTCGCTTGGGCCGGTATTTACCAACCTGCTTTTGGCGGATGAAATCAACCGAGCGCCCGCGAAAGTACAAAGCGCTTTACTCGAAGTGATGCAGGAGCGGCAAGTGACTATTGCTGGCGAAACCCATCGAGTGGCCGAGCCCTTCCTGGTGATGGCCACACAAAATCCGATTGAAACCGAGGGCACCTACCCGCTTCCCGAAGCCCAGGTTGACAGGTTCATGATGAAAGTGGTGGTGGGCTATCCCAGCGAGGAGGAAGAGTTTGTCATCGCTGAACGCGTCACCGGTCCGGCGGTCGAGGTCGCCTCGGTGATGAGCACTGTCGATCTTGCCGGCTTGCAGGCCCAATGCCGCAAAGTCTATGTTGACCCCTCTTTGATCCAGTATGCGGTCAAGCTTGTCGCCGCAACCCGCGAGCCCGCCAAGTACGGCCTCAAAGAGCTGGATCGCCAGATCAGCTTTGGTGCCAGCCCACGGGCCACCATCAATTTGATTGAAGGCTCCCGCGCATTGGCCATCTTGCGAGGCCGCGATTATGTGTTGCCACAAGACATCATCGACTTGGTACCCGATGTTTTCCGTCATCGACTTGTGCTTTCGTATGAGGCACTTTCGCGAGCCACCAGCGCCGACGATATTATTCTCAAAATTCTTAGCGCCATCAGGGCTCCCGATCAACCCCTGCAGTCCCATGTTCGGGTGGCCTGAACATCGGCGCGCCTCGGTTCAGAACGACCGCCTCGCCCTAGACCTGGAAGATTAGCTTCCCCAGCCACATGACCAGCGCCCCCGAGTCAGCGACTAATGTTATTCGATGGCCCCAATCAGTCAGGGCTTTCTTTGGACGCCGCACGATTGAGCCTGAGCTTTCGGGGCCGCACGAAGGTCTAAGGGACGCATCAACGGCGCAGCCACAAGATGCCGAGAGCATTCTGCAACGCCTTGAGTGGACGGTGATCAAGCGCCTTGACGGCCTGCTACAAGGCGACTATCGCTCCTTGTTTCGAGGCTTTGGACTGGACCTTGCCGACCTGCGAGAATATCAAACCAGCGACGATGTACGTTTTATCGATTGGAATGTCACCGCTCGCATGAATAGCCCTTATGTGCGTGAATTTCAAGAGGACCGGGAAGTCACGGCTTGGTTCATGATGGACCTCAGTGCGTCCATCGATTTTGGATCGCAACTACGCACCAAGCGTGCGGTGGCGACCCAGTTGGTCGGCGTACTGGCACGCATACTCACCCGTCATGGCAACCAAGTGGGTGCGGTGCTTTATAACCAAGCCCAGGGTCGAGAAAAAAATACCGGGGGTAAAGACAGCAAGCTCACCTTATTGCACGGGGTAATACCGCCGCGCCACGGCCGCCGCCAGGTGCTGCACCTGATTGACCGTATCCACGCGGCGCCAAATTCCAGGCGAAACACAAAAAACGATTCAAAAGCAAAAATAGAGGCTGCCGGACATCGTGGCGCGGACGAAATTTACAATGACGAGCGGCCCCAACAATTAACCGATCTCGCACAAATGATTGAAGCCTCCAGGCAAGCGGTCAAACGGCGTTCGGTCGTACTGGTGATCTCCGATTTTATTTCAACACCGGGCTGGGAACGTCCGCTCTCGCTTCTCGCCCAACGACATGAAGTTATCGCTATCCGCGTGCTCGATCCTCTGGAAGTCTCACTGCCCGACCTTGGTCAATTGACCATGACCGACCCGGAAACTGGCGAGCAGCTTCTCGTGGATAGTTCGGACAAGCAGTTCCGCGCCCGCTTCGAAAAGCTTTCCGCCGAGCGCGAAAAGAGAATCGCTCAAGCCATGGTCGATGCCGGAGTGGACTGTCTGTCGATCAGTACTCAAGACGATCTCGCTCAAGCCATCATCGGCCTGACCGAGCTTCGCAAACGTCGCAAGAAGCGCGCCTGAATCATGCTGGAACTCCGTGGCATGACTTTCCAATGGCCTCTCATGTTGTGGCTATTGATCTTAATCCCCCTGCTCGTCTGGATGTACTTCCGAATGCGTCGACGGCGTGGCCAGCTTGCCTTGCGCTTTCCTGGTCTGAGTAACAATCTTTCAGCGCGTGCGGGCTCAAAATGGCGAGCCGCCCTTCCACCCATCCTGTTTTTGCTCGGATTGATCTCACTCATCACGGCGGTTGCACGACCCCAGGCCTTACTGGCCTTGCCGCAAAGACAGCTCGACTTAATGCTCGCCATCGATACATCGAGCAGCATGCGTGCGGCTGATCTCACTCCGAATCGGCTGGCCGTCGCACAAAACATTGCCAAGCAATTTATTGAGGGCCTGCCTCCCTATGTGCGCATGGGCCTCGTGTCCGTCGCGGCAACAGCCTCGCTCGCGCAATCGCCCACCAAGGATCGCGAGGCTTTGCGTCAAGCGGTCGACCGGCTCGACGCCCAGCGCGGAACGGCTCTTGGCAGTGGTATCGTGATTGCGCTGTCAACCTTGCGCCCTGATGCCGATATTGACGTGGAAAAACTCACCACCGGTCGCAGCTCCCGACAATGGTTTAAAGACCCGAGTAAACCCGAGGAACGCAAGCTCGAACCGGTGCCTGCGGGCTCCAACCAGAACATGGCCGTGATTCTCATGAGCGATGGTAAATCCACGATTGGGCCGGACCCCAAGGAGGCCTCCAAATTAGCCGCCGACCTGGGGATACGTGTCTATGCCATCGGGGTCGGGACGACGCAGGGTGCCACCTTAAAGATTGACGGCATGAATATGCGCGTCAGGCTGGAAGAGGAGGTCCTGCAAGACACCGCTAAGACCACAATGGCGGAATATTTCGAAGCCAGCCGCCCGGAAGATTTACGCAAGATTTTTAACACTTTAAACGCGCGGCTTATTTTGGAGAAGCCCAAACAGACTGAAGTCACGAGTTTTTTTGTCGCCCTGGGAAGCCTGCTCGTTGTGATTTCCGCGATGATCTCGTTGTTTGTGAGACAAAGGGTCCTCTAAGCCCCTCGCGCAATACCACGCGGCGAAAAACCAGGGCCGCTCATCGGCTCGCTATACTTGCGCCCTTTGGCCTGCGGACAATGACGGCAGGTCCGCAATTATTCATTCCCACAAAAAGTTCAAATGACTCCACGTATTTTCATAAGATCAGCCTTGGCGGCTGGCTTTGCTGCATGCATTTTGGCCTTTTCGGCCTGTGGCTCAGGTTCCGGGGTCGTACCTTTGCCTCAAGTCACTTTTGTGACCTCCATGGGCACCGTGGTGGTAGAACTCTATCCTGACAAGGCACCTGTGACGGTCAAGAACTTTCTCAACTACGTGGGCAGCGGGTATTACAACGACACAATCTTTCATCGCACTGAACCCAGATTTGTGACTCAGGGCGGTGGATTTGTCAGAGACCCCGTAGACACCATCAAGCAAAAAACAAACAGCACGGCGCCCATCGTTCTTGAATCGAAGAATGGACTCAGCAATCTGAAGTACACCCTTGCGATGGCTCGGCTGGGACCACCGGATACCGCCACTTCTCAGTTCTACTTCAATGCTTTCGACAACACGGCACTGGACTATAAGCCCAGCATTACTGCGCCCAACGGCTACGCCGTATTCGGCAAGGCGATTAGCGGCATGGCGGTATTGGACAGCATGAATGCAGTGGCCAACGCATCGCTAAACTCGGGTGCTTATTCCGGCTATACGTATGTGCCAACAACCGCGCTGGTCCTTCAAAGCGCGACTCGCACCCAGTAAAACATCAAGAATCTTAGGAGAATCTGGTGATCGCGCAGAATAAGCGCGCGCAATGTCTTCGCAAACGCGTGGACATGCGTTGAGGAGGGATTGCCTCAAATCCTAGAGGCAGCTTTGGAGGCCTCCCCACATGAATCAAGACTCGAAAATCTCGCACGCCGAAAAGTCCAACCACGCCGACCAAAACAAGGCCGAGCCACTCGGCAGGAATTTCTGGGCAACGGTAAGCCTGGCAGGCCTGGTGCTACTTTCTGCCTGTACCCAAGAGCAGCAAAACAAGATCAGCCGCGACATCCAAAACTGGACGGGTACCAATGGTGTACTTGAGATTTACGCGGGCGAAAAGGTCGCACGGCGCTTCCTGAAGATCGACAAGATCAGCACCGCCCTGGGCACCGACGACGGCAAGCCCAGAGCCTACCGTTATGGTTACGGTGTGCTGGATGAAAACCTCAATATGCAAATCGACGCCGGAGAAAAACGGGTGTATTTTGAGATTAGCGACTACGCAACCAACTACGTTTTTTTCGAAAATCCTAGATAAGAATATCCTTGGCCTTGTTGAGCTCATCCACGCTGAGCGAGGCCAGTTGCTTGATGGCCTGATCAACATCGGGTGGCAACAACAAATCAGCATTGTCGGCGGCCTGCTCGAGGGCATCGGTCGCGTGGATCTTGTTGTGCCGGGCTTCCGCTAAACCACTTTCCAGCAGAGAGGCGACAATCGCCTTGAATGAGGCGCGATCCGCAAAATCTGGACCCACCGCTTCATGCAGATATTGCACGCGCTGCGCCAAGAGTACGCAACGATCTTCAAGCGATATTGCACTATAGGCCCCACCCGGCAAGGAAGCCAGGGTGCGCGCGACAATAAAGTAGCGTTCGAGAGTGTGGCGCAAGATCGACCCGAGCGCGTCCAGACCGTATGAGCCGGCAAGATTCGCCCGCACGGGTGAGTACTGCGTGATGCCGGCGAGGACAAGTTTTTGCACTAGCTTCTTGGCTTCGAATACTTCGAGGATGGCACCCAGTTTTTCAAGCATGGTCTGCTCTGACCAACTCATGGTGAGCTCTTTTCGCAAGAAGGCAAAGCTTTGTTGCGCAATGAGTTGAATACGAGCCAAGGGGAGATCCGGGTTGCGACTAATCAAGGCTGCGACCAGTGAGGCGAGCGCGAAGCCATGCAGCGTATTGTTTCGAAAGTAAGTGAGTAGGGCCGCTTGCTTGGGGCGAACATGAAAGATATCGCCTAGCGGGTGAGGAATTCTTTCAATCAGGGCCTGCTTACTGGCGTAGGCGATGCACTGCTCTGCGTTCAACTCGGTGATCTTCTGGCGCGCTGAATAGGGTACCGATTTGGCTAACGCCAAGAGCAGCTCGAGCTGGAATAGCAGGCGGTTTTCGTCCATGGCCTGGCGAGCCGTACCGAGAATCGCTGTCGACAAAAGATTGATCGGGTTGAGCACCAAGGCGTCGTTAATGCGCTCGGTAATTTGACGGCCTAATTGGCTGATCAATTGCCGCTGGGTTTGCCCGGCCGCAGCGGATTCTCTCAAGACCGTTTGCAGAGCAATAGGCTCAGCGACATTGACATGGACCTTGCCGTACCGCTTGCTGCGAAATTCTCGAACGGTGCGGACGATTCCAAAAATCGACTCCTTGCGCTTGGCGCCTCCGGCCAGCTCGGCCAGAAAGCTATCGCCTTCAACCAACTGTTCATAACCAATGTAGATGGGAATGAACACGACCGGTTTACTGCCTTCACGCTGAAAGCTCTCGACCGTCATACTCAGCAAGCCACCTTTCGGGGCCAAGAGCCGCCCGGTGCGGCTGCGGCCACCTTCAACAAAGTATTCAATCGGGAAGCCGCGCTGCATGATCACATGCACATACTCCGAGAACACCGCTGCATAAAGCGCATCGCCCTTAAAACTTCGCCTCAGAAAAAACGCACCGGCTCGCCTGAGAATGCCGCCGATCACCGGAATGTTCAGATTGTCACCCGCAGCCACCTGTGGCGGCATCAATCCGCGCTTGTACATGACGTAGGAAAGCAGCAAATAATCCACATGGCTGCGGTGGCAGGGCACGTAAACAATCTCCGCACCTGCACCCACTTTGGCAATGGTTTCAAAATGGTGGATATCGACACCTTGATAGATGCGATTCCACAGCCGGGTGAGCCCAAGATCAAAGGCTCGAATCACTGGATAAGAATAGTCCGAGGCAATCTCATAGACCATCTTGCGCGCTTTTAACTCGGCCCGCTCAATCGGCATCGCTTGAGTATCAGCATGGCGGCGAATCGAGGTTTGCACCGCCTCGTGACCAATCACGCTATTCACCAGGGTTTGGCGATGTGACAAATTCGGGCCGACCACCAACTCGCGCTCACGCTTGAATTCGGCGCGCAAAAGCCTCGCAATGCGACGTTGCGCCTGGCTCTCCATGCCGGTTTCGGCCTGGATACTGGCCGCAGCATCCACCTCGGCGCGCAAGGAAATGGGCTGACCAAACTTCAATAAAGTTTGCCGACCATTGATCAAAATTCTCAAAATCTGCTTGAAAAAGCCGGGGGCGGCCCAAGCGTCGGAGAAAAGCGCTTTAAGAATGGAGTCCTGGTTTCTCGGGGCTCGCCCCCAAAACACACTGACCGGCACAATCTGCACTTCTAAACCAGGGTCGTTCTGAGCGGCAGCCACCAGGAGCTTGAAGCGCTTGGAGTACTCGTAAGGATTGCGATCCAGCGGTGAGGGTTGGCCGCTTCGTGTTAGGTAAAAATAGCGGCTACTTTCGCGTAAGCCACCGACCTGCAGGGGGCTGGATGGCGGCGGCAAGCCAAGTTGCGTGCAGGCATCTTCGAGGATCAAAAAGCCCGAAAGCTGGCGCACCTGCAGGGCATAACACACCGGTAGCGCCGGATTAAAACTAGGCGGCTGGCTGGCCTCCGGCACGGTTTGGAACTTCACCAAACGGCGCAAGAACCAGCGCATTAAACCTAGAAACGGTGGATCGGGTAACTGCATGGCCTAAATCTTAGGCTATTTGGAGGCAGAATCAAACGTTAAAGCGGAAATGCATCACGTCGCCGTCATGCACCACATACTCTTTGCCTTCCAAGCGCATTTTGCCTTTTTCTTTAGCACCCGCCTCACCCTTGCAGGCAATGAAGTCATCATAGGTAATGGTTTCCGCGCGAATAAAGCCGTGCTCAAAATCGGTATGAATGACACCTGCTGCCTGGGGCGCTGTATCACCCTTATGAATCGTCCAAGCGCGCACTTCTTGCACTCCAGCCGTGAAGTAGGTTTGCAGGCCCAGCAAGGTATAACCGGTGCGAATCACGCGATTCAAGCCGGGTTCAGTCATGCCCATGTCGGCCAGAAAAAGATCCTTGTCTTCATCGGGCATATCGCCCATCTCGGCTTCCATCGCGGCACACACCGCGACCACAAGAGATTTCTCAGCGGCCGCCATGGCCATCACACGATCCAGATGAGGATTGTTTTTGAAACCATCTTCCTTCACGTTGGCGATATACATGAGGGGCTTGGCGGTGATTAAGCACAGCGGCTTGAGCAAGGCCAACTCATCAGCATCGAGGCCAAGCGAGCGAATCGGTTTGGCTTCGTTCAGAACCGCCAAGCACTTCTCAAACAGCGGCACAAGCTTCACGGCTTCCTTATCCGTACCGGATTTGGCTAGTTTCACATTCTTGGCGTGGAGCTTTTCGACTGTCGCCATATCGGCCAGGGCCAGCTCCGTGTTAATGACCTCCACGTCGGAGAGCGGATCAATCTTGCCGGCCACATGGACGACATTGGCGTCTTCAAAACAGCGCACCACATGGGCAATGGCATCGGTCTCGCGAATATGAGCCAAGAACTGATTGCCCAGGCCCTCCCCCTTGGAAGCACCCGCCACAAGGCCCGCGATATCCACAAACTCGACCGTGGCCGGCAATACCTTCTTGGGCTTGACGATGTCAGCCAAGGCTTTCAGGCGCGTATCAGGCACCTCTACGATGCCCACATTGGGCTCAATCGTGCAAAAAGGATAGTTCTCGGCAGCGATGCCCGCCTTGGTGAGGGCGTTGAAAAGCGTGGACTTACCGACGTTGGGCAAGCCAACAATGCCGCATTTGAGGCTCATGGGGTACTTTCAGGGAGATTGCGAGAAACTCTGGATTGTAACGGCCACGCGGCAAACGATAGCTTCGGAACCCCCTGAGCAGATCACTTGCGATTCAAGCGACTTGGCAATAACAAATTAGTTTGCCAATCGGTCGAACCCAAGTCATGTACATTACCCCGGTAATATGGTAAATTTGAGGAATGTCTCAGCTACAAACCAAACTCACTTCTCAATCGCAAGTATCTGTACCGGCGCCCATAAGAAATGCCATGGGTCTAAAGCCTGGTTCGGTCCTCGAATGGAATATCCAGGGTGACCAGATTATCGTCACCAGGGTTGTTCGATGGTCCACAGAGGAGATTCACAACGCTCTTTTTGACGAGAAACTCAGAGCGAAGCTGCCTGCGAAGAGTCTTCCGGAGTTAAAGCAAGGGATAAGAGAGAGTATTAAGAGGCGCCGTGCTCGCGATTGACACGAATGTGTTACTGCGCATTCTTGTCCGAGACGATGCAAGGCAAGCTGCATCCGCAGATAAAATGATTCTCAAAGGCGCATGGGTTTCACATCTGGTTCTCGCAGAAACTGTCTGGGTCCTGGACGCTGTCTATGAGCGAACCTCTGCGCAGCTGATGCTAATGATTGAGATGCTTTTGGGCCATGAAACCATTGTTGTGCAAGACGCCGACACGGTCACCCAGGCTCTAGCCAGTTTTCGACGAAAGCCCACTCCAGGCTTTTCGGACTGCCTTGTTTTGGAAATCGCGCGTAAAGCCGGACACATGCCACTCGGAACCTTTGATAAAAGGCTGGCAAGACTAGATGGCGCTGAACTTGTGAAAACGCACTAAGGCCGCTCGGACCACCGCCTGAGCCTCACTCAAGCTGAAAACTCCATCGCACGATCCTTCACCGACCCAAACCTCAACGCAAAAATATCCAAAGCATAGTTTTGATAAAGCTTCCAGGGATGAGTCGACCCCTGCTTGGGCAGAATGTCCTGGGCCCGTTGAAAATAACCTGACGAGAAATCGACCCAGGGCATTTCCTTCACTTCACCACTTCGCAAATGGGGTGTACAAAACTTGGCACCCGTGCTGTCCATGTGGTTCAGTAGACGGCACACGTATTGACAGGTGAGGTCCGCCTTCAAGGTCCAGGAGGCATTGGTGTACCCGAACACCGAGGCCAAATTCGGCACATCGTTGTACATCATGCCTTTGTAGGCCAGGCATTTTGAAAAGTCCACGCGCCTGCCATCGACCGTCACCTCCAAGCCGCCCAGCACCTCAAGATTGAGGCCGGTGGCTGTCACGATCAAGTCCGCCTGCAACTCCTCGCCAGAGGCCAATTTGATGCCCGTTTCTGTGAAGGTCTCAATCTGATCGGTCACCACCGAGGCTTTTTCAGCTTTCAAGGTCCTGAACAAATCACTATCGGGGACCAGACACATGCGCTGTTCCCAAGGGTTATAGCGCGGAGTGAAATGCTTGTCCACATCGTAGCTCGGCCCCAACTCAGCACGCACCTGGCCGAGTAGTACCGCCTTCACCTTGGCGGGATACTTGCGGCACATCTTGAAAATATACATTCCGTAAAGAACATTTTTCCAGCGCACCAAGCCGTAGGCCATCTTCGCAGGCAGCCAGCGCCGCAGTTTATCGGCGAGTGCGTCCACGGAGGGGCGTGACACCACGTAGGTGGGCGAGCGCTGCAGCATGGTCACATGCGCTGCTTTTTTGGCTAGCTCCGGCACCAGGGTCACGGCCGTGGCGCCACTGCCAATCACAACCACACGCTTTCCGGTGTAATCAATATCCGGGGTCCATTTTTGCGGATGGGCAATCTGGCCCTTGAAGTTGGCGAAACCCGGAAAGTCCGGGGTGTAGCCAGCCGAGTATTTGTAGTAACCCGCGCACATCAAGAGAAAATTGCAGGTGAATTGTCTGAGCTCCCCCTTGTGATCGGCCTCAATCGTCCACCTCGCCTCGCTACTCGACCAAGAGGCGCGCTTGACCTGATGCGAATATCGAATCTTCTGATCGATTCCGTAGTCTTGGGCGGTTTGACGCACATAGTTCAAGATGTTCGGGCCATCCGCAATCGCCTTGGCTTCTCTCCAGGGGCGAAACGCGTAACCGAGCGTGTACATATCGGAGTCTGAGCGAACACCGGGATAGCGAAACAAGTCCCAAGTACCACCCGACGCCTCGCGACCTTCCAATATCGCGTAGCCCTTATTCAGGCAATGGGCTTGCAGGTGATAACCCGCACCAATACCGGAGAGTCCGGCACCCACAATCAACACGTCAAAATGTTCACTATTCATGGCTTCGTTAACCTTTAGGGCAAGTAATTAACGCATTGTGACGGATCTTGCTCGGCCCGATCCCGCCGGATCCCGCCCCGATCTCGTCCCCAACTTGACCGTTTCCATTTTTGCGTTAATGTCTCGGTCTACACTCGCAAATCCGCAAGTTTCTAGGAGTCTTGAATGAAGCGTTTTGTCCCCGGCGTCTTGAGCATGCTGGCTCTGACCGTCTGCTTGGTTGCACCCAGCGCAGCCCAGCAAAAGCCCATTCGCATCGGCGAAATCAATAGCTATAAGGCGCAGCCCGCTTTCCTGGAGCCCTACAAAAAGGGAATGGAACTCGCGGTTGAGCAAATCAATGCCACCGGCGGTATCAATGGCCGAAAAATTGAGATGATCTTTCGTGACGACGGTGCCAATCCGGGCGATGCGGTTCGGGTTGCCGAAGAAATGCTGTCCAGGGAAAAAGTGGATCTGCTGGCAGGTGGCTTTCTCTCCAACATCGGTCTGGCTTTGACCGATTTTGCCAAGCAGAAGAAGACTTTCTTTTTGGCGACCGAGCCTTTGACGGACAAAATCGTCTGGCAAAACGGCAATCGCTACACCTTCCGGTTGCGCACCTCCACCTATATGCAAACCGCCATGCTCGTGCCGGAGGCCGTCAAGATGAGGAAAAAACGCTGGGCGATTGTGTATCCCAATTACGAGTACGGCCAGTCCGCGGTGGCGACCTTCAAAGAGCAAATGAAAAAGGCTCAGCCGGATATTGAGTTTGTGGGTGAGCAGGCGTCTCCCCTTGGCCGGATTGATGCCGGTGCCGTGGTTCAAGCTTTGGCCGATGCCAAGCCCGATGCGATTTTCAACGTGCTGTTCGGTGCCGATCTGGCAAAGTTCGTGCGCGAAGGCAACACCCGTGGTCTGTTTAAAGGCCGTGACGTGGTGAGCTTACTTACGGGTGAACCTGAGTATATTGATCCGCTCAAGGACGAAACGCCCGAGGGCTGGTTAGTGACGGGCTACCCTTGGTACGGCATTGACACGCCTGAGCACAAGGCCTTCTTTATTGCCTACCATGGCAAATATAAAGACTATCCGCGCTTGGGTTCGGTGGTTGGCTATGCCACGATCAAGGCGCTGGAGGCGGGCTTGAGAATGGCCAATTCAACCGACACCGAAAAGCTCATTGCGGCCTTCAAGGGCCTGCAGTTCACCACACCCTTTGGTAAGGCAAACTTTCGCGCGGTGGATCATCAGTCCACGATGGGCGCTTACGTGGGTCGCACCACGGTGCGCGGCGGCAAGGGTGAGATGAAGGACTATGTGTACTACGACGGCGCCAAGTTTTTGCCCTCCGATGCCGAGGTCAAGAAGCTCCGTGCAGCGGACTGAAGTGCTGAAATAAGCAATGACCCTTGACGCCTTCGCAGTCCAGTTCCTCAACGGTCTGGCGAGCGCTTCGACGCTATTTTTGATCGCCGTGGGTTTGTCGCTGATTTTCGGTGTCACCCGCATCGTCAACTTTGCCCATGGCTCGTTTTACATGCTGGGTATTTACATCGCGTACTCGTTGGTCAGCCGCTTTGGCGATACCCACCTCGGATTTTGGGGTGCGGTACTGCTCGCAGCGCTTGGCGTCGCAGCGGTAGGTCTCTTCGTCGAATGGGTCTTGCTCCGGCGAATCTATCACGCGCCCGAACTTTTTCAAC
>JAYUOT010000308.1:0-2651 GCA_043760705.1 Betaproteobacteria bacterium
GTATTGCCCGTGAGGTTATCCTTGATCAGCACATTGTCATAGCCGCCTAAGGATCCGTATTGGAAACCGCGAACCGTCCCAATACCACCGGCATAAAAATTCTTAAACACAGGATAAGGACTTGAGCCTAGACCCTTTCCAAACCCGACATCACCGTTCAACAGGAGCGTCACACCTTTACTCACTGGATAATAGAACTGGTGGTTATAGGTCAGGCGCGCATAGCGCTGCTCGGCGACCGGCAGGGTCACTTCGGCACCGGCTGAAATGAAGGTCCCCTCTGTAGGCGCAAAGGCGCTATCACGAGTGTCGCGTAGCCAATTCAGGCGAGCCAGAATGGCTGCGGTGACGCCATCGCCAGAGTCTTGCTTGGCTTTGGCATAGAGCGCAGGTGCAGTGTCGCCAACGATCAATTTATTTTGTTCGTACGCCAGGCCAAACGAGACACGATCAATATTTGTGTAGGGAATACCAAAGCGCAATCCAATGCCGTTGGATCGCAAGGTATAGTCGCCCAAGCCCAGAGCCGCTGCATTATAAAGACGAGTGTACGCATCAAAGGTGCGGCTGATACCATCGTCCGTGAAATAAGGGTCGGTGTAGGCCACCGATACGGTACGAAACGACTTGCTCGTATTGATGTCAAGATTGAGCTGTTTACCGGTCCCTAAAAAGTTAGTTTGATTAATGCCCGCTGAGAGAATCAATTTCTCAGTTTGACCAAAACCAACTCCAAACTGTATGTTTCCAGTGGGACGTTCGGCCACAATAACCGACAGGTCCACCTGATCAGGGGCCCCTGGAACAGCCTGTGTTTCGATATTGACTTCTTTAAAGTAGCCGAGACGGTTAATTCTTGTGCGCGAGGTACGAATGCGCTCCGAGTCATACCAGGAGTCTTCGAACTGTCTCATTTCGCGCCGAATGACCTCATCGCGAGTTCTTGCATTGCCACTCACGTTGATGCGTCGAACGTACACCCTGCGACCTGGATCCACCAGAAAATTGAACTTAACCATTTTCTTGTCGCGATCAACCTCTGGCACCGCATTCACGTTGGCAAAGGCGTAGCCAATCAAACCAAACTGCTCTTGCATTTGTTTGGTGGATTCATTGAGCCTCGTGCCGTTGAAAACCTCACCGGGGGTCAAACGCAGGGCACTTTTAAGCTCAGCTTCACGACCCAAAAGATTTCCGGAAAACCTTGCCTCATCAAAACGAAACTGTTCTCCTTCCTTAATCGTAATGACGATTTCGATGTCTTCTTTATCGGGGGTAATGGCCACCTGATTCGCTTCAATCGAGAACTCGAGGTAGCCGCGATCCAGGTAGTAGGAGCGCAGCGTTTCAAGGTCGCCTAGCAACTTTTCGCGGCTAAACTGATCACGTTTGGTCCACCAGCTTGCCCAATTGGGCGTCGCTAAATTGAGCTGATCAAGAAGCTGAGCTTCGGTAAAAGCCTTGTTGCCCACAAAGCGAATGGCGCGGATTCGGGCGTTGTCCCCTTCTTCAATCGCCACCGAAATGCCGACCCGGTTACGCTCTAATGGCGTCACGGTCGCAATCACCTTCACGGCATATTTTCCGCGACTCAAGTACTGACGTTTAAGCTCTTGCTCCGCACGATCCAAAACACTTCGATCAAAGATTCTGCCTTCCGCTAAACCTTGTTCACGAAGCACTTTGACGAGGACATCTTTTTCAAACTCTTTGGAGCCAGTCACTTCGAGGGCTCCAATCGCGGGACGCTCTTCGAGTACAACGATCAACACATCGCCCTTCACCTCAAGACGAACGTCCTTGAAGAATCCGGTACCGAACAATGCTTTGACGGCTTCAGCGGCAAGATCCTCGGTCAATCGCTGCCCAATTCGCACCGGCAAATAGTTGAACACGGTGCCGGGTTCTACCCTTTGCACGCCTTCCACTTGGATATCTCGCACAACAAACGGTGAGAAGGGAGCCGGCGCCGCACTCGGGGCGTTAGTCGCGGAACTTCCTGGTGGAGCGGCTTGAGCAAGCGCAATGCTAGGAAAAGCACAAAGCGCATTGAGAACAGCGAGTGACAGTGCGCTTACGCGAATTTTATAGTGCATCCGTTACGACCCTAGCAGGCGGGAAAAATCATTGAACAGGGCCACGGCCATCATCATCATGATTAAGGCGAGGCCCGCTTTTTGTGTCCATTCCATGAAACGCTCGGACAATGGTTTGCCCTTTAGCGCTTCGAGGCCGTAATATACCAAATGCCCGCCGTCCAAAACGGGGATAGGCATCAGGTTAAGTACCGCCAGGCTGATGCTGATTAACGCCAGGAAGCTAACATACGCGTACCAGCCGACTCTGACCGTCTTGCCAGCCAGGTCGGCAATCGTGACCGGACCACTCAAATTCTTGAGCGAGAGATCACCGGTGACCATTTTCCCCATCATTTTGACGGAAAAAAGAGACATGTCCCAGGTTTGCTTGATGCCCTGGACAATCCCTTCGAGTGGACCATATTGCACGGTGTCGAATGTAATCTTGTCGGTCAAGGCAGCACCAATTCGGCCAATTTTCTTGCCCACTTCTTCGGGCTTTTCTGAATCCTTGGACTCCGGTTTGACGTTGAGTGTAATTTCGTCATTGCCGCGCAACACTTTAATGGCTAA
>JAYUOT010000309.1:0-2651 GCA_043760705.1 Betaproteobacteria bacterium
TTCATGATGCCTTGTAAGATACCCGCCAAGCGAAATAGGTTGTAGGCCATGTAAAAATCCCAGTTTTCTTGGGGAACCTCGCGCCCTGAGCGAGCGGAGTAACGAGCAATGTACTCGGACTCACTGGGAATACCGAGAGCTTTAAGATCCAGACCGGCGATGCCTCGAAAAGCGCCTGGCGGAATGTGATAACTCATACAGTGGTACGAAAAATCTGCCATAGGATGTCCTAGTGTGGATAACTCCCAATCGAGTACGGCACGTACTTTCGGCGCGGTGGCATCGAAGATCATGTTATCGAGGCGGTAATCGCCGTGAACAATAGTGGTGTCGTCACCGGCCGGGATATGTTGCGGAAGCCATTCGATCAGGCGATTCATTGAGTTGATCGGCTCAGTCTCGCTCATTTGATATTGCTTGGTCCAGCGGTTGATCTGGCGCGAAAAATAATTTCCCGGCTTACCGAAATCCGAAAGTCCTACTGCTTGATAGTCGACACGATGCAGTGCAGCGATGACGCGATTCATTTCGTCGTAAATGGCGGCGCGCTCCGCATTGGAATATCCGGCCAGGCCCTGGTCCCAAAGGACTCGACCTTCGACGCAATCCATGATGTAAAAAGCACGCCCAATGACCGCTTCGTCTTCGCACAGACAATACATCTTGGAGACGGGCACGTCGCTACCTGCCAGTGCCGACTGGACCTTAAACTCGCGCTCGATCGCATGAGCGGACGGCAGAAGTTTGGCAATCGGGCCGGGCTTCGAGCGCATGACATAGCTTTTCTTGGGCGTGGTCAGTTTGAAGGTTGGGTTGGATTGCCCGCCCTTGAATTGCTCGACCGCCACCGGCCCCTGAAAGCCCTCAATGTGTTGCTTGAGGTAGGACTCTAAGACACCGAGATCGAAGCGCTGTTTCTCTGCCACAGCCATCGTTCCGATGTTGTGCGCATTAATATCCGAAGGGGCGCCAGACATACCAGTATTGGGTTCATTGACCATATAAAAACCTTATTCCTAAGCCCTATATTGTCGCTCAGGACGAAGGATTTCGCCCGGCCGCGTCCGAATCTTTGATCGCTCTAGTCGCTTTGTGACAAGCTTAAGCCGAGCAAAGCACGTCGCTTGAGCCAAGCGGGCGGGCGATAGCGTGGATCCTCAGTGGCGATCAGTAAGTTTTCAAGGAGCAACAAGACCTTCTTGGCGCCTAGTGCATCGCCCATCGCCAATGGGCCCATGGGGTAACCAAGACCCAGACGAACGGCTTCATTAATGTCTGCGGGGGAAGCAATTCGCATTTGCGCCATTTCGCAAGCGATGGCCACCACCATGGCGACCACTCTTTGACTAATGAAGCCAGGACTGTCTCTGAGAACACTGACTTGCGCGCCATCTCCTGCAAACAGAGCTTGGCCAAGCGCCACGGTTTCGCTCAGTGTGGCCGGGCAGGCCATGATGACGCGACGTTTACAGGCCCGATAGCCAAACGGAAACAGCACATCGAGCGCGAGCGCCTTGGGCGCATATTTGACTAAGTCTTGCTCGGCAAGGGACTCGCTCAAATCCAGGCCGAGCGGGCAATCAAGTACAAGATCTGCGTCAGGCAGGTGATCCACAAGATTTGCACCGAGCTCGGAAACAAGGTGGCCAACTTCCTTAGGTGAACTGGGGCTAAGTGCTACTTTTACGCCGTTTAAACGGGCGGCTGAACTGGGTTGCGGCCAGCTCAGACGTTCGCCGTCAAAGACCTGCTGCTTGTCGGCATAAGCATAAAACCCGGCCGCAGTTTTACGTCCGAACAGCCCCGCTGCGTAACGTTGCGCGGCGAGTGCAGAGGGACGGTACCTAGGCTCTTGATAAAACTGCTGGTAGATGGACTCCATCACCGGATGCGATACATCCAAGCCGGTGAGGTCCATTAACTCGAAGGGGCCGAGTTTAAAGCCGGCGCCACTGGCACCGAACACGACATGCTCTTTGAGAATCAAATCGATACTCGGAATGTCACTTACGCCTTCTCCAAGTGCCTTCAAAGACTCTGTTCCGTAACCACGGCCGGCATGATTGACAATAAAGCCCGGCATGTCACTCGCCACGACGGCGTGATGACCACTGCTTTTCGTCAAACGACAGAGTTGTTCCACAACCCTTGGCTCGGTACGCGGACCGCGAATCACTTCGACCACCTTCATCAGCGGTACGGGATTGAAAAAGTGCAAGCCGGCGACACGCTCCGGATGGGCACAGACGCTAGCAATGGCCGCGATCGATAAGGAGGAAGTGTTACTCGCAAGAATGCAGTCGGCGGAAGTCACAGCCTCAAGGGCTTTGAACAGTTGTTGTTTAATGTCAAGACGCTCTATCACCGCTTCTATGACCAACTGACAATTCTTTAAACCGGACAGCTCAGTGCTCAGAGTCATTCGAGCGAGATGAGCTTGTCGCGCCTCGTCGGTCATCCGGCCCTTTTCGGTGAGCAATTTAAAGGTGTCGCCAATCGATGCCAGTGCAGCCTCCATCGCATTGGTTTGCGTGTCAAACAAAATAATCTGATAGCCGCTTTGCGCGAACAATTGCGCGATGCCCCGGCCCATGGCGCCGGCACCAATCACTCCGATGCAATGAATGGCAGTGTTTTCAGTCATTTTTTCA
>JAYUOT010000310.1:0-2645 GCA_043760705.1 Betaproteobacteria bacterium
CGACGTTTTTAAGGGTAATCATGAAGACAACAGACAATAGAAGAGTAGATGGGGCTAGGAGCGCTGCATAATCAGGCCGAATAGGGTCCGATCAGGACCGAGTTCAAGCCCAAGCAAAAAAACACAGAAGTCGTGGACCGAGTTGATTCCACGGACTCGCCAGAGGCGCGCTTCAAAGGAGAAGGTCAGTATTTTACTCCCTTGGCCAAACAAAGGAGAGCGGCGAGGCCAGGAAGCGTTTGGAAATGGCCCGCCGAATTCGTTTGCGGTCGACCCCGCTCACGTTATGAGCGGAAAGGGCGACACGAAAAGCGAGGTAAAAACTGACCAGAAGATTCAGTAGGGCCATGACAGGGATGGAGGCCACACTCCACCAGAAGGCGTCGAGCGTGAAGGCTTCAGGCCCCAAGCTGGCGACGGCCGCCGTGATCTGCCCCGTTGATAAGGTGACATGCCTGACGTCGAGACCGAGACCCAAAAACGTGGCGAAAGCCGGGACCAGTCCCAGCATAAGGCCTAGAGAAATACTGGAAGCAAAGGCGGAGATGTTGCGCCGCCAAAATGAGGCCCAGCGCGCCGCACGCTCAGGCCCTAAACCGTCTGAAATGCGCGGGTTGTGCCGGATCGCCGACTCCATACGGTGCAGCACAAACCAGTTCTCCGCCCAACCCGCCATGAGACTGGAGACAAAAAGAAGTACACCGGTAAAGGCTGCGTAAACGGCCATCGGTCCCAGTAAAGTAAGCGACTCGAAAACATAGTGAGCCTCCTTTTCGCTAATCATTGGGCGATCCAGAAATAACCACCAAGCGGCGCTGATCAGGAGGACGCTCGGAACGACCAGGCTCAGGTTTCCAATCACAGCAGCGACCTGAGAGCGCACTAGATGGGTGATCTCGTCGACAAAAGCTTCGAGCGCCGTGTCGCTTTCCACATCCTTGAGGCGAACCGCTAGTGCCGGTGCGGTCATGGCGGGCTGTTTGGTTGCGACGGTCCAATGCAACAAGCCGATCAACAAAAAACTCACGGAATAATTCAGTCCGGCTAAAAAGCCAGACCAAAAGACTGAGGCGCCCAGGCCGGCCAGCACAAACTTTGCGACCGTGGTGAGCGACATCATCGCGCCACCACCGGCCGCCCTTCGCAACATGGTGCGATACTCCTTTTTGTCGCGCGTAATATATTGCTCGCCGGTTTGAGCGCTGCGCTCCGCCACCTTTGCGGCCAAAAGCGAAGAGTTGTCGGAAATCAAGGAGCGCAGGCTTCGATCTTCGTTGGACTGAGCCAGCAGCCTCAGCACAAGCCTTTGTGCGCTCATTTCAGGTCGAGTCGAGAGCAGGCAGTCCATCAACTCGCGGATACGGATAATACGTTTTCGCATTTGCCGCAGTTGGAACACCAAACCGATCGATACGCCGTGCTCTTCAAGATGGCTGTAAACGCTGCTGGTGGCAAGACGGCACTCTTCAAGACGTTCTCTAAAGCGCTGTGCGCGGCGCGCGACTAGCTCCGGATCTCGCGGCCAGGCGACAAATGCCGCTCGCAGACTTTCCGCGTCGGCCGACAGGGCGTGAAAGGGACGGTCTTTGATGGCCTCTTGACTCATCCGCAAGCGCACCTCGGCCGAAAAGCCTGTTGAACGGACTTGGCTTGCGCAATAAATCATGGCGTCCAAAAGCTCGTGCTGCCACAGGCTGAGGCCTTCAATCTTTGAGGGTTGCGTGAGGCGTTGCCCCAGGCCTTGCAATGCGGGCTCATCGAGCGCGGCCAACCAGCCGCTATCGGACTCGTAGTCGAGAGCCAGCTCAAAAAGCTCGGCTGCGTCATTGGTTTCGGGCGACATCGGCAAGAGTCGCAAACGTAGTCGTCGCCCGGCCTCACTCATAAAGGAGGTCCGCGGCGCGAAGCCAAAATCTGCCATCAAGGTGGTGATGTCCACGGTTTCGGAGGTGACGGCCCACCATTTTTGGAACTGATCTCTCAACCTGGGGGAGATACTGAGCAGAGTCAGCATCTCCTGGAGGCGGCGCGTTGAGGCCAAGGCCGAAGCTTGCGCCGTCCGTCCTGATGGGGGCTCAGTACCCCTGATCCACTGTAATAATCGAATGAGGGACAAATGCCGTTCGGCCAGCGTTGCGCTTGCATCGAGTGCCGACAAGGTGTTTTCTAGTTCTTGCATTTCGGGTGTCCTGAAATGGCTGCGCCTGCATTGTAGGCTGCGCTAGGTGTCTTGATGATGAACCTCGAGCCTTGAGACGCCGCCTCGTAGTAAGGCGCGGTAGTGATCGAGGTAAGTGTTGCAGCGACGAGGCGTTGCTTTTTGGAGACTAGCTCTGCGGCGAGCGCCGGGCAAGCTGGACGGTTCTAAGTCCTTGGTCGTAGGGCTGCATGAGGACCTTACAGTTCGGGGCAAGAAACTCATCGGTGTGACTCACCACACTGGGCCCGGCGCCGAACTAGGGCGCCGAAGCAAAGTGTCGAAGCAAGCCCTCGAAGCAAGGCCCTCGAAGCAAGGCGCCCTCAGTGTCGATTACCTGGCGCAGGGGTACTTGAAAAATGGCTGAGAGTTTAGACTCTTTTCTTTGTGAACCAATTCAAACAGAGAGTGCGCATTATGCAAATACTTTTAACCGGTGCCGCCGGGG
>JAYUOT010000311.1:0-2643 GCA_043760705.1 Betaproteobacteria bacterium
TGCATCGACAAGCTCAGCGTGAACAGGGGCGTGAGAATCAAGGCCTCAACGCCCCCAGCACCCGATCCACCATCACCCCGGCCTGCCCCAGGTTGTTCACGGCCTCGCTCATCACTAGGCCGTGGGTCATGTCGATGTTGCGGCGCATCTGCGCGGCCATCATCGCCGCCAGTGCGATCACTGAAAATCTGCCGCTGATGACCCGTAACGCAAAAAATTTCAGCCGCGTTTCTGGTTTGCAGCGGATTGACTCGTTTGTGGACTGATTTTCTGAGCTTGGTCAGGGCTTGCAAGGTTTTTGCGCGACCGTTTTCGGTGCTGATGGAGCCGACCGGTTTTTGACCTGACAGCCGAACGCCGAAGGCCCGTGCGGCGAGCCAGGCCCAAATGCTTGGGGCTCATGCGCTTCGCTTTTTGAAATCGCCCCAATCCTTCGGGCCTGACTCGCCGCACTGCGTTGGTTGTGAATTGACGGTGGCGGTGCCAAATTCAGGCCACACCAAATCGTCATCTCTGGACTGGGCAAGGCGCTGGCTGTCAGCCGCCCATCCTTCACGCGGATTGCGATTTAACGGCGGGATTTCAACTCTCTCTTTATTGACTTGCAAATCGGCTGCATGCGCGACCGCCAACGAACTGCGTGCCGCGTGTTCCAGCACTGCGCGAGCCTGCTCCAGCGTCACCCCTGGAAACCATTGCACAAACTGGTGGACGGAGGCGTCGTCTTCAAGATTTTCAAACAGCGCCGCCACAGGCACTCGGGTGCCGCGAAACACCCAAGCGCCATCCACACGATCCGGGTTGCGTTCCACGGCGATACAGGTTTGCCAGTCAATCATGGACGGATAGTAGCAGCGGGCACGATCCGATATCGGTCTAATCTATCGCCATGTGCCCGGACGCTGCGGTGTTGTTCATGCTGTGCAAACCACTACCGCTTACTGTTTCAGCGTCATCGGCATCTAACGACCGGCAGTGCAAATCATGATTTGCGACAGCCCAATTCGTAGGCGAACCCAGGTCAGAGCAAGTCTCGAGTTTCGGAGCATTCAATAGTTACCAAAAACCGCGACGCCTTACACTACCAGAAAGTAAAAATAATCAGAGGAAGCTATGAACGATGTTGGCCATCTTTATGTGCTCGCCAATAGTGCAATGCCCGGCCTGGTAAAGGTCGGAAAGACGACGCGTAGTCCTACTGAGAGGGCCGCAGAATTGTCAAGCACAACAGGATTGCCCACGCCATTTATTGTGGTGTACGAGCAATTGTTTTCTGACTGTAGCGAAGCGGAGTTGTTCGTACATACCTATTTGGCAACAAAAGGATTTAGAGTTTCTGACAACCGTGAATTTTTTAACGCTCCGGTCAATGTGGTTGTACGTGGCATTGCGCTCGCACCTGGAGCTATTGACGGCGAAGACTCTGTTCCAGGTAATGAATCATGGGTGTCGAATGAATTGCGATTTGAAACATCACTCTTGGCTCAGCAAGTACCGTGGACATCTGTTTTTAAAGAAGCGGAGGACTACTACTACGGACTCGGAGAAACACTTCAAGATGACAAACGGGCACTGAAGCTGTATGTCCAAGCCATTAAATTGGGTTCGCTCCCGGCATACAGTCGGGTAGCCAGCATGTACATGGATGGCAGGGGTGTGAAAGCATATGAAGGAAGTGCTGTCAGATTTTTGAAAGACGGGTCGGAAAAGGGAAGTTTTTACTGCTATTGGGCGATGGCGCTATTGAGCCTGAATGCGAATAGTCGAGCAAAAAAATACTTAGAAAACGCGGATAAATATTTTTCGTTTTTTTTGAAAAAATTAGGTCACAGCCATATTGACAGCCCTGGTTGCACTAAGGATCAATGGTCTCAAATCGATTTAGATTGCGTTGGTTTTGTCTCTAGGCGGCACCGATACCACACTGAGCCGCCGGAGATATTGAAGAACTTCTTATTGACAAGATCTATGAGCATTCGATTGAAAGCGGAAAGTATGCTGAACGCCTGTCGCAAAACAGGTTTGAGAGACGGCACGAGGTTTTATCAGGCCGTACTTGATGACCTGAATTCTTCACTTCCTCCACCAGAGTGGAATTAAACGGCGAGATTCAGCAAAACGTGCCCGTGACACCCTGCAGACGCGCCTGGAGCAGGCACAGGTCGCGTTCCACGCACGCCATTCAACCACGGGCGGATAGTAGCTTCGGCAGGTGATCTGTGAAGCCTTGGTTAGACCGAGATAGCAAGTCCCTGCCCAGCGTTAACTGAGGCGACGTAAGACTTTATGCCTGCGCGTTGATTTTCGCTCGTCGCTGTCTTCAGTGCTTCTTCAAACTGTTTGAAGCGATCCGCCTCTATTTCCATGCTACCTTTTGTCAGCACTATGTTGAAGGCTTTGATTGCGGCTGCTGGCCCTTCCTGTTTGTTGGCGTTGAGGACAAAGTGAGCTTTTTCTGCGGCAGCCTGAATGTCCTTCAGCACTTGGTCAAGGAGTGCGCTGTCCGATGTGGAAACGATGATGTCGTCGACGTATACGGTCAGAGCAATCGCGGGATTTAAGGCAAGCTTGTCTAGACAGACGCCCAAAGCGCTTTGAGAAAGACAAACCGCTGAGATGATCTGCGACTGCACAAACCCAAAA
>JAYUOT010000312.1:0-2641 GCA_043760705.1 Betaproteobacteria bacterium
CTTACGGATGGGCGGTATGAGTTGCGGATTCCGTATCGGGATGAAAGAGAGCTTGTTATGGATATCATGAGGCATGGGGCGGATGTCGAAGTCGTGTCTCCTGGTACATTGAGGGAGTGCGTTAAGGCGCGGTTGACCCAAGCGCTATCCGCATATAACCGCACATGACCAGACAAAATTCTGACTATCACGTCTTGATAGTCAGGGGGTGCAAAATGACAGCTAACAAAATTGGCCAAGGAGAATCCACAATGCCAAAGCCGGAGCAAGAGGTAGTTTTTCGATACTGGGGCAAAGCTGATCCCGCCTATCCCCACGAGCAAAAATGGCATCCGCTTGCGTACCACTGCCTTGATGTGGCGGCAGTGGGGATGGAGTATTTGAATCAAGAATCCGTTATTTCCAACTGGTTTTGCAGTCAGTTAAATTGCGCCCGATCCGCATGGACGCAATGGGCCGCGTTGTGGTTGTCTATCCATGATTTGGGTAAATTTAGTGAAGCCTTTCAGTCACAAAAACCGGAATTGTTTGAACAATTACAAGGGCGGGTACCTGATCCAGCGAAGTCCTATACCGAGCGCCACGATTCTTTGGGGCAATGGTTATGGCGCGATTTCTTGGCTGACCACGCCATCGAGGATGGCTGGTTTGGCGGAACTACTAAATTGCAAATGACCGGCCTCGATTTCTGGATGCGTGCAGTCACGGGGCATCATGGGCAGCCGCCTAAGATCGCTCCTGCTTATTGCTCCCTTGAAGATTATTACTCCAGGCAAGATAAAAAAGCGGCACTTACCTTTGTAAACGCCATGCGCGATCTTCTGTTGCCGCAGTCGGCGGCAGAAATTCCGGCCACGCTTGACGCAGCCCGGTTTGAACAGGTTAGCCAAGCTTTGTCATGGTGGTTTGCGGGAGTTGCCGTATTAGCTGACTGGCTCGGTTCCAATACCGATTTTTTCGCCTACCAGCCTGCGGCAATGCCGCTGGAGGAATATTGGCTACTTGCACAGAAACAGGCGAAAAAAGCACTACATGTCAGCGGCGTCGTTCCAAAAAAACTCGTGATGAAACAAAAGTTTTTTGATCTCTTTGACAATAACGAGATCGCGATTCCATCGCCTCTGCAGCAATGGGCAATAGATACGAAAATCCCGGAAGGCCCGCAGATATACTTACTGGAAGATGTAACCGGGGCAGGCAAGACCGAGGCAGCACTAACCATCGCCTATCGCTTGATGGAAACAGGCGCGGCTCATGGCTTCTTTATCGCCCTACCCACGATGGCCACTGCCAATGCGATGTATGGGCGGTTGTCAAATTTCTACCAGCGATTGTTTGCTGGCGATGCCAACTTAGTACTGGCGCATGGAAGCCGGCAACTGGTAGAACGTTTTGCAGCTTCTGTATTGCCATCTTCACATGCTGAAAATGATTTCGAGCAACAGGATGAAACCGCATCAGCACGTTGCACAGCATGGCTCGCTGACCACAACAAGCGCGCTTTATTGTCCCAAGCTGGTGTCGGCACCATAGATCAAGCTTTACTCGGTGTACTGCACAGCAGACATCAATCGTTGCGGTTACTCGGTTTATTCCACAAGGTGCTGATTGTCGATGAAGTTCATGCCTGCGACGCGTATATGCAAGGCGTACTGGAAGTCCTGCTGGAATTTCACGCTCGGGCTGGTGGCAGCGTGATTATGTTATCCGCCACCTTGTCGGCCCATATGAAACAGGCGCTCTTGGCCGCGTATGCCAGAGGCCGAGACAGCGCTTGCCCATGCATTCAGGGCACAGCCTATCCACTTGCCAGTGTTTGGCAATCTTCAATTCCCGACAAACTTGATGAAGTCGCTCTTGACACTCGTGCTGAGGTCAAACGCACTGTCTCCATCGATTATCGTCACCAGCAAACCGAGATTGTCGAGACGATAGACGCCGCCTTGGCTTCCGGTCAATGCGTCTGCTGGATACGTAACACCGTGGCGGACGCCATGCAAGCGTTTGAGTTATTTTCTGGTCGTCTGCCGCGACAGCGGCTTACCCTATTTCATGCTCGTTTCGCTTTGGGTGACAGACTGACAACAGAAGAAGACATACTTGCTGCCTTTGGTCCCGGAAGCGATGCAATCAAACGCGCAGGCCAGTTGGTGATTGCCACCCAAGTGATAGAGCAATCACTGGACGTGGATTTTGATTTGTTGGTCAGTGATTTAGCGCCGATTGATCGCCTGATTCAACGGGCCGGACGCTTACGACGGCATACGCGAGACATATCCGGCAATCGTCTGGCGACGGGCGAACCCGATCAGCGGGGTACGCCGCTCATGGTGATATTTGGCCCCGCATGGAATGCCGAGCCTGCGGCAAACTGGTTCAGGAGCGCTTTCCCTAAAACCGGTGGAGTGTATCCCGATCAATCGCAATTGTGGTTAACGGCCAAAGCCTTGCAGGTCGGCAATTTTTCGATGCCTGATGATGCTCGCACTTTGATTGAAAGCGTATTTGGTGAAGCTTCAGAAATTCCGCAAAGTTTGCAGCGCAATAACTCGACCGTACAGGGGCAGCAGATGGCTCACGCCAGCCATGCCAAAATGAATGCACTGAATTTTGCGGGTGGGTATCGTCGCGGGGATGTTCT
>JAYUOT010000313.1:0-5275 GCA_043760705.1 Betaproteobacteria bacterium
CTTCACCCTTCGCTTTGTACCTGCACGCGAAGATCTTGCCACACCAGCCTCATGGGGAGCACCTATTTCGACCCGTGCAGCGATTGAGGCCATGCCCGCAGGCTGCATCACCGTTGTAGACGCCATGAGCGTCACTGACGCGGGCATCTTTGGTGACATCCTTTGCGCACGCATGCACAAACGCGGCGTCGCGGCCCTGATCACCGACGGAGTCGTACGTGATCTTGAGGGGGTACTCGGCACTGAACTTCCAGTTTGGTGTCAAGGCACGGCCGCACCGTCGTCGGTCACTGGCCTGACCTTTGTGAGCTGGCAGGAGCCCGTGGGATGCGGTGGCGTTGCAGTGTTTCCAAATGACATCATCGTTGTCGACACCGATGGCGCGGTACTTATTCCAGCGGCGCTTCTTGAGAATGTCATTGAGGCCTCGGTTGAGCAAGAGCGGCTTGAGGGATGGATCATGACGCAAGTCAATGCAGGCATGGCTTTGCCCGGGCTGTATCCCCCGAATGAGGCCAACCAGGAGAGATACGAAGCATGGGCGAAGACAGTAAGATAATTTGTATCGCGAAGCGCGCTGGGTCAAGCGGTCGTCGTCGGCCTATCAACCACCTCAAAAGCTTATGTTGAGGCGGATCGCTGGACGCGATGGATCGGCGAGGCGGGCGTAAACGCTGACTATCGCTCCAATCAGGAAGTTGTCCTACAGAATGACCGTTCAGACCGTCAAACCGACCGTTCGTGCTCTCTTTGCAAGACTTAGGCTTGTCGGACGACCACACTTCATAGTGTAGTCATTGGGAGCAACAGATGAAGCAATTCCTAGCCTTAGCGCTCACGGCAAGTGCCGTACTTTCCTGCCCGGCTTTAGCCGCCGACGTCGGAGTGTCAGTACAAGTCGGTCAACCTGGGTTTTATGGTCGCATCGACATCGGTAGATTCCCGCAGCCTCAGATCGTGTATCCCCAACCAGTGATCATTGTTCCTGCACCAGTGACGGTCGTACAAGCCCCGCTCTACCTTAGAGTGCCCCCTGGACATTCGAAGCACTGGTCGAAGCATTGCAGCAAGTACAACGCCTGCGGTCAGCCCGTCTACTTTGTTCAAGATCAGTGGTATCGGAGCCAAGTGGTGGAGGCGCAGTACCGCCAACGTGATCGCGATCACGGCCATGATCAAGACCGTGATCATGGACAGGGCAGACACAAAGGCAATGACCAAGGCAGGTCGCATGGCCGCGGCCACCGTGACGATTAAGGTGTTTCCCGGCTTGGGCGCAGAAATTCAATCATCCTAAGTATTCGAGCGTTCGCTGGCTCCCACCAATCCCTGCCCGAAAACACCCGCAGCGAGTCGTTGAGAGCATTTTTACGAAGGCGTTCAATCCTGGCGAAGAACCAAATTGTCGCGATGAATCAATTCCGGTTCTTCAACAAAGCCAAGAATCGATTCGATCTCTGTGGAGGGCTTGCGCATAATCATGCGCGCTTCGGCGCTAGCATAGTTGCTCAGTCCCCGGGCAATTTCCCGGCCGTCTGCATCAAGAATGGCTACGGCTTCTCCACGCTGAAACTCGCCCTGCACTTGCGCTACGCCGATCGGCAACAAACTCTTGCCGCCTTGAAGCAAAGCAATCACCGCACCGGAATCGAGCACCAGCGCACCCTTCAACTGCAAATGGTCTTGCAGCCATTGCTTGCGTGCAGCGAGAGGCTGTGTTTGAGCAATGAACTGAGTGCCGAAAAATTCGCCCGCCGCCAGTCGCTCCAAGATTCGGTCCTGCCGACCCGAGGCAACAATCGTGTGAGCGCCCCGACTGGCTGCGCGTTTGGCGGCGAGCACCTTGGTAATCATGCCTCCCCTGCCAATCGACGAACCAGCGCCTCCGGCCATGGCTTCGAGCAAGGGGTCACCAGCCGACACCGCCGCAAGAAATTGCGCGTCCAAGTCTTTGCGCGGATCGGCCGTATAAAGACCCTCTTGGTCGGTCAAAATAATGAATACATCGGCATCAATCAGATTTGCCACCAAGGCACCCAGGGTGTCGTTGTCGCCCACTTTAATTTCATCGGTGACGACCGTATCGTTCTCATTGATGATCGGTACGACTTTATGCTTGAGTAGGGTCAATAAAGTTGAACGGGCATTGAGGTAGCGCTTTCGATCGGCTAAATCCTCATGGGTCAGCAAAATTTGTGCGGTAGCGAGACCGTGTGTGCGAAAGGTGCTTTCATACACGTGGGCCAAGCCCATTTGCCCAACCGCAGCAGCGGCTTGAAGCTCATGCATTTCGGTCGGGCGCTTGGCCCATCCCAGTCGCTTCATGCCCTCAGCAATCGCGCCAGACGACACCATGACAATGTCTTTACCTTGCTTGCGCAGCTCGGCGACTTGGGCTCCCCAGCGCGAAATCGCCGCAGCATCCAAACCCTTGCCCTCGTTCGTTACTAGGCTTGAGCCGACCTTGACCACCAGACGCTGCGCGTTTTGCACCAAGGGCAAAGCCTTTAGTTGCTGCACGGATTGCACGGACGGGTCGGCGAGTTTACTCATCTGAGGCAATTCAGGACAAGGCAATGAATGGGGTGGGTGACAAGGCATAGGTCACGACTTGCCACACTCACTCGTCGCCTTCATCGATGGGGCGAAAGCGCGGATCAATTTCAGGCTTGGCTTCTTTGCCCTTCTTGTCAACTTTGACAGCGACTTTAACGGGAGCTTTGACCAGACCATCAAGAGCCAAGGTCGATTGAGTAAGCAATTTTGGTTTAGCCGTTTTGGCCTTCAACACCTGAATAAGGTGACCGTCTGCATCACGTTCTTTCGGTAATTGAACTCTGGTCTTGGCTTTTCCGACGCGTTGCTTTGGCTTGACCGTCTCGACCACGGGCGCTTCCTGAAAGCGCACATCTACATCCAACTCTTCTTGCTTGACCACAAGTTTCTGTTGCCGTTCCAAATGATCGTAAATGGCCAGCAGGAGCGCCTGACAGCCCTCGCGGGTGATGCCCGAAATGCCGAATACTTTACTGCGATCCACCGGAATGGCGCCTCGGCCCTTGCCGATAAACTTCTTGAGAAACGCCTCGATGCGCTTTTCTCGCTCCTCATCCGAGAGGAGGTCAAGCTTGTTGAAAACAATCCATCGAGGTTTATCGAAGAGAGTTTGATCGTACTTTTTGAGCTCCGACACAATGGCACGCGCATCTTTTGCAACATCCGCGCCCTCATCCAAAGGTGCAAGATCAACCACGTGCAAAAGCAGACTGGTGCGCTGCAGATGACGCAAGAACTGATGGCCAAGGCCGGCACCTTCTGAGGCGCCCTCGATCAAACCAGGAATATCGGCAATGACAAAACTTTTTTCGGGCGCCACACGCACCACGCCCAGGCTCGGACTCAAAGTCGTGAAAGGGTAGTCCGCAATCCGTGGGCGAGCGTTACTCACTGC
Source organism: Betaproteobacteria bacterium (assembly GCA_043760705.1). GTDB lineage: Bacteria > Pseudomonadota > Gammaproteobacteria > Burkholderiales > Burkholderiaceae_E > JAPOKJ01. The sequence continues at coordinate 3,452 of JAYUOT010000313.1, forward strand.
GGCCACTAAGGTGGACTTACCCGCGTTGGGCATACCCAGTAAACCGACATCGGCCAAAACTTTGAGCTCAAGCTTCACACTGCGATGCTCGCCTTCCTTGCCCGCCGTGAATTTCTTAGGCGCACGATTGGTGCTGGACTTGAAGTGAATGTTGCCCAGGCCTCCCTCGCCGCCCTGGCAAAGTACGAACTCCTGGCCATGCTGCACCAAGTCGACCAGAAGGGTCTCGTCCTCTTCATTGAAAATACTGGTGCCCACCGGCATGCGCAGAATCACGTTTTCTGCGCCTGCACCGTATTGATCCGTGCCCCGACCACGCTCACCGTCCTGCGCAATATGTTTACGTGCATAACGATAGTCGATCAGGGTATTGATATTACGGTCCGCGACGGCGATCACTGAGCCGCCCTTGCCCCCATCGCCGCCATCGGGACCACCCCGAGGAATAAACTTCTCGCGACGAAACGAGCTCGCGCCGGAGCCACCGTCTCCTGCGGTCACTTCGATTCTTGCTTCGTCGAAAAATTTCATTGGGTCCTAATTAGAAATGCACAGACTCAGCCAGAATCTCAACTTGCTCAGCCAGAATCTCAACTTGCTCAGCCAGAATCTCATCTTGCTCCGCCAGAAATGCAAAAGGCCCCGCAAAAGCTTGGGGGCCTTCGAACCGTGTCTACCTTACCTTACTGCAAAGGCAAGATGTTCACGGTTCTACGAGATGCCGGGCCTTTGACCGCAAATTGAACCTTGCCGTCGATCAGCGCGAACAAGGTGTGATCCTTGCCGATGCCGACATTGGTACCGGGATGAAACTCGGTACCGCGTTGACGCACAATGATCGAACCTGCATTGATCACTTCACCACCATAGGCCTTGACACCAAGCATTTTAGGCTTGGAGTCACGACCGTTGCGCGTAGAGCCGCCGCCTTTTTTCTGTGCCATTTAGGATCTCCTAATAAGGACTGAGTCGGTTAAACCCGACGACCGCCATTCAGTTCATCGGTAAGCTTCTTGAATCCATCCCAGTCGCCCTTGGCGGCCAGGGCCGATTGCTCAGGCCAGGTGCTTGGATCGTGAGAAGCGAAGCGACCCCCTGCAGCTTTCAACAACTCTTTCAGCTTGTCAACAGAAGTATCTGCCAATTGCTGGAAGGTGATGATGCCCGCTTTAGCCAGGATCTCGTTGATCTTTGGGCCAATGCCCTCAATTAACACCAGATCGTCAGCCACTGCTTTTTTGGCAGGAACTGCGGCACTCGTGGAGCCCGCCGCAGAGCTAATACCCGTGATAAACAATTCGGTATAGTTCTGGCGATGGCCTTGGCGCTTCTGATAATGTTTACGACGACGCATTTTGAAAATGCGTACTTTGTCGTGACGACCCGTGGAAATCACCGTGGCTGAAACCATTGCACCTGCGACAAGAGGAGAACCGATCAATAATGTATCGCCACTCCCCACTGCCAACACTTGGTCAATGGTCACTTCAGCTCCGAGTTCCGCCGGTATCTGTTCTACTTTCAATTTTTGACCAGCAGCAACTTTATATTGCTTGCCACCGGTTTTTATGACCGCGTACATGGAAACCTCTGAAGGGAAAATTAAAATATCTCTCCACCATTCTTTCGTGACCCGAAGTAATCTTGCGATTAGTTTGCGATTAGTTTGGGTGGGCGCTTATCCCAAAATTGTTTTGGGCGAATGGCGAAAAGCCTTAGATTATACCCTGCGCTGGCCTGATTGGGCAAGACCCGGCAAGTTTGGGCTTTTAGGGACGGTTTCTTATACTGGGCCAAGCGTCTCTATAATAGAGCCTAGACCAG
>JAYUOT010000314.1:0-2636 GCA_043760705.1 Betaproteobacteria bacterium
TTGATCAACCCGATCGCGATGGAGCAGGGCCTGCGCTTTGCGATTCGTGAAGGTGGCCGTACAGTGGGCGCCGGTGTTGTGGCCAAGATCTCCGAGTAATTGATTGAACAAAAAGATCTGGTCTTCATTGACCAAGATCGTTTTGTAATTCTGAAGGATGCAGTAGGTAAAAAAAAGTAGTAAGTAACAAGCATGCTTGTGAGGCCCGGAGGGGCGTAGCTCAATTGGCAGAGCGACGGTCTCCAAAACCGTAGGTTGGGGGTTCGATTCCCTCCGCCCCTGCCACCGCTCACCAGCATTTTGTTACCGAGCTGCCCTAGGCTTCACAGCGACTTCACTTGATACTGTATCAATAAGAAATTTACACCATAAGCAAACGGCAAGATGTCCACCACAAACACCAATATCGAAACGCTCAGCAGTCCCGCCGATAAGGCCAAGATTGCTTTAGCCGTTGCTGCGGTGATCGCGGGTCTGGTCGGCTTTTACATGCTGGCCAACCAACCCATGATCGCCCGCGTCGGCTCTGTATTGGGCGGGCTCATTGTCGGCGGCGTGATCGCCTGGTTCTCTCAGCCGGGGCAACAATTCTTTGCCTTCCTGAAAGATTCTTGGTCAGAGGCCAAGCGTGTGGTCTGGCCGTCTCGCAAAGAAACCATCCAAATGACCTTGGCCGTGTTCGCCTTTGTATTGGTGATGGCGATTTTCCTGTGGGTGGTCGATAAAACCCTTGAATGGGTCCTGTACGACTTAGTTTTGGGCTGGAGAAAGTAGTGACCAAACGTTGGTATGTAGTTCATGCTTATTCAGGCATGGAAAAAAGCGTCGGTCGCGCCATCCAAGAGCGCGTCAATCGTGCCGGTATGGAAAATATGTTCGGCAAGATTCTTGTGCCTAGCGAAGAAGTGGTCGAAATGAAGAATGGCCAGCGTGCCATTACTGAACGTCGCTTTTTCCCAGGCTATGTACTTGTTGAAATGGAAATGAACGACGATACCTGGCACTTGGTAAAACACACCAATAAAGTGACCGGTTTTGTGGGTGGTGCAGGCAATCGTCCGAGCCCCATTTCCGAGAAAGAAGTTGAGAAAATTCTTGCCCAAATGCAAGAAGGTGTCGAGAAGCCTCGTCCAAAAACGCTCTTTGAAGTGGGCGAATTAGTTCGGGTGAAAGACGGTCCATTTACTGACTTTAACGGCAACGTTGAAGAAGTGAACTACGAGAAGAGCCGCTTGCGTGTGTCTGTGACGATTTTTGGTCGCGCTACGCCTGTGGAACTTGAATTCGGTCAGGTCGAGAAAGTTTAAGCCGGGGTTCCATACCCCAGTGATCGTTTTTTCCTCATGTCCGGCGAGGAGCGCAAGTAGGCCTCAGGATCTAGTCCTTTAAAAAGACGACATTCCTGAAATCAAAAGCGCGTTTGAACTCATTTTAGGAGTCGCCACTATGGCAAAGAAAATCATAGGCTTCATCAAGCTGCAAGTGCCAGCGGGTAAAGCCAACCCTTCCCCTCCGATCGGCCCAGCCTTGGGTCAGCGCGGTTTGAACATCATGGAATTCTGTAAGGCGTTTAACGCCCAGACGCAGGGCCTTGAGCCTGGTCTGCCGATTCCTGTGGTGATTACAGCCTTCGCTGACAAGAGCTTCACCTTCATCATGAAGACGCCTCCGGCGACGATTCTGATCAAGAAAGCTGCCAAGATTGAGAAAGGCTCTCCGAAGCCTCATACCGATAAGGTCGGCAAGATCACTCGTGCTCAAGCTGAAGAAATTGCCAAGACCAAAATGCCTGACCTGACCGCAGCCGATATGGACGCCGCCGTGCGTACCATCGCCGGTTCAGCTCGTAGCATGGGTATTACTGTGGAGGGTCTATAAATGACTGCCAAGCTCACTAAGCGCCAAAAAACTTACGAAGGTAAGGTTGAGGCTCAAAAACTCTATCCCATCAGCGACGCTCTGGGTCTGGTCAAGCAATGCGCGACCGCCAAGTTCGACGAGTCTATTGATGTAGCGGTCCAACTCGGTATTGATGCCAAGAAATCGGACCAATTGGTTCGTGGAGCGGTTGTGATGCCTGCTGGTACTGGCAAAACAAAACGCGTAGCGGTCTTTACGCAAGGCGCCAAGGCCGATGAAGCTCGCGCTGCCGGTGCTGACATCGTGGGTATGGAAGATCTGGCCGAGCAAGTCAAAGCCGGTGTCATGAACTTTGATGTTGTCATCGCCAGCCCCGATGCGATGCGTATCGTGGGAACCTTGGGTCAAATTCTGGGCCCACGGGGTCTGATGCCCAACCCAAAGGTTGGCACCGTGACGGCTGACGTCGCCACTGCCGTGAAAAACGCCAAGGCCGGCCAGGTTCAGTACCGTACCGATAAAGGCGGCATTATTCACGCCACCATTGGTCGCGCTTCATTCCAGCCTGACGCACTTGAGCAAAATCTGAAAGCATTAATGGAAGCTCTGAGTCGTCAGAAGCCTGCCAGCAGCAAAGGTGTGTTCTTGCGTAAAGTCGCTGTCTCCAGTTCGATGGGTGTGGGTGTCAAGGTTGACCTCACCAGCCTCTCGACGGCTGTAGCATAAAGTTGAATCGTTAAAAAATAATTGAAAGAACTTTGGGCCGTTGTGGGCGA
>JAYUOT010000315.1:0-5270 GCA_043760705.1 Betaproteobacteria bacterium
CGATTCAGGCCGCCCGCCAGCGCCGCCAAACCCACCTTGGGCTCGGGCAAGGCAAACACGGCCTTCTCTGAGGCAATGATCAAGTCGCAGGCTAAGGCAATTTCGAAACCCCCGCCCATGGCCACCCCATTGACGGCCGCGATGACTGGCTTGGTCAAATCAAAGCGCGAGCTCAGGCCGCCAAAGCCACGCGGCATGGGCGAATACACGCCCCCTTCCGCTTGGTAGCGCAGATCATTACCCGCGCTGAACGCCTTGCCTTCACCGGTGATGATGGCCACCCACATGTCATCATCGGCGGCAAACTCATCAAACACCTTGCCGAGTTCGATATTGGCGGGCGGGTGCAATGCATTCAAACGATCTGGGCGATTGATACGCACAGTCATGACGTGATGGGCTTTCTCAACCAGACAAAATTCCGTGTTCATATTGGTCCCCTGAGTGACGCTATTCATTGTGGGCCGCCCTCGTCCGTCGTTATTCAACGAACCCAAGCAGTCTTGATGTTTCAGCTTGTAACTGAAGTCATTTTCGAATAAGTTTCAACGCTTGCCACGATGACATGACGCTCAACCGCTTGTTCCCGGAACACGTTCGCCGCCGCGTAGGCCGGAGAATCCATCATGTCCAGAAAAGCAGCGCGTGAGGGGTATCGCACCAGTACGACATAATCCCATCGGTCGGCCTGCGCGTCACCAAAGGCCACGGCCTCGCCATTGCCGGCCCACAGCACAGTGCCACCGCGCGCTTTGATCAAGGGCATGGTCAGCTCGCTGTAGCGCTTGTAAGCTTGCCGATCACGCAGCCGCAACATGTTCACCATGACCACGGGGCCAGTGTCGGGCAAACTGCTGATCAGTGCTGCGTTGATTTCCTTGGGTCCTGTCTCTTTGGGTCCCGTCTCTTTTCGTGCTGCCATTGTGATCTCCTTTGCGAATTTATTTGCTCATGATATCGATGGATGAAATGAGTGGGCAAGTACAACCACCGCGTCTGCAGCTATCACCCCTTGAGGCAATACCAAAAGCGGATTAATCTCTGCTTCCACCAAGGTTTCGCCTAGCTGCGCCACCATCTCAGAAAACGACACAATCGCCTCAGTCAGGGCCGCGACATCGGCCTTGGGCCGGCCGCGAAAACCGTTCAGGAGCGGCCAAATTTTGAGGCTTTGAATCATCCGTAGCGCGGCTTCCTGGTTGATTCCACCGGCCTCGGGAAGCAACCACATGGCGTTGTCCTCCATGATCTCTGCCGTAACCCCACCCGCACCCAGGAGGATGGCTGTGCCTAAAGGGTCTCGGTGCATCCCCAGGATGAGTTCAACCCCGGAGTGAATCATCTCTTGCACAACAAAGCGCTGCGGCACGTACTGTTGCGGCGTTCCACCTTCTTTTGCGAGCGAGCTGCTCACGTCACGTTGCATCTGCTCCAGGCGCGCAGCGATGTTCGCGGGCGTGATATTGACTGCGACACCCCCGACATCGCTTTTGTGGGTGATGGTGGAGGAAAGAACTTTGAGAACGACTCTTGAACCCAGTGCTCTTGCTGCCTGCTCTGCTTCGGTGGCACTATTGACGATAATTTCTTTAACACCTGGAATGCCAAAACAGGCAAAGAGTTGTTTGGCCTGTGCTTCGTCCAATGAACCCGTGGGCAGTCTTAGTGATGCGACAGATCGAGCGTGATGATTGTTTGCCAGTGCCGTCGGAGGGTGAGAGGTTTCACCGCCAGTTTTCTCGTTTGAAATGGACGGTCTCTGAGCCGCGCCCCACATCGCGCTGAGCGCTACTGCACAAGACTCGGGCGCATTGAATGCAGGCACACCTCGCTCAGTCAGGATGGCGGCCACATGGGGCGCATGAGGGCTGACATACGCCAGAACAGGTTTGTCGCTATGTGGAAGACATTTTGCAATCGCCCCCGCCAGTAGTTCAGGCATGGCCAACGCAGAAGAGCCCGCAATCAGCACCAGAGCGTCGTAGCTCGAGCTATCCAGCAAGGCGCTGATGGCCGCGCGCAAAAGCTCAGGCTGAAGGCCCGCCAAAGTCACATCGATGGGGTTTCGATCAAGCGCTGCATGGTCCCCTGTTTGTAGCGCTCGCAGGCGCGACGCCGTTGCCGCATCAGGAGGAGGTGTTGCAAATCCTGCCAGGCCAAGGCTGTCTGAGACCAGGGCGCCTGCACCACCCGTCGAGGTCAAGATGGCGACCTGCCGCCCTTTGAGCGCACGTTGGGTTGCGAGCGCGGAGGCGATATCGAGGAGATCACTAAAGCGCTGTGCCCGGATAATGCCGAGCTGTGCGAAGAGTGCCTCATACATCCGGTCCGAGCCTGCCATGGCACCGGTGTGCGAGGCGGCCGCCAGGGCTCCGGCTTGCGAGCGGCCCACTTTAAAGGCCACAATTGACTTGCCAGCTCGCGCCGCCTTCAGGGCCGCCGCTTTAAATTGGACCGGGCGGCGAACGCTCTCAATATAAAGCGCAATCACTGAGGTGGCCGGATCATCGGCCAGAGCGTCGATGAAGTCGGCCAGGTCGAGATCCACTTCATTGCTTGTGGATACAAGCTTGGACAAACCGATGCCGCCTGCCGCAGCGCGCGATAGTAGCGAACCCAAAACGCCGCCGCTTTGAGAGATCACAGCAACCGAACCTATAGGAAAGCCGTCCATCTCCAGCGCACTGCTTGCCGAGAGCACGATGCTATCGCTCAGGTTGACCAACCCAATGGTATTGGGCCCGAGGATGCGCATCGCACCCGATGCCTTGGCGAGGGCTTGTTGCTTCAATACTCCTTCAGGGCCGATCTCGCTATAGCCACTGGCCAGGACGATGGCGGCTGCCGTTCCGAGCTTGCTCAGAGCCTGTACTGCTCCAAGCACTCGATCCGCGCCCAGCAAGACGATGGCCACGTCCGGCGTCACAGGAAGTGAAGCAATGTCGGCGTAACATGGGAGGCCAGCAATATCGGTCACTCGCGGATTGACTGGATAAATATCGCCGGTGAAGCCGTGTTTGAGTAGATAGGCAATGGGTCGGCCGGCCGTTTTACTGGCATCGGTCGAGGCACCAATCACGGCAACGCTGCGCGGCTTGAGTAAGCGCTCGATGGCCTCATTCATGCTTGCGGCGTGGGCGCAGATTTAGCCAGGAAGGCCATCACAGATTCCCGATGTTCGCGACTGGTGTAGCAAATGCCCAGCGCCTGACTGCCTTGGGCGAAGACCGGCTCGGTCGGCAACTCGAAGCATTGGTTGAGAATGGTTTTGCCAGCGCCAAGGCGGTCGCCGAGCCTTGAAGGGATTGAGTGTAGTGCACTCTTTGTTGGCGCGCCCAGCCATTGAAGCCCACTTCGCCCGGTAGGGCGGTCATGCGCTTTTCCATGCCGGCGACATCGCCACCTGCGCAAAAGCCTTTGCCCCGACCGGTAATGACCATGGCCTTGATGGCCTTGTCGGCGGTGACTCGCTCAAGCGCCGCAATGAAGGCGCTACGCCTATCGTCGCTCATGGCATTGCGCCTGTCGGGCCGATTGAACATGAATGTGGCGATGCCCTTCACGACGCTGAGTTCTATGAGGTCGGAACCCTTAGTATTTGGAACCATAGCGTTGAAACTCATCGTTTTAGTCCGCCTTGATGTTGATGTCTTGAATAATTTTTCGCCAGTGTTGCTCCTCGGCATGAACATAGGCCTCTAGTGGTGGCAAAGAAAATACACGGACCCACGCACATCAAACCACACCATTCGGGTCGCCTACAGCGAAGCACGCACAGCGAATATTTGACGGCGATTTTCGTACAACGAATTCAGGACTGCGCAGAGTTTACCGCTCTTGCGCGTGACGAGAGGTGGCAGCATTCCGTTTGGAGGGTCGTTGAAAGGTTCGAAATGAGGACCTCTACTAGCGTGAAGCGGGATAGGTGAGTGCCTCTGCACGCAGATCTCCCGGGCGGTTAAACTCTGATGCGAATTAAAGCCACTTTCCTCGGGACTTGTATGTCAATTCGTCTGCTCGCGTTGTTTGTCTTTTTTACCACTGCATCCATTTTCCCGATGGACCTCGCCCAGGCCCAACCCAAGCCGATACGCTTGATCGTAGCGTTCCCGCCAGGTGGCCCGGTTGATATTGTGGCTCGCGCCGTGGGCGAGCAATTGAGTAAGGAGCTTGGCCGCCCGGTGTTGATCGAGAACAAGCCTGGAGGCAACGGAGCCATTGCTGCTTCGGAAGTGATGCGTTCCGAGCCGGATGGCGGCACGCTTTGGTTTAGCAGCGTGGGTGCGGTAGCGATTAACCCTTCGCTCTACGAAAAATTGCAGTACGACATGGTGCGCGATTTCGCACCGGTATCCATGGTCGCGAATAATGTCGAGCTATTGGTTGTGAATCCGAGCGACCCGGCCAAGGATGCGGCCGATTTTGTGGCCCATGCCAAGGCCAGGAAAGAACCTGTGACCTTTGCTTCTACGGGGACTGGAAGTATTCCTCACATGGCCATCGAACAGTTTGGTGAAGCCTCCGGCACAAAAGTTTTGCATATCCCTTATAAAGGTGCAGCCCCGGCGATTACAGATCTGATGGGCGGCCAGGTGGCAGGTTTCTTTGGTGATATCCCTGGTTTGATCGCGCATGTTCGCGGCGGCAAACTGAAGGCGCTGGGTCTGGCGGCGAGTCGACGCCACCCGGCCTTGCCAGAGGTTAAAACTCTGGAAGAGCAGGGCATCAAGAACGTAGACACCAATAATTGGTATGCGCTGTTCGCACCTGCTAAAACCCCGGTGTCAACTCTTGAGGCCTTGAACAAAGGGGTGCGTCAAACCATGGACAACCCGCAACTCAAAGATAAGCTACTCAAGTCAGGTGCCGAGCCAGCACCCTCATCATCCAAAGAGCTTGCGAGCATTCTCAAACAGGACACTGAGAAATGGGCTCGGCTCATCCGAGCCAAAAACATCAGGCCGGATTAGGTTTTTAGCCTGCAACCGGTCAGCGCCAGCCTAGCCTGGCGCTGACCGGTTGCGTTGTGGTGCGCCGCACCAATAGAGCCGCTGTCCTAAAACAGGCGCCTTTCGCCGACTTGTGAATTGACAAGTCGGTCAGACTGGAAAATAGTACGGTCGTTCGTTCTTTTTTAAGCTTCAAAGGCTGTCTATCCCCGATGTCTGACCCAAAACCTCTACGCAAAGGTGAGCAAACTCGCGCTGCGATTCTGAACTCTGCTGTTGGCCTTGCCGCTCAGCAGGGCCTGGAGGGCATTACGATTGGCA
>JAYUOT010000316.1:0-29945 GCA_043760705.1 Betaproteobacteria bacterium
TTGTTCTGCATCACGGCTGCGTAGCCAAAACAGATGTGAACGCCCGTCTCACCCTGCCCAGCATCCTCTTGCGCTCGAATGGCCAAGGGCGTGGCGTCCTCTTGAGCCTCCTCTAAAGGCTCCGGGGCAATGCGCCAAAGCTCGCGCGCACCCTCGGTGGAGACTGCCCGGCGAGCTTGGCGCGGTGGATCAGCCATTCGGGCTGGGAGTCACCGCCCACCAGGGTTGTTGGGAACAACATGGAAAATCCTTTGAAGAGGGCTTTGAATCATCCCACAGGGCTTCTAATCCGCCTTCGCGCCAGACTCCTTCACGATCTTTCCCCATTTAAGGAGCTCACTTTTGCAATAGGCGGCGAACTCCTCCGGGCCGCTGCCAATGGGCTCGGCACCCAGCGCGGCGTAGCGATCACGCACCTCAGGCGACTTCAAAATCTTGGCGACCTCGGCCGCGATGCGCTCAACAATATCTTTTGGCGTCGACTTCGGAGCCCACAGGCCATACCAAGTGCTGATATCAAACCCCGGCACGCCCGCTTCGGCAATGGTGGGCAATTCAGGAAAGGCTGGAGAGCGCTTAGAGGAACTCACCGCGAGCGCGCGCAACTTACCAGATTTCACGAATGGCGTCGCCGAAGGCATGGAGTCAAACATCAGTTGAACTTGCCCGCCCATTAAATCGGTGAGCGCGGGTGTACTGCCCTTGTAGGGCACATGTTGCATGGCCACCCCGGTCGCAATCTTGAAGGACTCACCGGCAAGGTGCTGAGCCGCCGCGTTGCCCGATGATGCAAAATTCAGGCGTGCAGGATTGGCTTTTCCATAGGCGATGAGCTCGCGTACACTCTTCACCGGCAGGTCGTTATTCACAACTAAGATCAAGGGCACACTGGCCAACTGAGTGATCGGCGTAAAGTCGGCAATGGCATCGAAGGCAGCCTTTGGATACAGGCTGGGATTGATCACATGAATCGAGGCATTCCCCAGCAAGGTATAGCCGTCCGGCGCGGCCTTGGCCACCTCTGCTGATCCGATCATGCCCGAAGCCCCCGATTTATTATCGACGACAAAGCTTTGCCCCCAGGCCTCACTCAGCTTGGCGGCGACAATCCTTACCAGTACGTCGGTGGGACCACCCGGCGGGTAGGGCAACATCACACGCACCGGTCGCACCGGGTAGATTTGCGAACGGACAGACTTCGTGCTCAGCCCAGCCATCAAGATCAGGGCGTACTTGAGCACACGACGGCGCTCAACCGTCATCTCAAATGGCATGGAGGCATCCATCACGTGCAACTCTTTCGTTCGGGCATTCACGTTGGCTCCGGCTTTTTCGACGTCGTTTCATTGTGCTCCGCTGGCGTATCTACAAGTTGTTTGACCACACCTTGCTTTATTAACGCCTCAATCTCGGCGAGACTGAAACCGGACTCGGCCAAGATCTCACGGCTATGCTCTCCTAAGCGTGGCGCCGGCCGAAGTTCGCGATCACTCGCCGGCAAGTGCGGCACCGTGAGTCGGCCATAAGGGGCCTGCTCCAAGTCTCCAAAATAGCCCATGGCCCGAGTTTGCTCCGCATCCTTAAAGGCTTGATAGTCATTGACTGGGCTTACGAGGATATCGGCGGCCTCCAGCCTTTCTAGCCATTCAGCATTGCCACGCTCTTTCAGCACCTGCGCCAGTGCCGCATTGATTTCATTAAAATGGCGTTTCCTTTCAGCGTTTTTTGAGAAGCGAGGATCGTTCAGCCATACTTCGCGATCAACCGCCCGGGCGAGGCGCAGGAACATTTCGTCGGTCAGCGAGGCCACGATAATCCAACCATCGGCGGTTTGAAAGTCCCCGGCAGGCGCGAGGACCGCACCTCGCGCATTCGCGTCCGGAAACAAGAAACTGTCGATCATCGGCCCCGCCTGGAACGCACTGCTGGCCTGGGCCAGGGAAATTTCAATATGCTGACCAAGTTTCGTTTCCGTGCGCTCGAACAAGGCCGCGCTCACCGCTTGCGCGGCATAAATGGCGCTGATGTTATCGGGCACGTAAAGACCGATTCGCTTTGGGGTCAACCCTGGAACGCCATCGACCGACGTCTTGATGCCGTTCGCCAAAAGCATGCCGGTGAAGGCCTGCAACACCGAGTCGGTTGCGGCCTTGAAAGCGTATGGGCCTCGTGCGCCAAAACCACTCACCGAGCAATAGATGAGCCCAGGGTTCAAGGCCTTCAAGCTTGGGTAATCAAGCCCCAAACGCGCCATGACACCGGTGCGAAAATTCTCCACCAGCACATCCGCCTGCCCGGCCAGGCGCAGCAAGGTTCGACGTCCATCGCTTTGACTGGCATCAATGGCAATACTCCGTTTATTGATGTTGCCCGATATCACATTCGCCGACATTTGCTCGCGACTCGCACCGGTGCCGCGCATCCAATCGCCACCCAGAGGCTCAACCTTAATCACCTTGGCACCTTGTCGGGCAAGAATGGCACCACACATCGGCCCGGCAATTCCTTGGCTCATGTCAAGCACGGTTATTTTCTTAAAAGGCTTCATTTCAATGATCCATTCGCTTAACGCTTGCTTGCCTGGTTGTCGTTTGATGAGTGCTCGTCGGGAACATTATTCAGACTATCGAGACGAGGTGCACCACCACGAATCTTCGGCCGCTCACCGTCGAAACTGATCGGTAAACCGGTCAACTCAAAATCTTCACCGGGAACCACCTGTAGTATTCCCAGGGCACGTACTTGAGGCTCCTCTAAAACTTCGGCAATGGTATTGATCGGCGCACAAGGCACACCCGCGTCCTCCAAGCATTGCAACCAAACTTGTCTCGGTCTTTGGAGCAGCGCTGCACGAATCTGCATCAGCATTTCAGCCTTGTTGGCGAGGCGATCCCGATTACCTTTAAAGCGAGCATCCTGAGGCCAATCGGGGCGTTGCAAAACCGCGGAAAATTTTTCAAAGAGCCTGTCATTACCCACGCAGATCAAAAAAGGGCCATCACTCGCCTCGAAGGCCTCATAGGGGACAAAGGACGGATGACCGCTCGCATGGCGCTCGGGTAAGGTCCCTTCGTTACGATAAGCGTCGGTCTTCTGCGCGCTCCAACACATCGCCGTTTCGAGCAAGGAAGTCGACACAATCCCACCCCGACCGGTCTCAGCGCGGCGCTGTAAAAGCGACAGCGCACCGATCACCGTCCACATGCCGGTACCTTGATCACAAATTGAAGCCCCCATGCGAATCGGCGGGCCCTCTGGATCACCATTGATACTGGATAGGCCGCTAAAGGCCTGGATCAGTGGCTCATAACCCGGACGGTTCTTGAGAGGCCCCACGGCACCGAAGGCCGACATTTCACAGTAAACCAAACGAGGATGGCGCGCACACATGCTGGCACCGTCGATTCCGAGTTGCTCAGGAACACCGGGCCTGAGGTTGTGCAACATCACGTCTGCATCGCTGACGAGAGCGTGCAAGGCATCAATACCCTGAACGCTCTTTAGATCCAGTGCAAGTGAGGCCTTGCCACGATTAAACACCTGAAAGATCAGCGAATCGCCATGGCGAAAATTGCTCCCCATGTTGCGCGCATCATCACCTCCATCCGGACGCTCAATCTTGATCACTTCGGCACCGAGGTCAGCAAAGACGGCTCCTGCGAAGGGTCCGGCCAGGACCTGTCCTAGCTCGACAACTTTGAGTCCGGATAGGGGGCCCACCAAAGAACACTCTAACGGGTCCTCGACAAGCTCCGGTAAAGAACCAGACTTGGCAGCATCTGCGCCCAATGTAAACCTCCCTTGAATCAGCGAAGATGAAGTTTACGGCTTACCGAGCCGTTGAGTCGGTGGTGGCGGTGAAAGCTGGAACTCTGTCGTTCTGAGAAAGCAATCACCGATTTAAGTGTTTGAGGTGCGGCAGTGTCCTTAGGCAGACTTATCCGCCGACTTCTCAGCATCTGCCAAGCTCGCTTTTTCCTCCGGCGAAGCGCTATGCGCCTTGATGAAGCCTGCGAGAAAAATACCCAACTCGTAGAGCAGGCAAAGCGGTATCGCCAACATGAATTGCGATAAAACATCGGGCGGGGTAAGCACGGCCGCAACGACGAAGGCCCCGACAATGACATAGCGACGGGCTTCACGCAATTGCTTCACCGAAACCATGCCAAGCTTCACCAAAAGCATTTCGACCACCGGCACTTCAAAGGTAATGCCAAAACCAAAGAAGATCGAGAGTGTGAAGTCCCAATACTTCTGAATGTCCTGCATCGTGTCGGCACCGGAGGTGGCTGCAAACGAGATGAAGAACTTATAGGCGGCAGGCAATACAAACTTGTAGGCAAACGAAATGCCCAACACCATAAAGAACACCGACGACACGATCAAAGGCAGGGCGAATTTCTTTTCATGCTCATAGAGGCCTGGCGCAACAAAAGCCCAAGCTTGATACAGCACCCAGGGTAGTGAAATGAGTAAGGCCGACAGAAAGGCGACTTTCGTCAAGGTAAAGAAGGTCCCTGCCAAGTCCGTTGAGATCGGACGGCTTCCCGGAGGGAGTGCCTCCAGAAGTGGCTGCGACAGGAACTTCATGATGTCGCCCGAGAAGTAGAAGCAGACAAAGAAGATCAGCACCACTAACCAGAGCGAGCGAATCATCCGGTCACGTAACTCGACCAAATGGGAGACAAAACTTTCTTCCTGCGGCTCTTCACCAGGGGCAGGTAGAGCGGCTTGGTTTTTTCGCTTGAAGATGGAGGAGAGTTTCATTGCCACAATCGCGCTACCAAGACTTTCTCTTGGGCAATTTCTGGCCAAGTTCTTTAGCCCGCTCGACGCGGCGCTCTTTGATCTTGTCGCGGGTGCGACGCAGAGCGTAACTCTTTTCCCAGTCCGAGGGCTCAGGAGCGGGTGTGCCCGGTGGCTCTTCCAGGAAACTGGTTTGAATCGAATCCAATTCTTTCTTGGTGTCATTCAAACTACTTTGAACCGAAGACTCAAGTGAGCGCGCCGCGTCCTTCACCTCCTCCTGCATCTTACGAAGCTCGGCCACTTCCATCTGGCGATTGATATCGCTTTTGACATCGGCCACATAGCGCTGCAGCTTGCCCATCCACTCACCGGCTTGCTTGGCGACCTTGGGCAAGCGCTCGGGACCGAGCACCACAAGCGCAACAATGCCAATGATCATCAGTTCTGAAAAGCCGATATCAAACATGGTAGGAGCGCAAGAGGAAAGTTCTAGCCAGGGGCAAGGGCATCAAAAAGATACGAGTCAAAAAAGTAAGGGTCAAATAGATAAAGGTCAAATAAAACCGGGTCAAACGAATCGAGCTGGTAAAAAGCAAAAACGCTAGAAATGCGGCGAGCATTCAAGGACGTTGGAGCACTACTAGCCTTAACAATAAGGCCCGGCGACAACCAGGCCTCACCAACCCTGAGGTGCCGAGGCCCTCAGTTGCGGTGACTCAGACTCGTGCGAATGAGACTTGCAGGCGAGCCGACTTCAAACTTTCTCTTTGGCCTGAACGTCGATTGTCTTAGCCGCAGCGCTGGCTGCGTCGGTCGCTTTGGCGCCCGCTTCAGTGGAGCCTTCCTTAATCCCGTCTTTAAAGCCCTTAACGGCACCGCCCAGGTCTTGACCCATATTACGAAGCTTTTTCGTGCCAAAAACCATCATCACGATGACCAGCACAATTAACCAATGCCAAATGCTTAGTGAACCCATCATATTCTCCAAAAAAGGGCGTTTATTAGCCGCCCTGGCGTGAACCTAGGGGCGAGTCTCCGCCCATCACATGTATGTGTAAATGATACACCTCTTGGCGGCCAACCACCCCATTGTTGATGACCGCTCGAAAGCCGTTGTGGCAGCCCTCCTGTTTGGCAAGCTGTCCCGCCATGCCCAACATTTTACCGAGCAGCGCCTGATGTTTTAAATCTGCGTCATAGAGATTTTCCACGTGAATCTTTGGCGTCATGAGGAAATGCACGGGTGCGGCCGGGTTGATATCATGGAAAGCCAGGAAATCCTCGTCTTCATAGACTTTCCGGCTCGGAATGGCGCCGGCATTAATTTTGCAAAACAAGCAGTCTGGTTGGGTGGTTTGATTCATATCGTTTTCAAATTGACCGTCATTGACCTGTAGCTTCGCGCTCTGCCGCCTTACGAGAGGCCTTCTCATCTAGGCCCGAAAGCCCCTCGCGCCGCGCCAACTCGTCCAACACCGCCTCGGGTCGCAGGCCGTAATGCGCCAGCATGACCAAACAATGAAACCACAGATCAGCGGTTTCATTGACGATCTTCGCGTGATCGCCATCTTTGGCCGCCATGACGGTCTCGGTGGCCTCTTCTCCAATCTTTTTCAAGAAGGAATCCGGCCCTTTGCTCAACAGCCGAGCAACATAGGACTTCTCTGGATCAGCGCTTCGGCGCGACTCGACCACATCCGCCAGACGGGCCAATACATCGAGATCTTTGGTTCTTGGGGGAGACTGGTTCATGGGTTGCGTGGGTTTAGTAACTTGCTTGGTGAGATGATCAGGTCCATGCTCGTTACTTATAGATAAGCTCAGGGTCTTTCAAGACGGCATCGACAACTTTCCACTGCCCGTCCTCAAAGCGGCTAAAAAAGCACGACTCCCTGCCCGTATGACAAGCAATGCCTCCGCCGTGGGTGAGGTCGCCATGATCCACCTGAAGGAGCACCACGTCACCGTCACAGTCCAGACGCAACTCGATCACTTGTTGCACATGGCCCGACTCTTCGCCCTTAAGCCACAGCTTGCCTCTTGAACGCGACCAGTAGACAGCGCGCTGGCTCCGGGCCGTTTCGGCCAAGGCTTCACGATTCATCCAAGCGACCATTAGTATGCGCCCACTTATTGCATCCTGAGCGATTGCGGTGACCAGACCCTTGTCATCCCACTTGACGGCGTCCAACCAACTCATAGCCGCACTGCTACACCATAATCTCTCATCATTTGCTTGGCGTGCGCCACCGTGGCCTCACCAAAATGAAAGATACTCGCGGCCAAAACGGCGTCGGCATGACCTAAGGTGACACCCTCGGCAAGATGCTGAACCGTACCCACCCCTCCCGAAGCAATGACGGGGATCGATACCGCATCCGATACAGCACGGGTGATGGCTAGATCAAATCCAATCTTGGTGCCGTCACGATCCATACTGGTCAGAAGAATTTCGCCAGCACCTAGTTTGGCGACCGTTTGCGCCCACTCCACTGCATTGAGGCCGGTGTTCTTGCGCCCTCCGTGAGTGAAGACCTCCCAGCGACCGGGCGAGGTCTGCTTGGCGTCTATCGCACAAACAATAGCTTGAGAACCATAGCGAGCACTTGCGTCAACAATTAGCTGAGGGTTTTCAATGCCGGCAGTATTGATCGACACTTTGTCTGCGCCAGCGTTGAGCAGGCGCTGGACATCCGCCACAACCCGCACCCCGCCGCCGACCGTTAATGGGATGAAAACCTGCTGAGCCACCGCTTCGATCACGTGCAAAATGATGTCACGTTCATCGCTACTGGCCGTAATGTCAAGAAAGGTGAGCTCATCGGCTCCCTGCTCGTCATAGCGACGGGCAATCTCAACGGGATCCCCGGCATCGCGAAGCGCCATAAAATTAACGCCCTTCACCACCCTGCCAGCGGTCACGTCGAGACAGGGAATTACTCGTTTAGTAAGCACCAATTAACCTATTCAGGATTGCCAAGTTCGTCGGCCATCTCTTGGGCTTTCGAAAAATCGAGTTGTCCTTCGTAGAGGGCACGTCCTAGAATGACGCCATCAATGCCTTCATGCTCCACATCACACAAAGCTTTGATATCGTCCAAACTTCCGGCACCCCCGGAGGCAATGACAGGCACTTTGAGGCCCTGGGCCAAGCGCACGGTCGCCTCAATATTGATGCCCGTCAACATGCCATCACGGCCAATATCGGTATAAATAATGGCCTCAACACCGTAGTCTTCGAATTTCTTGCCGAGATCCAAGACGTCGTGACCGGTGAGTTTGCTCCAGCCGTCGGTGGCGACTTTGCCATCTTTGGCATCCAGACCCACAATCACATTGCCGGGAAAGGCGCCGCAGGCATCATGCAAAAACCCCGGGTTTTTGACGGCCGCCGTGCCGATGATGACGTAGCTCAGGCCCGCATCCAAATAGCGCTCGATGGTGTCCAAATCACGAATACCGCCGCCCAACTGCACCGGTATTGCCCCATCAATCACTTTCAAAATACTGCGAATCGCCAGCTCGTTTTTCGGTTTACCAGCCACTGCACCGTTTAAATCGACCAGATGAAGTCGTCTTGCGCCGAGATCAAGCCATCGCTTGGCCATGGCGGCAGGGTCTTCAGAAAAAATAGTGGCATCTTGCATATCGCCTTGACGAAGGCGCACGCAACGACCGTCTTTAAGGTCGATGGCAGGGATCAACAGCATGAGGGATGGCCTGAAAAAGCTTGAGGAATGAGTTAATAAGCGACGGTCAAAACGACGAAAGTAAGACTATGGCGTCCAGTCGAGAAAATTAGCGTAGAGCTTGAGTCCGTCAGCGGCGCTTTTTTCGGGATGAAATTGCGTAGCGAAGATGTTATCTCTTGCCACCGCACAGGTAAAGCGGAATCCGTAATCGGTCTGCCCAACGGTCAAATCTTTGGTGCCCGGTTCAACATAGTAACTGTGCACAAAGTAAAAGTAACTTCCATCAGCCACTCCAGACCAAATCGGGTGTGCCAGCCCTGAAGCCAGAGGCTTTTGGTAAACATTGTTCCAACCCATATGAGGCACTTTCAGCCGCACGGCCTGAGCCGCGTCGGCCGCGCTGGGCCGAATGGACGCCGCATCCAGCGAGGGCGACCCATTCTGACGGGTATTGATCCCCATAGGAGCGGCGTCGGGGAAACGAAGTACCTTGCCCGCCAAAATGCCAAGACCGGTCGTTGCACCTTCTGCGCTCCAGTCAAACAACATTTGCTCGCCGACACACACGCCAAAAAGCGGCTTGGTTTCGCTCACTTGGCGCACGACCTCTTCTAAGCCGGATTGTCGTAGATAAGCCATGCAATCGGGCATCGCCCCCTGGCCAGGAAACACGACCCGATCCGCCGCCCGGATGACCTTAGGGTCGCCCGAGATCTGAACCTTGGTCTTAGGCGACACGTGTTCGAACGCCTTCGCCACCGAGCGAACGTTACCCATGCCGTAATCGACAACCACCAGAGAACTCATCGAATCATCTTATAAGGGAAAGGCTATTTACCATAATCGGTCAATGCGCTGTCAACGCGCGACCGGCCTGCATGGACTACAGCGCTTCCTTCGTGGAGGGAATTCGCCCGCCGCTACGATCATCCCACGCTACGGCCATGCGCAACGCACGAGCAAACGCTTTAAACACCGTTTCGCACTGATGATGGGCATTTTCTCCTCGCAAATTATCAATATGCAGGGTCATCAAAGCATGATTCACCAGGCCTTGGAAAAACTCATGAGTGAGATCGACATCAAACGCGCCAATCATCGAACGCTTAAAGGGCACATGGAATTCCAGGCCTGGTCGGCCCGAAAAATCGATTACTACCCGCGTCAAAGCCTCATCCAGTGGCACATAAGCATGGCCGTAGCGGCAAATCCCCTTCTTGTCACCGATCGCCTTGGAAAGAGCTTGGCCCAAGGTGATACCGATATCCTCCACCGTGTGGTGGGCATCAATATGCAAATCTCCTTTGGCTTCCACTTCAAGGTCAATCATGCCGTGACGGGCAATCTGATCGAGCATATGATCGAGAAATGGAACACCGGTATTGAGCTTTTGCAGACCCGTGCCATCAAGATTAATGGCGACCCGAATCTGAGTTTCGGCAGTGTTGCGAGACACTTCGGCGCGTCGTGGGGCTTGAGTCATAAGGGCATTCAGTTCTTTAAATTAAAAGGGCACTCAATCGAAGCGAACACGTGGTCGGCAGCATTGACTAGACTGCGCCAGCGAGGGCGGCCAACAGCAAGGCATTTTCTTCAGGTGTGCTCACCGATATTCGCAAACAATTTGCCAGCAACGCATGTTGCTTGCCAACATCCTTGACGAGGATCTTCCTGGACTTCAGTGCGGCAAGAGCCTTGGCGCTATCCGATACTCGCACCAAGATGAAGTTCGCGCGAGACGGAAACTGCTCAACACCGGCAATTTTGGCCAGACCCGCCGACAGCCTTGCACGTTCTTCGCGCAACATCCGCGCCTGATCCGCCAAGACCTCATAGTTCTCAAGTGCAAACTCAGCCGCAGCCTCATGCAGCACCCCTAAGTTATAGGGAGGGCGCACTTTCTCAAGCGCCTCCGTCCAAGGCTTGGCGCCACTGGCATAGCCCAGACGAATACCTGCAAGGCCCAACTTGGATACGGTGCGCATCACCACGAGGTTGGGGTACTCGGCCAGGCGCGGCATCCATGTATCCAAAGCAAAGGGCTGATAGGCCTCATCAATCACCACAAGACCGGGTGCAGCCGCAAGAACCGCCTCGATGTCTTCCATCCTAAAGGCATTGCCGGTTGGATTATTGGGGAAGCAGAGATGCGTTAAGGCAGGTTGTTCAAGCTCAATCGTAGCCAACATTAAAGGCAGATTCAAAGTGAAGTCGGGATTCAAATCAACCGGCACGAACTTCACGCCCGCAATCTTGGCGGCCAGGGCGTACATCACAAACGAGGGCGCTGGTGCAACAATACAGGCTCCGGGTTTGGCCACAATACTGGTCAGCAGGGTGATCAGTTCATCCGAGCCATTGCCCACTACCACATCAAAACCAGCGGGGATGCCGAGCTTTTCCTGAATCAAGGCCTTGAGCCGGTTGTAGCTCGGTACCGGATAGCGATTGATCTCAACCTCAGCCAAACGCTTGCCCAAGGCCTCGCGCAGGGCAGGAGACATGCGATACGGGTTCTCCATCGTATCCAGCTTGACGAATCCCGTAGCGTCAGCCACCGGATAGGCATGCATCTCAGCGATCTCGGGCCGGATCACTTGGCTGGCGGCAGAGGCTTTAGTATCGCGGGCGTTCATCGTTTTAACTCAAAGGTTCAATTCAGTGTGACTTGGCTTGTTTTAATGGGCTTCGCTTGATTCAGGATTCAGTCGACTCTGTCCTGGGATGCAGTCGTAATTCTGCGCTTCTTGCATGGGCCTGGAAGCCCTCGCCATAAGCCAGGGTCGCTGCAATTGGTCCCAAGGTTTGGGCGGCTAACGGTGATATTTCGATCATGCTCGAACGCTTTTGGAAATCATACACGCCCAGGGGAGAAGAAAACCGAGCGCTACGCATCGTCGGCAAGACATGATTCGGGCCGGCACAATAATCGCCCAAACTCTCCGAGCTGTAGGCCCCCAAAAACAAAGCGCCAGCGTGCCGAATCAATTCCGCCCAACGACGCGGCTCCTTGGCACAGATTTCCACATGTTCGGCGGCGATGCTATTGGCAATTTCACAGGCCTCCTCCATGCTTCGTGTGTGAACCAGCACGCCGCGATCCTCCAGGGATTGACGGATCACAGGGTGGCGAGGCATCTCTGCCAACAAGCGATTCATCGCACTCTGCACAGCGCCGATATATTCAGCATCAGGACAGAGCAAAATGGACTGAGCCATCTCATCATGCTCGGCCTGCGAAAACATGTCCATCGCCACCCAGTCGGCAGGCGTGCTGCCATCCGCGACCACCAGAATTTCGCTCGGGCCCGCAATCATGTCGATGCCCACCTTGCCAAACACGCGGCGCTTGGCTTCCGCGACATAGGCATTGCCGGGACCAGTGATTTTGTCGACCGCAGGTATTGTGGCTGTGCCATAAGCCAGAGCAGCCACGGCCTGCGCGCCACCGACCGTGAAAACGCGATCCACACCGGCAATCGCCGCCGCCGCTAGCACCCAGGGGTTACGAACACCGTCGGGTGTCGGCACGACCATGATCAGTTCACCCACACCGGCCACTTTAGCGGGAATAGCATTCATGAGGACGGAGGAGGGATAGGCCGCTTTACCGCCAGGCACGTACAAGCCAACCCGATCCAGTGGCGTTATTTTTTGTCCCAAGCGTGTTCCATCGGGCTCGGTGTATTCCCACGACCCTGCTTTTTGCTGGTCATGGTAACGACGCACGCGGTCGGCAGCTTGCTCTAGGGCCGTGCGCGCCTGCGAGGGTATTTCGGCAAGTGCCGACTGTAGCTCGGCCTGGGTCAACTCGAGTTGCCCGGCTTGCGTGACAGCGACACGATCAAACTTCAGGGTGTATTCCAATAGCGCGGCGTCACCACGACGACGCACCTCCTGAATAATGGTCTCGACGGTCTTGGCAATACCGGTGTCTTGCTGTTCCTCGTAGGCCAATTTGACTTGCAGCGCGGCCATAAAATCCGCTTGGCGAGTATCGAGCTTGGTGATCTTGATCATGGTGTTGCCCGCGACCCTGCAGCCTAGGCCACAACCTTGGCCGACACCAAAGCAGCCACTCTCATGGCTTCAATGAGAGGCTTCAGAAGGACCGCCTTGGTTTTAAACGATGCTTGATTGACGATCAAGCGCGAGGAGATCTCCATAAAGCTCTCTACCTCCACCAAATCATTGGCCTTCAAGGTGCTACCGGTACTGACCAAATCTACAATCGCATCCGCCAAGCCCACCAGGGGCGCGAGTTCCATCGAGCCGTAGAGCTTGATCAAATCGACATGGACACCCTTGCTCGCAAAATGCTGGCGTGCCGCCTCGACGTATTTGGTCGCCACCCGCAAGCGTTGGCCCGGCTTCACCGCCGAGGCATAGTCGAAACCACGACGGGTCGCGACACTGACCCGACAGCGACCAATGCCCAGATCGACCGGTTGATACAAACCTTCGCCACCATGTTCGATCAGCATGTCTTGACCGGCCACGCCGAGATCGGCAGCGCCGTACTGAACATAGGTCGGCACATCGCTGGCACGCACCAGGATCACCTGCAGATCAGGCCGACTGGTCGGCATAATGAGCTTGCGCGAATTGAGATCAGCCTCGGCGATTTCTACGCCCGCCGCGGCCAGCAAAGGAGCCGCATCATCCAGGATCCGACCTTTGGATAGAGCCAGCGTAATCATGACACTCGTGAAATGTTGGCACCCAGCGCAGCAAGCTTGACTTCCATCTTTTCGTAACCTCGATCAAGATGATAGATGCGGTCAATAAAGGTCGTGCCATCAGCGACCAAGGCGGCGATCACCAAGCTCGCCGAGGCGCGTAAATCGGTCGCCATCACATCGGCCCCTGACAAACGAGGCACGCCTCTGATCACTGAAGTATTGCCTTCAATCGTAATGTCCGCCCCCAGGCGCTGCAACTCCTGCACATGCATGAAACGGTTCTCGAAAATCGTCTCAGTCACCATGCTGGTGCCTTCGGCTACGGCATTAACGACCATAAACTGTGCCTGCATATCCGTGGCAAAACCGGGGTAGGGAGCGGTGCGAATATTCACGGCCTTGGGGCGGTTCAAAACATTTTGGGCCGCCAGGTGCAGACCGGCTCTACTGGGCGCGTAGCGATCAAAGCGAACCCGAATCCAGTCGCTGCCCACCTCAAGTTGGGCGCCGGCTTCGCGCAATTTGTCGAGCGTGGCGTCCATCGAATTGGGCTCCGCGGCTCGCAAAGTCACATCACCACCAACCGCCGCGACGGCACACAAAAACGTACCCGCCTCAATACGATCAGCCATCACTCGATGCTTGGCTGAATGTAACTTGGTGACCCCCTGGATCAAAATGCGATCCGTTCCTGCTCCCGAAATTTTTGCACCCATGGTGATCAGGGCATTCGCCAAGTCCACCACTTCTGGTTCCCTGGCCGCATTTTCGATGAGTGTTTCGCCCTCGGCCAAGGTGGCGGCCATCATCAAGTTTTCAGTGCCGGTCACGGTCACCATATCGGTGACGATGCGCGCTCCCTTCAGGCGTCGGGCTTTGGCATGAACGTAGCCATGCTCAATCGTAATTTCAGCGCCCATCGCCTGTAGGCCTTTGATATGCTGATCTACCGGGCGCGAGCCAATCGCGCAACCCCCGGGCAATGACACCTTGGCTTCGCCGAAACGTGTCAGCAAAGGGCCTAATACCAAGATCGAGGCGCGCATGGTTTTCACTAAATCGTACGGCGCTTCGGTTTGATTGACCAGAGAGGAATCAATGGCTACTGTGTGGCCCTCCAAATCGGCCCGCGCGCCCATGCGGCGCAGCAGCTTGAGGGTGGTATTGACATCCTGCAACAACGGCACGTTACTGACAATGAAGGGTTCCGGCGTCAACAGCCCAGCGCAGAGAATTGGCAAGGCCGCATTTTTGGCACCGGATACGGTCACTTCGCCATTGAGGCGGGCACCGCCCTCGATCTTGAGCTTATCCATGTCAGAGTAGTACTTTTTGGGGTGGTCGATTTGAAAGAAACGCAGCGAGCTTTTGAAAAATTCGGGCTTGAAGGCTCTGCTAGAAGGCTTCGCTTTAGGAGTTTGCGCTAGGACTTTGCGCTAGGACTTTGCGCTAGGGCTTTGCTTTAGGGCTTTATTAGGCTGGAACATCAAGCATCAATGATGATGCTGGGGCTGCGCCGAAACCGGGTTGGCCGCATGCTCGACAGGCGTCAAGGTCTTCATAGATAGCGCGTGAATTTCCTCGCGCATCCGTTCACCTAAAGCCTTATAAACCAATTGATGGCGAGCCACCAAGCGCTTTCCTTCAAATGCCGTCGAAACGATCACGGCATCAAAATGGCGACCGTCTCCTTCCACTTGCAAATGCTCGCAAGACAGGCCTTGGGCGATATAGTCGCGGACCATTTCGGGGGTCACCATGGAGGGAAAACCAAGAATTTAAGAAGGGGTGATTCGGCTCAGAATAACGATATTGTACCGCCGCGCGAATTATAGAGGCTGGCCGTGCTAAATTGAGACCCACTAGGGGCGGGTCACACTGGGTCCAAAAGAGGTCAAAACATGTCAAACAAACCACTTCAAATAGGTATTCTTGGCGCGGCCAGCATTGCCCGGCAGTTTGCAGCAGCACTACAGGGCTGCCCGAGCGCAAAGGTAAGGGCGGTGGCCAGTCGTCACGAAGATAAGGCGCAGGCCTTTGCCGAAAGCTACGGAATTCCAAAGCACTACGGTAGCTACAAGGCTTTGCTCAATGATCCTAGCCTCGATATTATTTACATTCCGCTACCCAATGACATGCATGCCGAATGGGCGATCAAGGCGGCCGAGCACGGCAAGCACGTCCTGTGCGAAAAACCGCTTTGCCTCGGCCTTGCCCAGGCCAAGGCGATGTTCGCGGCCGCCAAGCTCTATCACGTGATGCTCTTAGAAGCCTATCCCTATTGGTTCCAGCCTCAAACCCGAGAGATGCTGAACCTTTTACAAAGCGACGTCATCGGCGAGGTGCAGTGCATACAAACCTCATTTGGTTTCACGATTGCCCAACCCCTCGGCAACATCCGCTTAAATCCTGAGAAGGGTGGTGGCGCACTTCTCGATGCGGGCAGCTATCCTTTGAGTTTGATCCGTCTCGTGATGGGCGAAGCCCCAGTCCGAGTCAGCGCCCTGCCCGCTTGGGCGGCCTCCGGGGTCGATATCAGCATGCAGGCCACCCTGGAGTTCACTCGCAATCGTAGCGCCCAGCTGTCGTGCGCCATGAATGTCGCCAACCATCGCCGAGCCAGTATTATTGGTACGAATGGGGTCATCGACACCGAGTTTCTTAACCACACCAGCCCCCAACTTCCCAGCCAGTTGAGAGTACGCCGAGGCTCCGGATTCGGCATTCCGTTTGAGGAGATTCCCGCTGCGACCGGCAATGGCTTTCGGTTTGGAGCTGAAGCCTTCGCAGAGCTGATCAATCAGCGTGATTTTGCGGCGCTCGAAAGGGCTGAACAAGCCAGTTTAGACATTGCTCAAACACTTGAGGCGCTGGCCCTGAGCGCCCGCACCGGAAAATCCGTCGAGCTGCCTCAGCGCTATCGGCTTTAGAATCCGATCGCTTGCAAAAGTCGGTCCCCTTTGAAGCGATTGTCTTAGGCTGCGATCGCCTGGATCTCCAGAGAGCGTTCCGGCCTCAGAGACAGCTTGAGGCAAATCACCGCAGCGGCGTACGGTAGCGACTGCACCAGCAACATCCCCATCCATAGCACAGCCTCGAGGCGTAGTCCGTTGACGCTTTGTGAAGTCGTCCAGGCCAGTACACCCGCAGCGCTGAGCAAGATGACCAGCATCAGCAATTCTTCACGCACTGCGCGCCAAGCGCTGAATTTTTCGCGGATGGACAGCTTGCGAGCTTCACTTTTGTCAGATCTCTCGCTGGGCAGGGACCCTTTTTCGGTGACTACAAAACGCGCCTCACCACCCAGCAGACCGGAAATCACACCGCGCGCTATCCCGTGAGAAACGCCCATGCCTGCTAGAGACGCGCCAGCAATATCGAGAAAAGAGCAAGGCACGCGCCGCCAGTAAAGCAACGGGCCGATGACCAATTTCGCGAGCACGAAGGTTGCCAAAGGAACCATAAAAAGTACAGTTGGCAAGGTAATCCAGCGCGGCGCAAAGGCCGCACCTAGGGTCCAGACCACCGCCGCCAGCGCAAACACCAGATGCAGGGCGTCGCCCAACCAAGGTAGCCAACCCGCCAGAAAATGATAGCGTTGCCCCGCCGAAAGCTTTTCTTCCTGCCTCTTATTGGCGCCAAAAAGCAGGGCCGTTGCATGAGCCTTGAGAATCTGCATGCCGCCCTGAGCCCAGCGCTGGCGCTGCTTCTTGAAAGCCCCGAATCCGTCCGGTGTCAAGCCCTGCCCCAACACCTTGTCGACGTAGACTGTGCTAAACCCTTGCTTCATTAGCCGCAAACCTAATTCCGCATCTTCGCATACGCACCACTCAGACCAAGCTCCATGCTCACGCAAAGCCTTGGCCTGAATCAAGGTCATCGTGCCATGCTGAATAATCGCATCGCGCTCATTGCGGTGATGCATTCCAATTCTAAAAAAGCCGTCGTACTCCCAGTTCATCATGGTACGAAACACTTGGCTGCCCCATTCACGGTGGGCCTGTGGCAACTGCACGATGCCGACCCTTGGATCTCGAAAGTACCCGACCAGGGCCGACAACCAGTCAGCCTTCACGACGTAGTCAGCATCCACCACACCAATAATCTTCGCCCTTGGGTCCGTCTTGCGCAATGCGTAGTTCAAGGCTCCGGCTTTATAGCCGGGCCATTGGGGCAGGTGAATAAATCGAAATGGCTCGGGTAGGGTAGCGACATAGTCGGCCACCGGCTTCCAAAGTGCCGGATCTCCGGTGTTGTTATCAATCACTAGCACTTCAAACTGACGGTAATTCAACCGAGTCAGACTGGCAATCGTGGCAATCACCATATCCGGTGGCTCGCTGCAACAGGCCAAGTGAATCGAAACAAAAGGCTCGTCGGCCTCCTCGATCTCCTTGAGGGGCGTAAACGTCCGCCTCAGACTGCCGCCCCAAAACAATTCGGAAAACTCAAAGGCGTGAGCCAGAAGAATCACGATCATCATGATGAGCGTAGGAACAAAGATTGCCAGTGCGACCCAATCGGTCCCTCTTAAATAAGAGGAGAGCGGTTGCGTTAGCAGAATTACGGCGCCGCTCATAATGAACTGTCCGGCGACTGCGAAACTCACTTGAGCGACACCTCGCATACCCGATAATCTCGTCAAGCACAGCATCAGTAAAGTGAATCCCA
Organism: Betaproteobacteria bacterium; assembly: GCA_043760705.1. Classification (GTDB taxonomy): domain Bacteria; phylum Pseudomonadota; class Gammaproteobacteria; order Burkholderiales; family Burkholderiaceae_E; genus JAPOKJ01. Next base: position 17,795 of record JAYUOT010000316.1, read on the forward strand.
ACAAAGAAGCCACGCTCGCTTTGGAGCGCCAATAGGGATCGCGCTCAATCGGCCCGGAGAAGGAGAACTTGAGCTGGCGGGTCGCGTCCATCATGCCCCAGTAGGCTCCAGCATGCCCTTCCTCCTGAACCTTCCAGGGTTGATCGCTCGCCTCCATCACGAAGTAGTCCAAGTTCATGGGTGCCGCAGCGGCCAGAAATTGACGAAGAAAGATCGCCTGATTGGCCGGGCTGGCGATGGCACCTCCAAACCGATCCCCACTGCTCGGCCAGCCGACCTCGCCAATCACCACCGGTTTGTTTGGAAACTGCTGCTTCACCGACTCATATTGATACAAAGCATGGGCGACTGCGCCGCTCACATCGATGCCTTCCCAATACGGCAAGAGATGAATCGTAATGAAATCCACATGCTCACCGAGCTCAGGCTGGGCTAGCCAAATATGCCAGGGCTCCGCAGTAGACACCGGGACCCGAGAGTCGGCACGCGCCCGCTTGAGCTGCACAACCAGCTCTTCCCGGGTGAGCGCTTTCCTCAACAAGGTTTCGTTACCGACAATGAGTCGTGTGATATTTGGATGAATGCGCGCCGCCTCCAGACCTGATAAAAGCTCAAGCGCATCGTGGGTGGCGTCGCCGTTCAGCCACACACCGGCGGTCAACTTCAAACCATGTTTCTCGGCCAGTAAAGGCAAGGTTGGAAATTGAGCCGAGGTGTAGGAACGAATGTTGCTACTCAGCTTGGCGGCCAGCGCAAGATCTGCATCAATATCAGCTTGATTCGGAAAGCGTCCTGCGGCAGGATCATCCTTGCGCTGGAACGGGGTATAGGAAAGCCCCGCGACATGAGCGGGGACATCGGGCGCAACGACAGAAAGGTGGGTCAGCGCCCACAAACCAAAATTGACAAGGGCCACGAAAAAGGCAATTGCCAAAGCACGGACCAATCGAGAGCCTAAACTGGCTCGGACTCTTTGTCGGACAGGAGTAATGAAATCGTTCGGCATGACTCTTTATGGATTCGGGTTCTTTCTTAACGACATAAAATGTCGCCAGGGCTGGGTGGGCAATAAAGTCAACAGGCAGCGAACCGCAGTGGCGTTAGAGCGCGAAGTCCTGGGGGAGTAACGCTTGACCGGGGCTGTACGAGGACAGCACGTAAGTGGGTTACTCGCCCGGCACGAACCATCAAGACCAAGGCTTGGAGCTTTGTAGGGCGGGCCCCAGTTTCACGACCTCCATGAGGAATATGTCTAATTTAGTCTCATTGAGTCGCCGCAGGCTTACACTAAAACATCCTTGAAAGAGATAAATTGACCGAACCTATCGAAAGACAAGCGCTTTGGCCACAGGCTTCTATCCTGGTACTGGCCCTGAGCCTGGCCCTCGCTTGGTGGGTTCAGCGCGGCTTGAAAATTGACCTCGTCAACGCTTCGAGCGTGAAAGTACCCTGTCTTTCATACGCACCTTTTCGCCGCGACGGCGCCAATCCAGTGCGGGTCGGTGCCGATATCACCCCCTCGCAAATTGAGGAAGATTTGCGACGGGTCAAAACGCTGAGCTCTTGCATCCGAACCTACGGCGTGGGCAAAGGCTTAGCACATGTACCAGCGGTTGCGGCCAAACTAGGAATGAGAGTGCGGCTCGGCGTCTGGCTGGGACGCGACGTCATCGCCAATCAGGCAGAGATGGACACTGCCCTGGCTTTGACGAAAAAATATCGCGACAACATCGATGTACTGATTGTTGGCAATGAAGTGCTGCTTCGTGAAGATCTCGCGCCTGACGCGCTCGCCGCCCACCTAAAGTATGCCAAGGCTCACTCCGCCGTCCCCATTTCCTATGCGGACGTCTGGGAGTTCTGGCGGCGGCAATCCTCACTCAAGCAATATGTCGATATCGTCACCATTCATGTGCTCCCCTATTGGGAAGATGAACCGGTCCCGGCCGCCTTAGCCAGCACCCACGTCTTCGACACGATTCACCAAATGCAAAAGGAATTTGCAGGGCATCCCGTGTGGTTGGGAGAAACCGGTTGGCCCGCCGCAGGACGGCAACGAGCGGGTGCCGTGCCCGGCCTCGTTGAGCAAACCCAAGTGCTGCGCGAAGTGATGTTACAAGCAGCCAAAGAGCGCGTGGATGTCAACCTCATTGAAGCCTTCGATCAGCCATGGAAGCGTCACCTGGAAGGCGGCATGGGTGGTGCCTGGGGAATGTTTCGCGCCAATGGCGCCGTGCGCATGAGCTTCGAAGGACCCGTGCGAGAGGATGCATACTGGTGGCGCGGCTTGGTAGCGGGCCTGATGGGCGCCCTTCTAGGTTTAGCGTTCAGCGCACCGGCCCGACGCCTCCCGGTCTCGCAAGGCGCCTTGATCGGGAAAGAGCCTGCGGGGCGCGTCAGCAGCGGGCGCCGGCGCAATTTGGAAAATATCACCGTTCAAACGCTTGCCTTCGCGCTGATCGGTGCCGTTGTTCCCGCGCACATCGATGCGATGACCCTTTGGAGCCGTGACGACAACGAATGGATGATCGCCTTATTATCAGTCGCATTGGTGGCGGCGGGCACCTTGTCAATATTGCCAGAACGTCTAAACGCGCCGACGCAGCCATCGGCACTCAGTCGGATTGGGCGACTTTCGATGCTGGTGGTCGCCAGCCTGTGGGCATGGTACCTCTGGGTCGACCCACGCTATCGGGGGTTTCCGATCGCCTTGTTTTACCCCGCAGCGGCCTTCAGCACCTGCGTCTTGATACAACCCCCTTCATGGCGCTGGAAAGGCGCGGAAGCGCTCGTCGTGATCGCACTCTCTTTCAGTCTTGTCGGCTTCGCCATGGGGATCATCGTCAACGAGGGCTCCGCCAACATTCAGGCCCTGGTTATTGGGTCGCTGTGGATTCTGATCGCCTTGGGGCAGCTCCGGACTTGCTATCCAAAGCGTCCAGCAAAATTGTCGTTAACTCGGGCAAGGTCGCGATAGGCTTGCGGCCGGCCTGAAAACCCGGTGTGAAACCTACTGCCAGGAAGCGCTCGATGAGTTCGGGCCGTGAAGCAATCACGTGAACCGGCACGTCCCAAGACGCACCCTCGCCACTCACATTACTGGCAGGTTGATGATCCCCCAGGACCAGCATTACAAAATCACGCTCTTGTTTTTGATCAAAATAGCCGCGCAAGCACTGCAAGTTATAGCGCATCATTGCGGCATAGGCGGGCACCATATTCAGCCAATCAGTGCTCGAGGCTTGCAGGCGCTGCACCACGGCGGGATCGAAAGCATCCTTGGCGAGCACTTTCTTCCAGTCGGGTTGATAGGGTGGCACAGGGTTAAAAGGAAAATGGCTTGTGATCGAGGAGAAAAACTCAAATCGTGGACGGCCGCTCGCCACCACCGGATACAGCTCGAGAAACCTGGCCAGCGCATATTGGTCGGGGATCTTCCAGTATCCGATCTGCGGTCCGGGATAGTTCAAGGAGGGTCCGTCCACCAAATGTTCGAAGCCAAAAAAAGTACTCTCGTGCCACTCCCAAAACAAGCCTGGGTAAAATCCGAAGGTCTCGAAACCGCGCGATTTAAAATGGCTGATCAAGGTCGGTCGACGGGTCGTCAACAAGATATCGTGACGAGTCGGGTCGCGAGTATCAATGCCGGACAGAAAGGCCATGTGAGCCAGATCGGTCCCCCCGCCAAAAGTCGTCGATGTCACAAAAGCTGAGACCATCTGACGACCTGATAACTTCAGTTGCCTTTGAAGCGCTTCAAATTCGGGCTTGAGAACACTAAAAATCTCGGGCTTGTCAAAACTGACCGAACCATAGGACTCCAAGAAGAACAACCTAAAGTCCGCCCCCTGAAGTTGTTTGAGATCCGACCTAAAGGCAGGAGAAGGGGGCAGGCTGGATTCGCCCTTGCTTTCACCCATCGCTGCCAGCAGCACCTTGCCTTGCGCCCAGTAAGTGGGAATGACCGGGCGCGAAACATAGGGCCAGGTGGCGGCCACTCCCAGCAAATTGGCGACCGCCGACACTAGCAAAACGCCCGTCACCACAAGCGCCCAGGGATGGCGCAGGGCATACGGTACGGCCAGCTCAGTCGTGCGAACCAGCGACCAATGAATGATCCGCCAAAGCGCAAAAAGCAAGCCGAACAAGGCGCATCCGACTGAAACTGACATCCATAGAGGTTGCTTCTGTAACATCACCCAGGCCAGACGCGGTACCTGCATACTGTCCCAGTACAAATTGATCGCGCGGCCAAACAAGGCCGGCGCCGTGGTATCGAAGTAACGTCCCAACACCAAGATCAGGAAAACCAAGCTGAGTACTCGTAAACCCTTCACCGAGGGCGCTCGCTTTAAGTAAATCCAAGCCAGCAAAGCACACCATACAAACACAAACTCAGGAGCGATGCGGGCATCCAGCTTCACAAAAGGTGTCGGCCACCAATTCGTCATGCTCAGCAAGGCATTGAGCGTAAACAATGCAAAAAGCGCCAGCGCGGTTGCTCGCGCATGAAGCAAGAGGCCACGGGTATTCATTTTGTTACTTGGGAACATGGGGAGTCGAACTGCTGTCTGGCGCGAGGGTCATCGTTGAGGTAAACCAGTGAGCCATTGGCTCTGTTCCCAGGCCGCTTGGATAAAAGCTCCCATCCTTGCAAGGCTTAGAGTGTTACCAAATACGGGTCGGGCGATAAGGGATTGCATTTCTGCCTGCTGTAAGATCTCGCGACGGGTCAACTGGCGAATCTGCGCCAGCATCGGACTTTGCAAGCGGGTCGGAACGTTCTTCACCCTGAGGTTATAAACATAAATGATCGCCTGCACACCCTGAGTCGGGCCAGCGCCCTGATACTTATAGGTAAATCCCGTACTTCGCGATTGAGTTTCGAGATCACTCACTTCGGTCCGGCGGCCAGGCCGAGAGAAATTCGCCCGCTTTTAGTGGGTGCTAAGAATCTTGGACAAAAACTCTTGAGCACGAGGGCCACGCTGGGTATTGAAAAACTCGTCTTTCGTGCAATCTTCAACAATCTTGCCCGCATCCATAAAAACGACTCGATCGCTCACTTTACGCGCAAAGCCCATTTCATGGGTGACGACCATCATGGTCATACCCTCATGGGCGAGCTGCACCATCACATCCAGCACCTCGTTGACCATCTCTGGGTCGAGCGCCGAGGTAGGCTCATCAAACAGCATGCAGATGGGGTCCATGGCCAAAGCACGGGCAATCGCAACCCGCTGCTGTTGGCCGCCAGAGAGTTGGCCTGGAAACTTTAGCGCATGGGCCTTTAACCCAACCCGTTCGAGCAACTTCATGCCCTTGTCGTTCGCCTCGGCCTCGCTGCGACCCAGTACATGGGTCTGACCCAAGGTCAGGTTTTCCATGATCGACAAATGCGGGAACAATTCAAAATGCTGGAACACCATGCCAATCCGTGAGCGCAACTTGGGCAGATCGGTGCCCTTGGTTCCCACGCCCACGCCATCCACCACCACCTCCCCTTTTTGAAAGGGCTCCAAGGCGTTGGCGCATTTGATGAGGGTGGACTTCCCAGAGCCCGAAGGCCCGCACACGACCACCACTTCGCCCTTGTTGATGGCCGTGGTGCAATCGGTGAGCACTTGAAAGCTACCGTACCATTTACTGACATCCTTAAACTCGATCATGGCCATGATTGATCTCCGAGATTTTTTATAATTCAACGAATCGATTTCAACGAATAATTGCGATTTTCTTTTGCAACTGCTTCACCATGAATGACAGCGAAAAGCACAGGATGAAATAAACAATCGCTACAAACAAATACATCTCGACCACACGACTGTCGCGCTGCGCGATCTTGACCGAGGCGCCCACAAAGTCGGTCACGTTCAGCAAGGACACCAGCGACACATCCTGGAACAGGACGATGGTTTGGGTGAGCAGTACCGGCAGCATGTTGCGAAAGGCCTGAGGCAAGACCACCAAGCGCATGGCTTGGGAATAGGTCAACCCTACCGCGTAGGCCGCACCAACTTGCCCCTTGGGAATACTCTGAATACCGGCGCGCATAATCTCGCAAAAATAGGCGCCTTCAAACAAGACGAAGGTGATGTAGGCCGAACGGTCCGCACCCAACTGAGGGGGTCGATCTGCACCCGTGATCCATTGAATCACCATGGGCACCAAGAAGTAGAACCAGAAAATCACCAAAAGCAGGGGGATTGAGCGCATCACGTTCACATACGCGCCTGCAATACCTGACAACCACTGGATTGAAGACAGACGCGCCAGTGCGAGCAGGGTGCCCCAGATCACACCGCCAATCGTAGCAATCACGGTCAGTTGCAAGGTGTACTGAAGTCCCTTGAGCAAATAGGGCCAAGTACGAGCGATGACATTGAAATCTAAGTCACCCATGATTATTGGCCTCCGCCAATGTAGCCCGGCACTGCGGTTTTACGCTCTACCCAGGCCATCACCCGGTTGGCCGTCATGGCAATAATCAAATACACCAAAGTCGCCGCAGCGAAGGCCTCAAAATACCTGAAGGTTTGCTCACCCATTTCTCGCGTACGGAAGAACAATTCCACCAGACCGATCGAATACGCCACGGCGGTGTTCTTGATCAGATTCATCGTTTCAGAGGTCAGCGGAGGAATGATGATTCGGTAGGCCATCGGCAATAAAACATACCGATACGTTTGAGATTCAGTGAGGCCAATCGCGTAACCCGCGGAACGTTGTCCGCCCGGTAAGGCTTGAATACCCGAGCGCACTTGCTCGGCGATTCGAGCCGACGTAAAAAACCCTAAGCACACCACGGCCGTGACGAACTGATGCAGGGTGGGATCCAGCGTGATCACCCATTTTTTGACCACGGGGACTAAGCCCGGGATCACAAAATACCAAACAAAAAACTGCACTAACAAGGGGATGTTTCGGAAGATCTCGACGTAGGCATTGCCTAGTCGAACGACCCACACACGGTTCGTCGTGCGCAGGGTACCGACGATGGAGCCAAGAATCATCGCGATGATCCAAGCGCAGGCGGCGGTTGCCAATGTCCACTTCAAACCAGAGGCCAATGACTGCCACCAGAGGCTATCGCCATCCGCAGTGGCTTGCATGAAAATACTCAAATCCACGGCATCCTCCAGTGATTCGCTTCTCGTTGTATTGGATTCTTATTGGGCAAGGCTTCAAGCAATTTTTTGTCGCCACCTATTGTGCCGCAAAAAAAGAGCCGGGGGTGATCCGGCTCTTTTTAGCGGTGTAACGCGAAGGCGCTACTCATCCACAGCTTACTTCACGCCACGGTCGTTCGGCGCAGACAGCGCTTCTTTGATCGCTGGCGTCATCGCGAAATTGATGTTCGCGCCCTTGGGTGGCACAGGGCTAGTGAACCATTTAGCGTACAACTTGGCCATATCAGCAGACTGATAAAAAGAGCCTAAGGTCTTGTCGACCAAGCCCTTGAACTGTGCATCGCCTTTACGCAGCATGGGGCCGTAGGGCTCTTGGCGCAAAGATTCGCTGAGGATCACGTAGTCATTCGGGTTCTTTGAGTTAGAGATTTGACCCGCTAACAAGATATCGTCCATTACAAACGCCGTCACGCGGTCGTCCGCTAAGAGAAAGAAGGACTCTGCATGGTCTTTACCGTAAATCTCCTTGACGTCCACCGATTGAGTTTTCTCATAGGCCTTCAGTAACGGCACGGCCGTCGTGCCAAGGGTTGTCGAGATGTTCTTACCGTTCAACTCCGCCAGGGACTTGACGCCCGAGCTTTTCTTGACCGCCGCCGTCACATTAATGACAAAGTAGGTGGGGCCGAAAGACACTTGCTCTTGACGCGCCACGGAGTTAGTGGTGGAACCGCACTCCATATCGATGGTGCCATTTTGCAGCAAGGGAATCCGGTTGCTGGAGGTCACGGGCTGAAGAATGATCTTCAGATTTGGCAACTTCAACTCCGCTTTAACCGCATCCACTACCTTCATACAAATGTCCATGGCATAGCCAATGGGCTGCTGCTTGTCATCCAAATAGGAGAAAGGAATCGAAGACTCACGATGACCGACCGTCATCTGGCCGGTTTCTTTGATCTTCTTCATGGTGCCAGTGAGCTCTTGGGCGCCAGCGCTCGTGGCGAGAGTCGCCGAACCTGCCGCGACGAGCGCGGCAAGTATCAATTTCGATAGTTTCATAAGGGTCTCCAAAAAAATCAGGTGCACTCAAGTGCATTTGTCAAAATTTCGCCTTCGAGCGATCAACCGCGCAACGCGACAACTTAACTCTATTAAGCAGCGAATCTTAACTCGACTCGCTTTAGCCTCAACGCTCGGGGGTGAAATCCAGTTTACGCCTTGGTTGAGTTAAAAACTCGGACTTTAGCAATGCCAACAAGGGATCAGCACAGAGCCCTTCCTGTTCTAGCACCAACTCAGCCCCCTTTTTATGACCTTGTTGTGAAACTTCCAAGCTAGCGTAGCAAGCGCACGCCCTAGGCCCTTGCGAAATGAGCAACAAATCGAATTAGGGTTTACCCGAAAAGTACCGTCATACCTCTCAATACGGCACGAAATCGTTCCTATTTTTGAGAATACAGCTCTTGCTTTCACGTAGAACTACGGATACTAAGCAAGGGTTTCAAAAGTTTCGTCGGAGGCCTAATCAAACGTCTGCGGAGATTCAAAGGCAGACGAGTTTTCAACCTGAGGAGATTCAAAATGAATAGAGGGACTTGGTTAGCCGCTGTCGCAGCGCTAAGCGTCGCGACAGCCGTCAGCGCGCAATCATCCATCGAAAAAATGAAGCAAATGAAGGTCGCCACAACGGACCTAAACTTGCCGCCCGTCCCGCAAACCGGAAAAAACGCCGATGCCATCCGCAACAACCTCAAAAAGCTCAAGTTGCCGCCTGGCTTTGCCATCGATCTTTATGCCATCGTGCCGGATGCACGTCATATGGCCGTCGCCCCGTCCACCAATATGCTGTTCGTGGGGACACGCAAAACCACTCTGTGGGCCGTCACTGATCGTAATAGTGACGGCGTGGCCGATGAGGTCAAGCCCTTCGCGCCTTCATTGAACTTTAAAGTGCCGAATGGCGTGTGCTGGACCAAGGACGGTTTCCTGATCGTCGTCGAACACAATCGCGTGCTGAACTTCCCAGCCGCCGAGTTCTTCTATGAAGGACCGGATGTTGCAGTGATTGAAGTCGTACCTCAAGGTGGCCTGATCCCTGTTGAGGAGGAGTCCTACAATCACGGTGCGCGTACCTGCCGTGTCTCTGATGATGGCAAGCTCTACATTACCACGGGCCAGCCCTACAACGTACAGCCGCAGGACAAGATTGCGCTCTACGAGAAAATTGGTATCGGTGGCGTCCTGAGCATGAACCCCTTCGACGGTAAAGGTCGTGAAGTCGTCGCCCGCGGCATGCGTAACCCGGTCGGCATCACCATCAATCCGAAAGACAAGAGTATCTGGACAACGGACAACCAAACCGATGGTATGGGCGACGACACGCCTCCAGGTGAGTTGAACAAACTGGGACCCGTCGGCTCACACTACGGCTATCCATGGTTTAGTGGACGCACCAAGATCACCGATGCTGCCGCAGGCTATGCATTGTCGGCGATCCCTGCGCCTGCCGGCCATGTTTGGCCACAGGTCGAGTACGCGGCTCATGCGGCAGCGCTTGGCCTGACCTTCTACACCGGCAAGAAATTTCCGGCGAAGTATCAAGGTGGCGTGTTTGTCGCAGAACATGGCTCCTGGAACCGCACCACGCCGATCGGATACCGCATCATGTTTACCTCCTTGAAGGCGGACGGAACGGCCGATAAAACCGAGGTCTTTGCCGATGGCTTCCTCGATGCTGAAACTGGTTTGGCTCTCGGCCGCCCAGTGGACGTGGCGCAGATGAAGGACGGCTCGATGCTGGTATCGGACGACTTCGCTGGTGCGATCTATCGCATCACTTACACAGGTCAGTAAATGACGGGTGGCAAGTAGTCAGTTGTAGCAAGAAGGGGGCGCTTAGCGCCCTCTTTCTATATTCCGTCCCGCAACCAAAGGAAAACCAATGCGAATCGAAAATCTTGATGCCATTCGCCAGGTTAAAGCATCGATCACTCGGGCAGCTCTGGGCAGGGCACTCCTGCTGTCGGGAGTACTCTGTGTCAATTCGCTGGCCAGTGCCGCTGACGCCGACGCAGGCAAATCCTTAGCCGCCAAGAATTGCAATATTTGCCACGGCGTCAAAGGTCTGTCCGCGATGCCTATTGCGCCCAATCTGGCGGGGCAAATCTCCATGTACACCGAAGAGCAGCTCCGCCTTTACCGCAGTGGCAAACGCGCCAATGAAGTCATGGCGGTCATCGCTAAACCCCTCACCGACAAGGAGATAGGGGACTTGGCGGCCTGGTATGCATCGATCAAGATTGAGGTCAGGACCGAGTAAGCGAAAAAGCTCGATGGCGCTTCTTGTGCGTTACTGAACTTTCCGGAATCTTGCATCGCAAGGGCGATCTTCGAGCCGACGCGCCACACCCTCGGTCGCCGTTAACTGGCCTTCCAGAGAATATCGATACGGGCTTCCGGAAGGCGAACTCCCCAAGGTGTATCGAGGATTGCCTGACCGTCCCTCTGCCAAAATGCTCATGCGCCCCTTTGCATCAACCAAGCCCCTATAACGAAGACTGGCATCCGGCACAGGATTCAGTTGCTCACCTTCCAGCGTTCCGTTCTTGATCAGGACTGGAAATGACAATTTATAGCCCTCAGCCACCCGACCGTTTTTGCCCTGATAACTTGGGCAATCCAACTGCATGTCCCACAGTCCGTCAAAAGCCGCATCCGCCTCGGCCGCCCCAATGGGACCATAGGGACAGATCGAAATCAATATTGCCCAGCGAAGACATGGTTTCATTTCAGAACTCGGTTGAGAGGCCGTCCCTCAAAAAGGGCTCCACTTTAGACCTTATTTTGCACCAAATAAAAGCTGACCAAGAATTCTGTGGGGCAAAAAGGTGAAGGCCCCGGCAATGATGAGGCCAGCGAAGGTCGAGTACATGGTGATTCGATGGGCTTGTACCCTCTCCCGCCGGATAAAGCATATGCCCATGGGAACCGTAATGAGCGTTAAAACACTTAGAAGGTGAATGGCGCTGAGGTGCGTGTTCCCTGAATAAGAAACGAGATAAGCGCTGTGGCGACCATACAGAGCGCCCACGCCCTGCCTAACGCTTTGTGAGTGGAGGTCCCTTTTCTTTGAACAAGGACAGTGGCCCCTATCACTACGGCCGCCACGGCCAACACCCAATGAGAACATGCACGCAAGTCTACCAATCCTGTCGCCGCTTCCGGAAGCTTCGCTAAATTTCGCTAGAACCTTGAACAGGTATGCCGTGCCTCGCTGGGCACAGTTACTCGAAGCCGTGGGGTCCACTGTGTGCCCGTGAGCCTCCAAATCTGCAACGCCTTCTTCCTCGACCACGCCTGCAAGCTGCAAATGACCAGGCACTGCTTTGGCGCGATACGAGCCAAGCAGTTGACCAAGAGTTGGAGCGGCGGGGCCACCACTTTGCGCGCTACGCCGATGAGATGTTGAGTTTCTTTGCGCAAGGCGACCGAGCTGCCCTGTGTCGTCATGTGCCTCGATCTCGCGCATCCAACTGCGCAACACATCCGCCGTCGACTTGGTCAGTGGTGTTGATCGTTCCTTGCGCCCTTTGCCTATGACACGCACATGTGCGCCAGTAGCCAGGCAAATGTTACGGCGACACAAGCCAGTGAATTCCGACAAACGTAATCCCGTTTGAACCGCAAGCAGAATGAGCGGATGGTCTCGCCGCCCCGATCTCTTACTCAAGTCGGGGGCACCCAAAAGTGCGTCGGTCTCCTCTCGCGTGAGAAACCCGATCTGCGCCCGCGTGCAGCGCTTGTTCGGAATGGCCAGCACTCGCTGAATTTGTGCGCCATGGGTTGGCATCTCGAAAGACGCATAGCGAAAGAACGAGCGAATGGCTGTCAGACGCAGGTTTCGACTGCCGGCGCAAACGCCGCGCCTGATCTGCATGTCTTCAAGAAAGGCCGCGATCAGCGGCGCATCAATTTGCTCCAAACTTAACTTCTGCGGCGCAACGCCGATCCGTTTTTGC
>JAYUOT010000317.1:0-2624 GCA_043760705.1 Betaproteobacteria bacterium
GGTTGAGAAACGTTGAGAGGGTGATTTCCGGACTGCGTCGAAGCCTCTTCAGTGCTGCGGCGAAGATGCTCGTTTGCAAAATCCGCCTCGGCGGGCGCATTGACCGGTTTGGCGACGCCTGGGTTGCCGGACTCATGTCCATAGTGATCTTCCACGACCTTATTCAGCATCGGCAAAAGCTGCAAGGTGAGTCTGTCTAGCGCAATCGCGTATTTCGATCCGGGTGAGGCACCCCGAGGCACCACCGAAATAACTGGAATATTCAGGCCCGAAGTGCGTAGTTTCGCAAGCGCTTTGAGCCCGTCTTGGGTCATCGGGTTAATCAGCAGAACTTCGGCCGTCTTCAATTCCAGGCGGGTTTGCAGCTCGAACTCGATCGGGTTGTACTGACTATGTCGAAACACAATTTCGATCAACCTCACATCGCGTGGGTCAATTCCGCCCGCGCCAACGGTCAGTTTTTTCTTAGTTTGCTCCATGTTTCGACTCTTTCCTCTGTTCGTAGAACGATCAGTTATTCTTAGAGGCCGGACATACCTTCCCCCATATAGGCATGACTCTAGGAGAATTTACGGTTTTCCTTGCACTGCGTCGGACCAACGGCCAAGCGGCGCTCCTGACCGGCATCCAATCCGTAGTCGAGTTATTATTTGAGCTGACTTTTTTCACCGTTCGAGATCAAAATGAGCTCAGCAGACTTTCTTGGCTTTGACACCTTAAGCGTGCATGCGGGCGCGAAACCCGACCCGACGACAGGCTCTCGAGCCACTCCGATTCACCTTTCGACCGCTTTCGTCTTCAAAGATTCAGATCATGCAGCGGCGCTGTTCAATATGGAGCGCTCCGGGCATGTGTATTCAAGAATAAGCAATCCCACCGTGGCAGTGTTTGAGGAGCGCATGGCGAGCTTGGAGCGTGGCGTCGGAGCCATAGCCACCGCTAGTGGACAGGCGGCCCTGCACCTCGCCATTGCCACGATAGCCGGTGCGGGAAGTCATATCGTGGCATCCCGGGCGATTTATGGAGGCTCGCACAATCTCCTGGACTACACGCTGCGGCGCTTCGGCATTGAAACCACTTTTGTGGACCCGCGCGAACCCAAGGCTTGGCAAGAAGCACTCAGGCCCAATACCAAGCTGCTGTTCGGCGAGACCCTGGGCAATCCTGGCCTGGACGTTTTAAATGTTCCAGTGATTGCTGAAATTGCCCACCGGCACGATGTACCGCTCCTGGTCGACTCCACCTTCACTACCCCCTACTTGATTCGACCCTTCGATTTCGGAGCGGATTTGGTGTACCACTCTGCCACCAAATTCCTGAGCGGTCATGGCACGGTGCTGGGTGGAATCTTGATCGACTCTGGCCAGTTTGACTGGTTCAAATCCGGTAAATTCCCGGAATTGACCGAGCCTTATGCAGGTTTTCATAATATGGTGTTCGCTGAAGAATCGACTGTCGCACCATTCTTGTTGCGGGCGCGACGCGAAGGACTACGAGATTTCGGTGCTTGCCTGAGTCCTATGAACGCCTTCCAGATCTTGCAGGGCTTAGAGACCTTGTCGCTTCGCATGGACAAGCATGTCAGCAATGCCCAGAAGGTGGCTGAGTTTCTTCTGGCCGACACCAATGTTGCCAAGGTATCTTATCCCTATTTGACGAGCCATCCGGACCACGAACTGGCTAAAACCCTCATGCCGAAAGGTTGCGGCGCCGTATTTAGTTTTGATCTCAAAGGAGATCGGCAACAGGGTCGACAGTTTGTCGAGGCTTTAAGCGTCTTCTCTCATTTGGCGAATGTCGGCGATGCTCGCTCTCTGGTCATACATCCAGCCTCAACCACGCACTTCAGGATGGATCTCCAAGCGCTCAAGAATGCAGGCATTGGCGAAGGCACCTTGCGTTTATCGATAGGACTGGAGGATGCCGACGATCTTATTTCCGACCTCCAGAGCGCTTTCCGGGCGGCCTTCAAACCTAGCAAGAAATAAGGAGTCAGCGCGTGATCATACAAGTCCAACGCCGAGATCAACCCGAATCACCCGCGCAGGCGGTTTACGCCTACACGGGGGGAAAAACTTTCGAGATCAATAAGCCCTGCGTGGTGTTTGTGCATGGTGCTCAAAACGACCACAGCGTCTGGATCCTGCAGTCTCGCTATCTTGCCAATCATGGCTATGCCGTGCTCGCCTTGGACCTGCCGGGACATGGACGCAGTGTTGGCCCCGCCCTCGCAAGCGTCGAGGCCATGGCGGCCTGGGTGCTCGATGTTCTCGCCGGCCTGAATGTGAAACAGGCCGCCCTCATTGGCCATAGTATGGGCTCCTTGATTGCTCTGCAAGCGGCAGCCCAAGCGCCCGAGCGGGTCTCGGCTCTAGGCCTGCTGGGCACGGCCAACCCGATGAAGGTGTCCGATGCGCTCCTCAAGGCCTGTCTCGAGAGTGAGCCCCAGGCGTTTGACCTCATCAACCGATTCAGTCACAGCAGTCTGAGCCATCTTCCAGGTAGCCCCGGCCCGGGCTTCTCCGTGTATTGGCAGGGTCGTCGCCTGATGGAGCGGCAGGCGCCCAAGGTTTTGCTGAATGACTTCAGCGCTTGTAACGCCTTTCTTGGTGGCGAAGCCGCAG
>JAYUOT010000318.1:0-5242 GCA_043760705.1 Betaproteobacteria bacterium
GAGCCATTTCAAGTTTGTCTATGAAGATCAGGACACACTGTGGGACAAGGTCAAGAAAGTGGCCACGTCCATTTATGGGGCGAGCGATATCAGCGCCGACGCGAAAGTAAAGGCTCAGATCGAGAAGTTGCAAACGAGCGGCTATGGGCACTACCCGGTGTGCATTGCCAAAACCCAATATTCATTCTCAACCGATGCCAGCAAGCGAGGAGCGCCTAGCAATCACGTCATTAACATTCGGGAAGTACGCTTGGCAGCAGGAGCCGAGTTTGTAGTGATGGTGTGCGGCGAGGTCATGACCATGCCAGGTTTACCGAAAGTGCCTTCGGCGCATGCGATTGACATCACCGATGACGGCCGAATTATTGGTTTGTTCTGAGTCCGTCTGGAAAAACAGGTTCTCCCAAGTTAAGCATCAGGCGATTGGCCCAGGCAAAGATCGCTACGGAATGAATCAAGTCGAGAATCTCATCGTCTTTTAAGCCTACCGCGCTGAGCTTGTCAATACTATCAGCGGATATTTGCTCGGGCGCTGCAGTCAGTTCAACCGAGAACGCGGCAATGGCACGCTCCCTGGCCGTGGTGCCCGCCGTCGAAGGATCTTCAAACACCTGGGCAATCACATCTTGACGCTTGGCCATTTGCTCAAAGCGCTGAGCATGCACGGAGGCACAGTAAACGCAGCCGTTGACACGGGAGACGACGGTCGCTCCCAGCTCGCGTTCTGCGCGCGACAGGCCACCCGGTGCATACATGATGGCGTTGAAGGCGATCGAACGCTGGCGCAATATCTCGGGCTGATGGACCAAAAAAAGATAGTAGTCCGAACTCTTGGCCTTGGGATGGCTTTCTTCGAGCACGGCGAGTTGTGCTGCGCTGGCCGTATTCACATCGACCGTGTCGAGCCAGGCACTCCACTCGAGCGATTCGTTGGTAAAACCGTGTGATTTGAGCAGTGTCATGTCGATACCTCCGAAGTACGTCGTTGTTGAGCCGCTTGCAGGGCCGCAAGGCCGCAGACCAACCGTATTTGATAGGACAGAAATGCAATCAATTGCGCCAAACTCACCACCTCGGCCGTGCTGATGCCCGCGGCTGGAAGCGACAGCAATGCGGCCTTATCGCCTTCAACAGGTGTCAGGATCAAGGTACGGGTGAAGATCAGCATGGCGCGCAGGCGCAGATCCGGCAGACTGGCAAGTTCGGCAGAAGCGCCCGCTTCGATGAAGGCTTTTGTGGCTTCACTTTCGATCCTATGGGTCGACAACTCTTGCAGCCGCGACCTGTAATGCGTGGCCAAGCCATCGGCCTTAGAGAGGCGACACGCATAGAGTGCCACCTGCAAACGCTCAAGCAAGCTCATGCCTGGTAGAGCAGGGTCGAATAGGCCTTCATAACTACCTTGGGTTGCGGCTGCCACTTTGTCGCGTCGATGGCGTATGAGATGGGTTGCCCCGCCAGACTGTAGTGCAGCGAGTTGGTCGATCAAATCGAGCTTGGGTGGAGGCGAGACCATCGACGCATCTAAGTTCGATGCGGCAACATTTGGGGCAGGTAAGTTCATTCCTAGACTCCAGCTCAAGTGGGTGATTTGGACGAAGATTCCTCAGCTTGCAAGCCTGCAGGGGCTTGCGCGACCTGCCACTCGTTACCGAGTAATTCCGGATCAGCATAATCCTTGATTCTCTCAAAATGCTCAGCGACATCCTCCTGAAAGAACGAAGCCGCCAAACCATCAGCCAAACGCCGTGCGCCATCGCTTATGGCGGGAATATCACCAGACAAAGGGCCATGGGTCATCACCGCCGGATAAGCAAAACAATGGATGCTTGAGAGACCAGGACAAGCCCCTTTTTCTCTCGGCAAAAACTCAAACGCTGGCCCTAGATCAGGAGATTCGGACAGCTCCTCGTCTTCACAACCCGGCGCTGGCTGATAACGATCACGCCAGAAACGGATATGCGAAGCGAAGCTAGCAAACTCTGGGCGCGCCTCAAGCTTGACTCTAAAGCCGGTGGCGAACACCAAAAAGTCCAGCTCAAAAAGCCCTTTCGGAGTGGATAGCAGAATCACCCGGCCCTGCATCTCGGCCTTGAGCACCGGACAGCCCATATTAAAACGCGCTTGAGGGTGACGCGACACTCTTAGAGTGCTTCCCCGAGGCGGAGGCGTTTGTTCGGCATTCATATAGTGGCGGATACGCCAGCGCCAGTCATCAGGTAGGTGATGGAAACCTTGTGAGTGGCCAGGGCTTCCGGCACCCTTGCTTTTGTTGATCAGAGGCATCACCGCACGTCGAATCAAGAGATCAACGCTTGCAGCGCCGGCCTCCAGTGCAGTGGCCGCACTATCCATGGCGGAGGCACTGCCGCCGATGACACCCACCCTTAACCCACACAGTTTGTGGTAGTCCATCACGTCCGATGAATGAGCCCAACTTTCACGAGGAAGAGAATGCGCAAACTCCGGCACCCAAGATGCCCCTAAGCCGTCCCGGCCCGTCGCTAACACAACGCGCCGCGCAAAAACGATCAAGTCTTGATCGTTAACCGCCGCGCTCGCAACATCATGCGAATCGCCCGCGTCGTTTTGAGTGCCTGACGCGCAACGACGCACCCTCAACGCCACTCGATCTTGAGCCAGCGGCAAAACCTTTTCCACCGCATGGAGGTTACGCACGTCCAGTGCGAGCACCTTGCGATACCAACGCAAATAGTCCATCCACTGAAGGCGAGGAATTTTGTCAAGGGCATCCCAGGCAAGCGCCCCATACTGCGCTTCAAACCAGGCCCGAAACGTCAACGCAGGCAAACCTATGGCGGGCCCCACCAGATGTTTGGGGGAGCGTAAGGTTTCCATCCGGGCAGTGGTCGCCCAAGGGCCTTCAAATCCTTCTGGCGAACGATCAAAAATCACCGCCGGGATGCCCTGCATTTTTAGGGAGGCTGCAGCCGCTAACCCGGCCATACCGCCGCCAATAATAGCGACCTCCACCATTGCTTGATCTTGATGGGTACGCGGAATTACCCACGGTTTCGCAGGCAGTTCGAGCCAGGCAAGGTCTTGCGTCAGTCGCGCTTCGAGGGCAGCTAGGGTCATGAAAAGATCGTCTGGGTGAACGGTAATGAAGCTAGTCTATCCCGGCACCAGAAACCTTCACAACCTCGGCCCATTTTCGAATTTCAGCCTCAAGATGTTTGCTTAATCCCTGCGGCGTGTCGCCTTGCGGCTCCAGCCCCATACCGACAAGCTTTTGCGCCCTGCGCACCCGTCACTAAATGGAACATGAGCTGCACCTGATTAGTCATCAGGTCGGTGCTCGCCTGCCCCACATTGTTATAGGGCACATGCACGATCTTTTAATAAAGGCTGATATGGGTCGCCAGCGTACCGGCCCAATAAAAAAGCACGGTATAGCCGTCGTTCGGTGAACGGGCGGCCAGCGCTGCACCGATGTTTCCGTTGGAGCCGCCCCGATTTTCCACAAAAACGCGCTGACCAAGAACCTTGGTGAGTTCGTCGGCAAAGACCCGCGACACTGGATCGGCGGTGCCGCCGCCCGCGCTCGCGGGAACGATAATTCGCAGGGGTTTGCTGGGCCAGGCATCGCTTTGAGCACGCACCTCATCACTGGTGATACCGAGCAGCAACCCCGACAAAAGCCATTGGGTCGCGACCACACCGAGATGGACGCAAAGGAGTCGCCGCATAAAGACTTTCATAAAGCTACCGGGTTAAGTGAGCGAGAGTGATCGACTGCTGGCTTTGAAATATTCTTGGCGCCTTGCTCAAAGGGTCGATAAATGAAAGGGTTTTTGCCAGCAACTGCAAAGGCTTGCTGTAATCATCCGAATTAACCGCCTGCAAAATCGGATAAATGCGGTCGTTCAATATCGGTATGCCAAGCGAAGAGAAGTGAATGCGGATCTGATGTTTCTTGCCGGTCAAGGGTGTAACTCTGTACTTCGCGAATTCACGGTATTGCTCAAGACACTCAATGCGGGTGAAGGCATTAGGCGGGCGCCCGCAAACCTCGTGCATCTGCATAAACGACGAGCTCTCTTCGATGAACGAGGCATAGTCCATCGGAAACTTCAAGGCCGCATTGCAAGGCGCTATCGCTTCATAAGTCTTCTGAATTTCCTTGGTCTCAAACATTTTTTGATAGCGACCTCGGGTATCTGGTTGAATCGTGAACATCACCAGGCCAGAGGTTTCCCGGTCAATGCGATGCATCGGTACCAGGCTCTCAATGCCAGTAGACTTTCTCAATCTCACCAAGAGCGTTTCATGCAAATGCTTTCCGGCCGGCACCACGGTGAGGAAGGGAGGCTTGTCCGCAACCAGCAAATGCTCATCCTGAAAAAGAATCGTCTCAGCAAAGGGAATCCGGGTCTCGGTCTCTACCTGGCGGGTGTAAAACAGTTTGCGATGGGCCCGATACGGTTCATCGGGTCGCAGAGCCGCGCCTTTCTCATAGGCGATTTCCGCGCGACCCATACGGCCCAAAAGATCTTCGCGCGACTGACCTCGGAATCGAACCTCGAGATAGTCAATTAACTTTGTCCATGCACCCTCGGGCAGGACCAGACGGCTGAGGGTGACGCCCCCGAGTCCGTCCGAGACTCCTAGGTCGAACTCAGTCATCTTCTGCAGCCGCCAGCCTGAGCGCCCGGTTGATACGCCACTCACGATCAGGTTCGTTCTTATAAACCTCTTCGATGGGCGTTTGCGTTTCTTGAAGTTTGCTGTCCAGCGCAATTCGGTTGTCGAATACAAAGCACTCGCCCTGCCACTCATTTTCAGCGTCGGGGATTTCCTTGAAATAATTCAAGATACCGCCCTGCAATTCGAAAACGTCCACACCCATATCCAACATCCAGGCGCTTGTTTTTTCACAGCGAATGCCACCGGTACAGTACATGGCGATTTTTTTGCCTTGCGCCTGCCACTGCGGCACCTGCTCTTCAATGTAGCGAGGAAAATCTCGAAAGTGCAGGACGCCCGGATCAACGGCTCCTTTAAAGTGCCCGAGCTTAAACTCGAAACTGTTGCGGTTATCGAGCACCACTACGTCATCGCGAGCCATCAGCTCGCGCCACTCTTGTGGTTGCAAGGCTCGACGGGGGCGATTGATGGCATTCACACCACTCACTCCGAGCGCAACGATTTCGCGTTTGACCTTGACCCGCATATGCTTGAAAGGTTGGGTCACACAGGCACTGCGCTTGAACTGCATACC
>JAYUOT010000319.1:0-5237 GCA_043760705.1 Betaproteobacteria bacterium
GTCGCGGCCACAATCACTGGTAATTTGCTTGGCAACTCCTTGGTACAGGTGAAGGGCACAACACCGAGCACGGGAGGGGTCGTGAACGCTACGCTTGTGTCGGTCCAGACAGTGATGGCACCCAACGAAGGTCAAGTGCTGGAGTTTGAAGGTATCGTGATCGATTTTGTCAGTAATTCATCCTTCAAAGTAAACTCCAATGCGGTCGATGCAAGTAGTTCCAGCTTGAGTGTGATTCAGGTCGAAAAAATTAAGAACGGGGCTCGTTGCTCTATTAAAGGCAAGGTCACGCAGTCTGTTGTGAAGGCTAGCGAACTCGAGTGCATAAGCGGGAGTTCGACGCCGACAAGCTATGAGGTCACCGGCTCTATCACGAGCTTTACATCGGCTTCAAACTTCACGGTCCGAAATCAAGTCATTGATGCGAGTGCTGCAGTATTGAGCGGTGGAAAAATGGTTGACCTTGCGTTTGGCAAAAGAGTGCATGTCAAAGGACCCGTCGTCAACAATGTACTTAAGGCTAGTACCTTAGAATTTGATTAACCGCCGCCGCTACCGAAATGGCCTGGAGCATCGGCAAGGCCGCCTCCAAAGTGCTTTTATGCGAGTGATTTTGCCTTGGCCGCCAAAACTCGATCTACCATCACCCCAGACTGCCCAAGGTACTGATT
Organism: Betaproteobacteria bacterium; assembly: GCA_043760705.1. Taxonomy (GTDB): domain Bacteria; phylum Pseudomonadota; class Gammaproteobacteria; order Burkholderiales; family Burkholderiaceae_E; genus JAPOKJ01. The sequence goes on from JAYUOT010000319.1 coordinate 672, forward strand.
AGGGTCAAAGAGCTTTGCAAGTGCGGCGCGGTCGAGATGCTTGTTAATCTCCGGATGTTCGCATAGAAGATCCAGCAAATGGCGTTTTTGTTTGAGCGCCTCTCTGCAAATATCGTAAACCAGATCATGAGCATACTCACGGCCGATATAGGGGCCAAGTCCCATCATGACGGCCTCGGACATCACCAGGCCATGGGTCATATCGATGTTGCTGCGCATGCGCGCGACATCCACTTCCATTCCTTCAAGCACCTGTCGAGATTGCTTGAGTGCGCCCGCGATCAGGCAGAAAGCTTCGGGCAGCACAATCCATTCGATCTCCCAAGGACCCGTCGAGCGTTCGTGGTCGGCCACCATCGCATCCATGAGAGCCGCAGCGTGTTGACGCACTACCGAGATGGAGGCATGGATATAGCAACTCGCAATCGGGTTGCGTTTTTGAGGCATGGTGCTGCTCGAGCCTCGGCCGTGATGGTAGGGCTCAAACACTTCACTGACCTCGGTTTGCATCATGAGCTTGACGTCCATGGACAGTTTGCCCAAGGTGCCACCTACCAAGCCCAAGAATGCGCCGACTTCCGCAATGCAATCGCGAATCGTGTGCCAGGCAATCAATGGTTGGCCCAGCCCGAGCTCGGCGCATACGCCCGCCTGGGTTTCCATCGCTCCGGTTTCCAATGAAGCGAGGGTACCTGCGGCCCCGGCGAATTCGCCCACCAATACGCGAGGCCTGAGCTGGGCAAGTCTTTCTTGATGACGCAAAATGGCGGATAACAGCCCTGCCATCTTGTAGCCAAAGGTGACCGGAATCGCCTGCTGTAAATTGCTTCGACCAATCATTGGCGTGTCGCGGTGATCTTTGGCGAGCTTGGCCAGGGCGTCTGCAATGGCGACAAGTTCGCCCTCCACCAAGGCCAAGCCTTCGCGGATCAAAAGAGCCGTTGCGGTATCAGTGATGTCCTGGGTTGTCGTTCCCCAATGGCAGTACTCCCCGAGCTTGTCCTTGCATAGCGCATTGAGTTGCGACACTACCCCGAGGATCGGATAACCGATTCGTTCTGTTTGCGCGCGTAATTTCAACATGTCAATGTTGCCAATTTGGCAATGGCTCATGATCTCATCGGCGGCATCCTGCGGAATGAGACCCAGCTTGCCCTGAACTTTGGCGAGTGCGCGTTCAATATCTAAATACTTTTGAGTACGGTTTTCGTCGGACCAAACCTGACGCATCTCGTCGGTACTAAAGATGCCCTGAAAAATAATCGAATCAATAATCGAAGCGGCCATGCAGGACTTTGCTGGTTTTTGTTAATGAAACCCGGTAAGGCTTAATGTAACGAATTGGTGACTCACCGCACTAGCGGAGCATGACGCTTGCATCCATTGTGAGCCACCCTTCATGATCACTGGCCCAAAGGCGAATGCTCTTGCCATCGGCACTGGGCTCGCCTTGTACATTAAAAGGATTGAGGTCAAACGTCGGGCGAATCGCTTTAAAGCGGAAGCTCGCGACTTCCGCCTCGGGCTGTTCTCGGCGCAGCAAGTCGAGCAAGAGCGTGGCAATCAGGGGGCCATGAACGATGAGACCTGGATAGCCTTCGACTTGGGTCACATAGGGCCGGTCATAGTGAATGCGATGGCCATTGAAGGTGAGGGCGGAATATCGAAACAAGAAAGCCTCGTCGGCCACAATGCGACGCCGCCAGGTCGCGGCCGTTGGAGCCGGAGTGGGTGCTGGCGGGAGGTCGACCGCGCTTTGTGCCTCGCGGTAGACAATTTCGTGAAACTCGGTCATCGCAGGGGCGCTCGCGCCGTTACAAAAAAGTTCGTGCTTTACTTTTACGAAAACCAGTTTGCCGGTACGTCCAGATTTTTCGTTCACATTCTCAATGCTTGAGATTCGCGAAACCTTGTCGCCAACCCGGATCGGAGTGTTGAATTCGAATTGGCTCCCCGCCCACATTCGGCGCGGAAGCGGCACGGGAGGCAAGAAGCCACCTTTCACCGGATGTCCGTCTTCGCTCAAGGTGGATTGTCGATACAAGGGCAAGAAGTACAGCCAGTGCCAAAGCAGGGGCAAGGGTGTACCCTTGGCGACGTCGCGCGCCGGATAATCAAGAGTCGCGTCCATCGCCTTGACCGGCGTTGCGGTAATGTCGTCCACGACGGTTTCCTGGCGACCGATCCATTGTTGGAGGTCGATTTTTTCAGTAGTGTTGTTCGTGCTCATGGTCGATATTATGAAACATGATTGAGAGCCGCAGGAAAAGCTGATTCACTATTCGTTCTTGATGAATGCAAGGCAAGAAGGCTTGGGGGATACTCCGCGCCATGAACCAAGACACCCTCTCAATACCTTGCAGGGCGCCGACGTTTCTCCCGAAGGGCGCTTGCAACGCTCATTCCCAAGAGGGCGCCCAAGTGTTTGCGGTGGACCGCGATCCGGCCCGTTTGGAAGCAGCTTTGGAAAGAGCCGGAGGCTCGCGAACTTCCATCAAGACCTTTAGCTGTGACGTGACGGACAGCGCCAGTGTCAAAGCCATGGTGCAGGCTTGCGTCGCAAGCTTTGGCACGATTGATGTCCTGGTGAACAACGTAGGGGGTTCGGCGGCAAACCTTTCGCTGGGCAGACGGAGAACGGTGGGCAATCGGCGGGAGATGGGTCATCAGGGAGAGTGCCGTTTGTCGAGCCCGGTACTCGACCCGAGTTGGCGGAAATCGAGCAAAGAATCATGGCCGAACGGGGCCGCGTTTCCCTGCTCAATAGAGCCAACTTCGAGTTTGACGCGCATGTGCCCCATGCCGAGCGTGCAGGTGTAGCGGCGGCCAAAATCGAGGCCATACGCGAGCCGACTTTGTCGAGAGTGTTTTCCGGGACGGAAAAGTTGCTCCTGGAACTGACTGATGCGATGACCAAAAGCGTTGAAGTGCCAGACGCTTTGATGGAACGAGTCCGAGCCCAGTTTGATCCTAAACTCACGGTGGAGATCGTGGCAACAATTGCTGCTTACAATATGGTGTCCCGCCTGCTGGTTGCGTTAAGCGTTTCGCTTTAACGGAAGTCGCTGACATCGCCTCCTTACCCAAGTAGAATGAGCATCTACCAGACTTGATGCCCAGCCCATGCCTTTTTGGAGTTGCCTGCTATGCGAAGTCAAATCAGCGTCAGCCGACCAAGATACGCTTCAAGTTTGCCCAGGGCAGGCTTGTTTCTTCTTTGGCTTTTTTCCCTGGTACCGCTGGCCAGTCTGGCCCAGACGGCGAACAATGAAGCCGCGCCTGGCAAGCGAACCGGCACGACCGAGTTTAATAGCGCGATTGTCAGAGTCGAGACGACGGTGCCAAAAGATGCACCTTCGGTCGCCACGCTCGGCGCAAAAAGAGTCGGCTCGGGCGTAATCATCGGCGAGCGCCTGGTGCTCACCATTGGCTATGTTCTGCTTGAAGCCGATGCGGTCACCATTACCAACGCGCAAGGCAGGGCACTTCCAGGCAACGTTGCAGGCTATGACCACGCTACCGGATTTGGCCTGGTCAAAGCGCTCGTGCCACTTGAGGGCAAAGCGCTTAGCTTAGGTGATTCAGATAGCCTCAGCGTGCAGCAAAAGGTGCTTACGCAGGGCCATGGCGAGGGTGAGGCCACGGAACTGGTCGTGATTTCGCGCAAGACTTTTTCGGGGAGTTGGGAGTACATGCTTGACAAGCCGATCTATACCTTTCCGGCGGTCAACAATTGGAGTGGTTCGGCCCTCATCAGTCAGGAAGGCCAACTGATGGGGATTGGTTCCTTGATTGTGAATGATGCCGCCGATACGGCACGCGGCGTACTCGGGAATTTGTTTGTGCCGGTGAACCTGCTCAAACCGATCCTGGACGAGCTTCTAAGCAATGGCCGTCGTCGCACCAATATACAACCTTGGTTGGGCATGACCACTGAATGGGTACAAGATCGTTTAGTGGTGGTGAGGGTCAGTAAGGAAGGCCCCTCGGATCAGGCAGGTGTCGAAGTCGGCGATGTCGTCGTGAGTGTGGGGAAAGAAGCCATCATTGGACAGGCAGACTTCTATCGCCGCGTGTGGAAACTGGGACCGGCCGGTACGGCCGTCAAGCTCAAGCTTGCCAATCCGCGTGGCGCCAAGGAAGTTGAAATTCAGAGCATTGATCGCTTCGAGTCCATGAAAAAACCGCAAGGAATTTGAGAGCGATCAGAATGCGCTGATGGCGCTGATGGCGCTGATGGCGCTTTTCAACGTCCCTTCCAGTGTGGCGCACGTTTTTCGGCGAAGGCTTTGGGGCCTTCAATGAAATCTTCACTACGACGCAGCTTGACGACTGAATCATAGGTCGCCTCCATCGACTCCTGCAACGACCCCATTGAAAGACTTCGGTAAACAACATCTTTGCTGGCCCGAATGGACAAGGGGGAGCAGGCCAGAATTTGCTTGGCCCAGCTCATTGCACAATCTAAAAGATTTTCGTGAGGCGTCACCTCATTGACAAAGCCCAACTGAAAACCTTCCTGTGCGGATACATGGCGGCCGGTGAGAATCATGCCCAACGCACGTT
>JAYUOT010000320.1:0-5202 GCA_043760705.1 Betaproteobacteria bacterium
TGCCAATATCGCATCGAAAGTTGCTAGAGCGTCAACTTTAAATTCGACTGCGCAGGCGAGGTGCAAAAAGTCCCCGGCTCTTAATTTGGACTCCGAATCGAGGGTTAGCAAAGCCGCTTTATGAAAGAGATGGGGCTCAACCGGAACAAGTTGTAGTTCGTTAGCACACTGACGCTCGAACATTGACCAAGCCGCAGCGGATTGCTCTAGACTAATCTGCCCGGTGCGCTGCTTAATGCCAAGCGCACTTGCAAACTCGGTCACACACCAGAGGGCGCTGACCATAGGTTGCGTGCAACTAGCAAACCAGTGCTCAGCCTGCTGGCTATTCGGTTCGTTTAAATGAAGAGCAATCAGAACGCTCGTATCGACATAAATCATTAATAGTGACCGCCGCGGCGCAGTTCTTCGATGACCGAGGTGCCCTGCCGCATCTGATTTCGTGCCAACTGCAATTCCTTAATGAAAGCTTTGCGATCCCAGTTTTTGGGCTGTAAGCAAATGCCCCCGTCAATTGTCAGAGAAGCCTGAATGACATCGCCTTCAACAAAACCAACGCCACGGGCCATTTCGGCGGGAATACGTACGGCCAAGCTATTGCCCCACTTTGCGATTTGTAAGTTCATGGCGTCTCGCGTAGATACTATTTTGGATATACATAGCAATCTGCCTAATTCCTGCGGTCAATACCTTGCCGGTTCATACATTTTTCAGGGGCGATCCGGAGCTCAATCTGAACTGAGCTCTCAAACGTGATCTCTCGCTTGCTTCAATGCTCTATAAGCGAAATGATTGAGTCTCTGGGCACGCCTGCAAATAGCGCAGAAGATTTTCTCTGGTGATAGGGGATAGGGGATCTGACTTTTTGTAAATCTTGGTCGTTTCATCGTAGCGCTTCTCTATTCGTCGAAATTCTACTTCCGCGCTCAATGCTTTTGCGGGGGGAATTACCATCATCAACATCCCTCGCCTTTTGGACAGCAAGATCATGTTCAAGCATTACTCCGACGGGCGGCAATTGTTTGGCCAGATGACCGTGCTCGAGAACCTAGAGTTGGGCGGATGGCTGGTTCCCAAGGCGCAGCGTGCAGCACGGATCGAAGCGGTGTTCAACGATTTCCCTAAGCTGCGTGAACGGGTGTCGCAGTTGGCTGGAACCATGAGCGGCGGTGAGCAGCAAATGGTGGCGGTGGCACGTGCGATGGTGTGTGCGCCGCGCTTGCTGATGCTGGATGAACCCTCCCTCGGCCTGGCACCAAAAATGGTGGAAGAGCTTTTATCCATTGCGCGCCGCATTGCTGATGCTGGCACCACCGTTTTAATGGTGGAGCAAAACGTCAAGAAGGCATTGGCTGTGGCCGACCGGGGCTACGTGCAGTGCTGAGCACGGACTCATCAATTGATTATTGAGGCGCTGCACGAGGCAGGCTTTCCGGCCGGTGTCGTGAATTACATTACCAATGCACCGGCCGATGTGGACGCAGTGGTGGAGGCCATGGTGGTCCATCCTGCGGTGCGGCGGTGAGCTTTACGGGGTCGACCAAAGTAGGGCGCATCCTCGCGCAAACCTGTGCAAAATACTTGAAGCCTGTGGTGCTGGAGTTAGGCGAAAAAGCTCCAATGGTGATTCTGGACGACGCCGATATTGAAGAATCCGTAAAGACCGCCGCATTGGGCGCATTCGCCAATTCGGGGCAAATTTGCATGAGTACTGAACGCATCATTGTGGATCAAAAAGTTGCGGATGAGTTTGCAAAGAAGTTTGCAGAAAAAGCAAAGTCGCTGCCGGTTGGCGATCCGCGCAAGCCCGACCCTGTAGTGCTAGGCCGTGTGATTGGCATGCACACCGTGACCCATTGCAATAGTCTGATCGATGATGCTTTGAGCAAGGGCGCAAAGTTGATTTGCGGCGGTAAGGTGGAGACCACCCTGATGCCTGCAACGGTACTGGATCATGTGGCGTCTACGATGCGTATCTATCATGAAGAAACTTTTGGCCCGGTGAAGTGCATTGTGCGCGTGAAAAGTACCGAAGAAGCCGTTGCCTGTGCGAACGATAATGAGTACGGCTTATCGGCCAGTGTTTTCGGTCGCGATTTGGCGCGGGCGTTCAACGTTGCCAAGAAAATTGATTCGGGTATCTGTCACATCAATGGCCCCACGGTTCACGATGAGGCGCAGATGCCATTTGGCGGCGTAAAAGCTTCGGGCACTGGGCGCTTTGGCGGCAAAACTGGCGTTGCCGAGTTCACCGAACTGTGCTGGATTACGATGCAGATGTCGCCTCGGCAGTATCCTTTCAGAAGCGCCGGGCGTGGGGATAGACAATTCAAAAGTCCTTTTCTGTAAGTCATTACAGGGGAACCCAGTCGCATTTTATCGGCCGCTGCCGGGCAGGCGCGCAGCAACCTACCTGACCCAGGCTCGCAAGTCACTATTGTGGCGCCAGTAGGAGAAAAGCAGAAATACGTCGTGCGAACCCTTAAGAATATTGCGCGCCATTATTTTGATGTATATACTACATGTCACTACGTCCAACAGAGGATCTCCAAATGCAAGTGACCAAGGTATTCAAGAGTGGCAATTCGCAAGCAGTTCGGATTCCGGTCGAATTTCAGTTTGACACGGATGAAGTGGAGATTTTTCGGCGCGACGACGAACTCGTTTTACGGAAAAAACCAGAATCGCTCGCAAAGGCTTTTCACTATCTAGCGTCGCTTCCCGACGACTTTTTGGCGAACAGGGACGATGAGCTGCCGCAAGACCGCACGGGTCTCTGAACCATGGCACGCTATCTTCTTGATACCAATATTTGCATTTATATCAAAAATCATAGGCCGCCCGAGGTGCTTGCCCGCTTTTCAAAGCTAAGGCCGGGCGAGGTGGCGATGTCCTCCATAACCTTTGGCGAGCTTTGTTTCGGCGCCGCAAAAAGCACCCGGCCTGGCGAAACGACGCAAACTTTGATCGCATTGAAAGAGCTCATCCCAGTCATAGCCCTCGATGGGCAGGCTTCGCTGCACTACGGCCAAGTTCGTCAGCATTTGCAAAGTACCGGACGACCCATCGGTAACAACGATCTATGGATTGCCGCTCACGCGCTTGCGAAAGAACTAATCTTAGTGACCAACAACCTGACCGAATTTGAACGAGTCCCCGGGTTATCGGTAGAAAACTGGGTAGGCTAAATTCGCGAAGACGCCCTCTTGCCTCGCTCTGAGCGCCCACGCTGAATGTTTGAACGGCTTCATCAGTACTTTTAACCAGATCCAATCCGTTTGAACGAAGCGACCTGCGAGCCAGGGTCAGGTAGGCGGCCGCTCCCGCAATAAAGAGTATCAGCGGGACAAGCTTTCGAGCGGCACCTACTAATGGCTTTTCCCTGACTGAGGCAGAGAGTTGCGAAATAGGCTGTTTGAATTCCTTATCTCCTCTTATAAACCATCACCTGCTCAACAATGGCATCAGCAAACGCGGCATCATTGATGTGATGATCAAACTCCACCACAGGAACATTCGCTGGCAAGGCTTTCTTGATCGCAGCCGCAAACACGGGTGGCAACGAAGGATCATGCAAGTGACCCTCGGTGCTGTCATGGTTCGAAAAGCCTTTGAGCGGAACGAAGAACGTGACCGGGCCCTTGGCGTCTTCAATTAAACCACCCATGTGCAAGGCCAGCTTTTCGAACTCGGGTGCATCCGCGCGTACGGCAGTCAGAGCGACGTTATGCATGTGGTAGCGCTTGCCTGGAAATTGCTGTTTGGCCACGTCAATCGGGCCAGCCACTGTTGACTTCGATGTGGTCGCGGTCATGAACCTGACCTGGTTTCATAAGGTCAAGACCGTCGAGCAGATTGTTGGAGCTCACCTCGATACGCTGAAAGAGGCGGCGGGCGAGATCTCCCGGCGCCTGGTCAACTCATGAAGCCAGAAGCTTCAAGCTCGCCGCATGGTCCTGCACTGTTTCTTAGGCGCCAAGAGCCCACCATTTCTTTAGTCTTAAAGCCTGCGCAGGTTTGACTGCGCCCGGCGAGTTGCGCTTAAGCCATGACGTAGAACTGATCGAGGCAAGAAAAGTCCTTGATCTTGTGCTGCGCCCAGTGGGACGCAACGATGCGCGAGAAAGCCTTGATCGGAAACTCGTGCATGAGTTGAGAGAAGACATCAACAAAATTGCCAATTTCTCTAAACAATTCATTAACTTACGGACATTCAGCTCGGTAAACTTGGGACACGAGTGTTTCCGTAACTATCCAAATGTCGTCGCCATTGATTAATATCAAAGCCGAAGCTGGCGCGGCGACATAACCTCTCAATCGGCCACGGCCACGGCCATAACCTTGCCGTCCGCGCCACCCACTTCAAAAGGAAGTCCCCATGATCAGAACGATCTTCGCTGTCATCGCCGCTGCAGTGGCGATGTTTTCTCTCGCCGGACTGTACACAGGTGTTTTGGCCCGATCTTTCATCGAGGCCAATGTTGACAAGGCGTTGATGCGAACACCGCCAAATCTATTCCTCGTCTTCTTCGGATATTTGGTTTTAGCCGTGCTGATGGCCGTGATTTACAAGCGCTATGTCAGACTTGAAGGGTCCCCCACCTGGAATGGCCTGCGTTTTGGCTTGGCAACTGCCGTATGTTGGTTGATGCCCTATAGCCTGGTTCTCTTTGGTGTTTACAATTTCCCCTATAGTGTGTTGCCACTGGATTTCGGTTGGGCCTTGATAGAGCAAGGGGTTGGCGGCCTTGTCATAGGGATGATTTTTGGCAAGTCACGCGCGCATGAGTTCGGCTAGACTGCTGACTGCTTGTAATTTGTTAACCCTTACCCCTAAGACTACCAATAGGAGACTGCCGATGGGCGTTCAAGGCATGAATCACTTCACCATCCTCACCGACGATGTTGAAGCCACCCGCGCTTTTTACTGCGAGTTTCTTGACTTCGAAGTGGGTGCGCGGCCGCCATTCATTTTTCCGGGTTTATGGCTTTACAAAAACGGCTCGCCCATCCTGCATGTGATCGGCGGACGAAAGCGCGAAGAGCTACGCACCGGTGTGCTGGACCATATGGCCTTTAGCGCGACCGGTCTCGCCCCCATGGTCGCCAAGCTCAAAGCCAAGGACATGCCCTATATTTTGCGACGCGTGGCCAGTTCCACGGATGGCGACTGGCAACTGTTCTTCACGGATCCCAATGGCG
>JAYUOT010000321.1:0-2596 GCA_043760705.1 Betaproteobacteria bacterium
GCTCGCGGCGCATTGACGTCCATTGCAATACCAAGGACCGAGACCTTTCATCCGTCGCGCAAGATGTTCAAAGCGCTTTGAACAAGATTGAATTTCCTCTAGGCTATCGTGCGGTTTTGCAGGGCGAGTATGCCGAACTCAAGGCCACGCAGGCGCGCATGTTCGGCTACACGGTACTCGCTGCGCTATCGATCTTTTTGCTTTTGCATTTGAGTCTACGCGACTGGCGACTTGCAACGATGGTGTTTCTCACGCTTCCCTTCGCCTTGGTGGGTGGAATTTTGGCGGCCTTCGCGGGCGGCGGAGTCATCTCGCTTGGCTCGCTAGTCGGGTTCCTGACCGTCCTCGGAATTGCGGCACGCAACGGCATCATGATGATCAGCCACTTTCAGCATCTCGAACGATTTGAAAGCGAGCCTTTCGGCTTGGGCTTGGTGTTACGCGGCGCGCGCGAGCGTTTGTCACCCATTCTGATGACGACCGGCGCTACCGGACTCGCCATTATTCCGTTGGTGATTTTTGGCAATCTGCCCGGGCATGAGATTGAGTATCCGATGGCGGTCGTCATTCTTGGCGGCCTGGTCACCTCTACCTTGTTAAATCTTTTGATTGTGCCAGCGCTCTACCTTCGCTTTGGTGCTGGCTCAGTGAAAAAGATTGAGGCGGAAGCGACAGCAAAGTTAGCTACGAGTACTTCCTAGTCGGGGAAACGCCATGACAAAATCGCTCCGTGCTCAAATATCGACCTTGCCAGTATCGCGCGTTCTGACCACGACGCTACTGGTTCTAACGCTCGGCCAAGTTCATGGATTATGCGTCGCTCAAACAGTCGAAAAATTTGAGTCCGTACAGGTCTATTTTGAACAGAATCTGCGCGATAAAGATGCAGAGGTGAAATTCGATGCGGTCAGCAACCAAGAAGGCCTGGCAAGCCTCGTCGTGACAGCACCTGATGGGCGCGTCGTTGTAGATTTTAAAACCGGCAATTCGAAATTGGGGATGCGTCACTTCAGTCTCGAATCGCCCGAGCCAAAGAACGATGGTCGCCTACAAAAGGATTTTCCGGCGGGCGTTTACAGATTTGTGGGAACGACGGTGACTGGTGTGAAGCTGGAAGGGCAAGCGACTCTCGTCCATCAGTTCCCGGCGCCTGTATCTCTTATGCGGCCGCGTGCCGACGAAACGGGTGTGCCACATAAGGGCTTCAAGATTCGCTGGAGCCCCGCCAAAGGAACCGTGGCGACGATACTGATCATCGAACATGAAAAATCAGGCCGGTCAATACGGGTGAATTTGCCGGGTGATTCAAGCATGTTCGCGGTGCCCGATGGCTTTTTAATGCCGGGTAAGGAATACAAGATTGCGATCGGCACCATCGCGCCGCAAGGCAATGCCTCCTTCGTTGAGGTCACGTTTACAACATCGGGTTCAACGAGGTCTGTCAGATTCGCCGCGAAAAGTTACTAGCTACCCTACTTGCAGGCCTTAAAGGAGAGAATTATGAAATCAGCATATCCCATTTATGACTCGAAAAAGTTTACGCGCTCGTTGTCTCAGTTGGTGAACGCGCTTTTGTGCGTCGTGCTTTTCTCGGTCCATGGTGTCACTTGGGCTCAAAGTAAAGCAGCAGCAAAGGACAAGGTAATGGCTAGGGATCCGATAGCTCGGACCTCCATAGAACCCGGGGCGATCAAGCTGTATGAATTGGACCGTGCGAATTTTGATCGATCCGAAAATATCGATCACCCCTACTGGCCGCTCAAGCCTGGCATGCAATGGATCTACGAGGGATTTTCAATTGATGAAGGCAAGAAAGTACCGCATCGCATCGTATTTACCGTCACGGACATGATGAAGCTGATCGGCGGCGTTCGTGCAAGAGTGATTTATGACTCCGATTTTAGCAAGGGCCAAATTAACGAAAAGGAATTAACTTACTTCGCGCAGGATAAGCAAGGTAATGTTTGGCATCTAGGCCAGTATGTTGAGATCTACGAAGACCAGTTCATGGGTGGTAAGATTTGGACGGTTGACAACCCGCCAGGAGCAAAGGCGGGCATCATGATGCCAAGAGTCGAAGATATAAAAATCGGCGCGTTGAGCTTTCCGCAGGGCTTTGCTCCTCCTCCCTTCAACTGGACAGACCGAGGTCGTGTCTTTCAACTCGGACAGAAGGCTAAGGTAAAAGCCGGCACCTACGACGACGTCATCGTCTTTGAGGAGTTTGACGTAGAGCATCCGGGCGCCGTGCAGTTGAAGTACTACGCCCGCGGCGTCGGTAACGTCAAGATCGGTGCAGCCGGTAAAACTGGGGGTAAGGTTGAAGAGTTGGAGTTGGTTAAAGTACACCAGCTAAGTAGCAGTGAACTTGCGGAGGTTCGTAAAAACGCGATCGACCTGGAAAAGCGCGCTAGCGCTTTTCCAGCGAATCCACCCATGGAAGTGATTCCATTGAAGTAGGGAGGCAAAATGATCAAGACGAAGTTATTCTATGTTGTATTTTGCGCAGGTGTCACCTCAGGACATGCTTTCGCGCTAGAGACCTCGACTAGCGTTTTGGCGCAGTCGGAGTCGGGTAACAACACCAAGAGCCCCC
>JAYUOT010000322.1:0-12340 GCA_043760705.1 Betaproteobacteria bacterium
GCCACGGCCAACCTGATTGGGCTCATTTTTGAGCACCTTTGCTTTGCGGGCCTTTATAGCCCGGTAAGAACGGGTCCGACCCATCTTCTCCCGGCGGTAATTCATCACCCTCCATTCGCGCGACGCGCTGATCCTTGAAATGAATCACAAGACGGCGTAGGTCGACTCTGCCGCCAGCGTGCTTGTAACGGAAAACATAGCTCCAATGGTCGGGCTGAAAGAGGTTGTTGAGCAAGGGGGCACCCAGTGCGAAACGCACTTGATCGGCCGACATGCCGATACGAATCTGGGCCAACATTTCCTGGGTGACATAGTTGCCTTGCGGCAAATCCACCTTGAACGGCTCAAAGAGGCCGCTGCGGTTGCTGCCGGTCGAATTGCAACCCGTGAGGACAAACACTGCGCTGAACAGCAAAAGCATGGCTCGCGACGCCTGGGTCAGCTTGGACAGCCTGAGAGGCGTCGAAGGGGTGCTGGAAGTGGTATTCAATAGACTGGACATAGAACGATGTGCTGGGCTGGAGCCGGTTGTAAAAAATCAGAAGTCAACACGCACCTCGATGGGGCGTCGTTTGAATCCTCTCGCCAACCTCGCGCTTATTCGCGAGAAGTCAGCCAAACCGCTATCATACGCAAACAAGGTTTAGACCTCCTAACTCAGAGAGAAAATGGCCGACAGTAACGACCTCAAAACCATCGGCCTCAAGGCCACTTTGCCCAGGCTGAAAATTCTCGAGCTTTTTCAGACGAGCAAGCAAAGGCATATGACCGCCGAGGATGTTTATCGCGTGCTGCTGGCCGATGATGCTGAAATTGGCTTGGCCACCGTGTATCGTGTCCTGATGCAGTTTGAACAAGCGGGCCTTCTGAAGCGCAATAACTTTGAGTCCGGCAAGGCGGTTTTTGAGATAAATGAAGGGACTCACCACGATCACCTCGTGTGCCTCGACTGTGGTCGGGTCGAAGAGTTTTTTGACGCTGAAATAGAAAGTCGTCAACATCAAGTGGCCAGCGAACGTGGCTTTAAGCTACAAGATCATGCGCTTTCGATGTATGCACACTGCACCCGCAAGAGCTGTGTCCACCGCGAGCGGCAGGCATGAGTGCCCCGGAAATTTTGAAAGCAGGCGAAGGCCTGACCCCGAGCGGCCCCTTGTCCGGCGTTTTCGACGAGATGCTGATGGAGCAAGGCGCACCGCGCACGCATTACGCTGCTTATCAAGAATGGTTGGCGGGCATTAGTGGCTCCTCGATGGAGGCCAAGCGCGCTGAGGCCGACCTCATTTTCCGTCGGCTTGGCATTACGTTCTCGGTCTACGGGGAGGAGGGCGGTACGGAGCGCTTAATTCCCTCAGATGTCGTCCCCCGTATTATTGCTGCCGAGGAATGGGCCCAATTGGAGAAAGGTCTCGCCCAGCGGGTCAGAGCCATCAATCGGTTTTTGCATGATATTTATCATGGCCAAGACATCCTCAAAGCCGGCAAGATTCCGCCCGAGCAAATCTTCTCCAATGATCAGTATCAGGTGGCCATGATTGGCATCGATTTGCCGCATCAAACTTATGCCCATATCGTTGGCGTCGATATCGTTCGAAATAGCGACGGTGACTACTACGTGCTTGAAGACAATTTGCGCGTACCCTCTGGGGTGTCCTACATGCTGAGCAATCGCAAGATGATGATGCGCTTGTTCCCCGAACTATTCCGCCGTTATGCGGTGCGCCCGGTTGAGCATTACCCCGCGCTCCTGCTGCAAACTCTTCAAGCGGCGGCCGAGGTTGCCAATCCGACCGTGGTCTTGCTGACTCCGGGGCGTTTTAACAGTGCCTACTTCGAACACACCTTTCTGGCCCAACAAATGGGCATCGAATTAGTCGAAGGGCAAGACTTATTTGTGCAAGATGGCTTCGTCTACATGCGCACCACCTCTGGTCCACAAAAGGTTGACGTCATTTATCGACGCATCGATGATCACTTTTTGGACCCTTTGACCTTTCGGAAGGATTCCATGCTTGGAGTTCCCGGCCTCCTGAGCGCCTATCGCTTGGGCCGTGTGGTCATCGCCAACGCGATTGGCACTGGTGTGGCCGACGATAAATCCATTTATCCTTATGTCCCGGAGATGGTTCGTTTCTATCTCGGCGAAGAGCCCATTCTCAAGAATGTACCGACCTGGATGTGCCGCAAGCCTGACGAGCTCAAGCATGTCCTGGCTCATTTGCCCGAGCTGGTGGTCAAGGAAGTTCATGGTGCGGGGGGCTATGGCATGTTGGTGGGTCCCACCAGCAGCCAGGCGGAAATCGCAGCGTTCCGATGTTTATTAGAAGCCAATCCTAGCAACTATATCGCTCAGCCCACCTTGGCCTTGTCTTCCTGTCCCACCTTTGTCGCTGAGGGCATTGCACCACGCCATATTGATTTGCGACCTTTTGTCTTGGTCGGCAAGGATATTCGTATGGTGCCCGGTGGCCTCACGCGCGTGGCCCTAAAAAAAGGTTCGCTGGTTGTGAATTCCTCGCAAGGTGGCGGCACCAAAGATACCTGGGTGGTGGATTAATGCTGTCCCGAGTCGCATCCCATCTGTATTGGCTGGCGCGCTACATGGAGCGGGCCGAAAACATGGCACGCATTTTGGATGTGGGTCAATCCTTGGCGCTTCTCGCCCAGAGCAAGGACGACACCGAAACGGCGCTCGAGCCCCTGGTGATCACCGACCACTTGAAAGAATTTCAAGCCACCGGGCGGGTGGCCACACCCGAAAGTGTCGCGCGCTATCTCACCTGGGATAAGGATCAGCCTTCCAGCATTGTGAACTGCCTGGAGGCCACTCGCGAAAATGCCCGGGCCGTGCGTGGCTCCATCACCTCGGAGATGTGGGAGTGCATCAACGATGTTTGGTTGCAGCTTCAAACCAAACGCCGTGAAGGCAACGACCCGATCAATACCGAATTTTACGACTGGGTGAAACAGTGCTCCCACTTATTGAGGGGCATCACTTTTGCCACGATACGGCGTGACCAGCCCTATCATTTCATTCGGCTCGGCACCTTTATCGAACGGGCTGATAATACCGCCCGTATTCTGAGCGTCAAGCAGAGCGTCAAGCAGAACTTCAAACAGAGCAATGGCGTTGGACAGGGCTTGCTAAGTGCGGGACTTGTGAGCAGTGTTGATTCAGTGGCACCCGTCTCCGAGGCTTCTAATGTCAGCACTTCGCCGAGTGATGAAAGTGACTACTATTCATTGTCAGCCGTGCTGCGATCAGTGTCCGCTTTGGAAGCTTACCGCGATACCTATAAGGACACCATCGATGCCCGTCGGGTAGCCGAGCTCCTGGTGTTTCATCCTACCTTGCCGCGCTCCTTACGGTTTTGCTATGACGAGATTCAACAGCTCTTAGAGCACCTACCCGCGGGTCCCAGCCGCCTGCCGTGTCGCTGGGCCGCCCAAATGAAAGCGCGCCTGACCTATGGTCATGTGGACGAAGCCTATGAGCTTGGATTGCTGGACTTTCTGGAAGGGTTCTTAAAAGACAATGTGGGTCTTGGTGAAGCCGTACAAACCGCCTATCTGGAGTTGAAATAGTATGCTGCTCTCTGTCTATCATGCGACGACTTATCGCTATGCAGAACTGGTTTCTCGCAGCACCCAGTACGTTCGCTTAAGCCCGTTTCCCAGCGAGGCTCAAAAGATCAAGCATTGGCGCGTCGATTTGCCCGTGCCTGGGCTATTCATGAGCGATGCCTTCGATAATCCGACCCACTTGCTCACCCTCAACCGTCCGCATGACACCATTCAAATTTTGGCGCAAGGCGAAGTTGAAGTGTCTGACGTGGAGGAGGGTGAGCCCGCCGGACGACTCGATCCCCGTATTTTCTTGCGTTCGACATTACTGACGCAAATCGATGGCCCCCTGTTGGATTTCATTGAGCCTATGCGACACCTTGTGCGTCAACGGCCCTTGGTAGGGGTGACCGATCTCATGCATGCCGTGCTCGATGCCATGCCTTATACCAAGGACGTCACCGAGGTAGGTTTTAATGTCGGCCAAAGCTTTGCCGCCAAAGCGGGTGTGTGTCAAGACCATGCTCACGTTTACACCACCTGCTGTCGAGCCATGGGCGTTCCTGCCCGCTATGTCAGCGGCTATGTCTATACCCCTGAGCTTGCCGAGGTCGCCAGTCACGCCTGGGCCGAGGTTTGGCTGGCCAATCGCTGGTTGAGTTTCGATATCAGTAATGCCCGCAATGCAGGGGGCACCCACCTCAAGTTGTCGATTGGGCTCGACTATAACGACGCATGCCCGGTACGAGGTGTGCGAGTCGGCGGCGGCGAAGAAATGCTTTCGACACTCGCCCGGGTCACCCAACACCAGACCGTTAACCAATAATTTTTCACTTCGACCGTGGATACCGCGAAGGCACTCACCGCAACGAAGCTCGCCGCAACGAAGCTCGGCTATCGGTGTAAGCGCTCCGCGGCTCGGACCAGGCTTTCGTCATACTGGTACTCCAGCGACTTCGTGTAACGAAATCCATTCGTCTTGAGGACGACCTGAGGCGATTTGCCGGGCCGACAGAGGGAACGACCATAGAAGAGCTGCAGGCCATTCACGAGTACTCGTACCGGCAGGCCCGAGTCAAGAGTCATCCAGATCAGCGGGCACTTGCGACAGGAAGGCAAGGGTGCGGGCTTTTTGCGCCGGGTCTTTCCCTGCGCCATCCACATAATAGGCGGCTGATTCGATGGCGCGGCAATAGCGGCTGACGGTGGCCTGATCGATGGGCACGCCAGCAATGCGAAACGAGGCACCGCTCTCTTTCATCGCCGCCCGTCCTTCGTTGGACAGCGCTCTTTGCGTTGCGCATTGATTCAGGTCAAATGTACCTTGGGCACGATGCTCGCGCTCTATCTAAATTTGCTCATACTGAGTACGGCCGTGCCGCATATACACAATCAAGCCGCATCGTTTCAAGGCTGCGGAAATTTCTTCGGGGTTTTTCAAAAGCGGGGCGGCGTCGCAAGCCGGGCCCGGCATGAAATTGGCTACATTAAAGCCAGGAATGGAGCGCGCCTTTTAAATTTCACACTGCGTCAGAGCGCTTCGTTGACGACGGAAAAAACGGGCTGGAGCAAGCGGAGAAGATACCGAGCACCAGGAGCAATATGGCTTTCATGATGGACCCTTCGTAAAAATACTGAATTTGGGTCGCATGATTGGCCACTTCCTGACTTCGAAATTTGACCCGCTCATCACGACGCTTGATCATTTTTCAAAACGAGCCCGCGCGGTTTACTGCCTAAGCGCTCAAGAAATTTTCGGAAAACCTGTTCTCATCCCACAAGCAATTCGCGCGCTAACTTTCTTGTACTAGCCGTGATTTCCTCGCCACTCAACATGCGAGCAATCTCATCGACTCGTTCGGCTTTGCTCAGTACATCCACCCGGCTTAGCGTAGCCTGGCCCGAGGTGAATTTACTCACCCGATATTGTTGATTCGCCAGAGCTGCAACCTGGGGCAAGTGGGTCACACAAAATACCTGACGATCTTGACCGAGCTGGCGCATTAATTTGCCCACCACCGACGCAACTGCACCACCAATGCCAGCATCGGCCTCATCAAAAATTAAACTAGGCACGGGATTGGCCTGCGCGGCTAACACGGCAATCGCCAGACTCACCCGTGAAAGCTCGCCGCCCGACGCGACCTTGTTCAAAGCACGAGCCTGAGTCGAGGCGTGACCAGCAAACATCAGGTCAACGGCATCGCTACCGGATTCAGAAGCCGCCTGAGCGCTTATTTGCACTGCCAAGCTCGCGCCTTTCATCCCCAGGCTGGGCATGAGTAGCGTCACGCCTTCACCGAGTTTTTTGGCAGCAGCTTTCCGTGTCTTGCTAAGAGCAGCGGCCTTGCTTTCGTATTCGTTTTGGGCGCTTGCCCACTTGAGCTTGAGCTTGACAAGGTCCTGAGACTCTTCAATATCTTTGAGCCGCATCTGAAGCGTTTGCCACTGCACCGGCAAGTGCTCGGGAGGCAACTTAAGCTTTCGAGCGCAGGTGAAAATGGCACTGACACGATGCTCAATCTCCTGAAGGCGTTGTGGATCCAGCTCGAGCCGTTCGGCGTAGTGGCCAAGATTGGAGGCCGCTTCGTCCAACTGAATTTGCGCGGACTGTAAAAGCTCCAAGCTTTCCTGGAGCTTTGGGTCGACACCGGCCAGTTGAGCCAAGCGCTGAGCAAGCTGCGAAAGCCGGTCCAGGATCGCTTCGTCGCCTTGGCTGAGTGCATCGCTCGCCGTTTGCGCGCCCTCGATCAAGGAGCGGGCATTGGCGAGGCGCTTTTGCTCCTCCGACAGACTCTCCCATTCGCCACTCTGCGGCTTGAGCTCTTGCAGCTCGGTCAGTTGCCACACCAGGGCTTCGCGTTGCAGCGAGATTTCTTTCTCACCTTTTTCGGCTTCGATCAGTGCGAGTTGCAGGCGCTGTAGTTCTTTGTAGGCGCCACGTACCGGAGCGAGTTCGCCCTGCACACTATCGGTACCCGCATAGCGATCCAAAAGCGTTCTTTGTCCACTCGGTTTGAGCAAGGCTTGCGAGGCGTGTTGGCCATGTATTTCAAGCAGCTGCTCGCCAAGCTCCTTCAGGGTGGCGATAGTCACTTGAGTGCCGTTCACAAAGGCTCGAGATTTACCTTCGCTATCGATCAAACGTCGTACCAAGGTCGCGCCAGGGTCGCCCGGCAAAGCCTTCTCCTGGAGCCAAGCTTCAATGGGCGCGTCAATTGAAAACTCGGCACAGACTTCGGCCCGTGTGCAACCTTCGCGTATGAAGGCCGGGTCGGCCCGTTCTCCGAGCGCGAGGGACAAGGCGTCCAGCAAAATTGATTTGCCCGCCCCTGTTTCTCCAGTGAGCGCACTAAAGCCCGTTCCAAACTCAAGTTCGAGCTGGTCGACAATGACAAAGTCTTTTAGTGTCAGGCGCAATAGCATTTTTGAAAAGTCGCGGGTCGGGTAAAAAGCATAAAAGCAGAGGGCAAACTAAAGCAACAACACCGATATACGCAAAGGAGTCGAGGCTACTAAAGTAAGGCCTTGGGTTTTTTTAATTTGAGTTGCGGCATCTCATGCCAGTTCAGCTTGGTGCGTAAGGTGTTGAAGTAGCTGTAACCTTTAGGATGCAAAAAGCGAGCGGTATATGGCGATTTTCTCACCTCGATGACGTCGCCCGCAGCCAGCTCCCCAAACATTTGCATGTCGCAGGCCACCCTCGGCAATCGACTTTCAGTAATGGCCACATGAATATTGGCCGTGTCCGGCAGGCAAATCGGACGGTTCGATAAAGACTGGGGTGCGACCGGAACCAAAACCAGACCGCCCACGCCAGGATGCAAGATGGGGCCGTGGGCCGACAAGGCGTAGGCTGTGGAGCCCGTAGGCGTTGAAATGATCAGGCCGTCGGCTCGTTGGCTGTACATGAACTGCCGATTGACGTGCACTTCGAGCTCGATCATGCCGGAACGTGAGGAGCGACTGATCACCACATCGTTTAATGCGATGTCTTCCCAAATCATGCGTTCGTCGCGGTAGGCCTGGGCCAGGAGCATGACCCGGTGCTCCTCGGTGTACTCGCCGTCCAGGATCGCCCCTAAGGCCTGGCGCCACTCATCGAGTGAAATATCGGTAATGAAACCCAGTCGGCCGTGATTGATGCCCACCATTGGGATATCGTATTCGGCGATTTGCCGGGCAAAGCCCAGCATCGTGCCATCACCTCCGATGACAATCGCCAGATCTGCTTCTTTGCCCACCTGCTTGAGGGTGGGCTGGGCAATCCCTTTCAGATCAATTTCGCCCGCCGCGGCCCGCGCGGTCGAGCGCTCCACCATCACTTCCAAACCCCGTTTCTTGAAGAACGCGATGATTTCACCCAAGGTTTTCGCTAAACCCTCGGTTTGTCGGCGCCCGATTAGGGTGACTCGACTAAAGGCTGGGGAGCGACCTGCGGGGCGCCTCAAAACTCGCTTTGGGGCGCTATTTTTGGCTGATTCTATTTTTTGAGTGGATTTTCGTGTCGCATTGACCATGATTGTGATTAAACCATACTGATTCAAGGTCAAGGTGAAGCCACCTTGTGGCACAATAAATTTGTGATGGACCGCCGCTCTCAGCTGTTACTTAAAACTCTCGTGGAACGCTATATCGTTGAGGGTCAGCCTATTGGTTCGCGCACGCTCTCCAAATTCTCAGGCCTCGAGCTTTCCCCTGCAACGATTCGCAACGTCATGGCTGATCTGGAAGAACTAGGCCTGATCGCGAGTCCGCATACCTCGTCGGGGCGAATCCCGACACCCCGTGGTTATCGCTTCTTTGTCGATACCTTACTGACCGTCGAGCCCTTGCAACTTCTGCACAGCGAAGCCTTGCAGGGCAATATCCGCGCGGATGAACCCCAACGCGTCTTGAGTACCGCCGCCGGCATGTTGTCCAGCTTGACCCAGTTTGCCGGGGTGGTCATGATCCCCAAGCGCAGCGCGGTGTTCGAACACATTGAGTTTATGCGCCTGTCTGAAAGGCGTCTTTTACTGATCATCGTCACGCCGGATGGTGACGTGCAAAACCGTATCCTGATGACCGAGCGCGAGTATTCGCCTTCGCAATTGACCGAAGCCGCCAATTTCTTGAACAGTCAGTTTGCGGGTCGAGAGTTCGAGACCATTCGCCACGTCTTGCGTCTCGATATTGAAGGCTTGCAAAAAGACATCATGACCTTGATGAACCGTGCCGTTGATGCCGGCGAGCAAGCGCTCGCCGAGAACAATGAGCCGATTGTGGTGAGCGGCGAGCGTAATCTTTTAGGCGCCATGGATTTAAGTGAGGGCATGGGTCGCATCCGAAAGCTCCTCGATATGTTCGAGCAAAAGACTTCGCTCCTGCAGTTGCTCAATGCCTCCATTAAAGCGACCGGTGTGCAAATCTTCATCGGTGGCGAGTCTGATCTGGTCCCCATGGAGCAACTCAGTGTGGTGACGGCGCCCTACGAAGTCGATGGTAAGGTAGTGGGTACGCTCGGTGTGGTCGGCCCCACACGCATGGCCTACGACCGGGTCATTCCGATTGTGGACATCACCGCCAAACTGGTCTCAAGTGCCCTGAGCACCAAATAGATCCTCGCCGAATTGAACTTGCCTCCCAAAATCGCTCCAGAACTTGGCACAGAACTTGGCACAGTGGCCGAGACTCCGGAGGTCATTGAGGCTCGGGCGTTGGTCACGAAGTTCTACGATGCCTTTGCTTGTCTTGATGTCGAGACCATGCTCGCTTGCCTACATCCCGAGATTACTTTTTCCGACCCTCTTTTTCCAAATCTGCGCAAAGCTCAAGTGTTTGAAATGTGGCGCATGCTGATGGCCTCGGCGGCACGTCATCCGCAGGATTTCAAGTTGAGCTATGAGCTTGTTTTTGTCGAGGAACGTAAAGCTCAAGTGTATTGGCAGGCACACTATCGCTATGGCGGCGGACGCAAGGTTCACAACAAGGCGCTGGCGACTGTCACCCTTTGGGATGGCAAAATCGTTCGTCATGTGGACGGCTTTAATTTTTATACCTGGAGCCGTCAGGCGCTCGGGCCTCTCGGGCTAGTTCTGGGTTGGAATCCAAAATTCAGGGCCTCGGTGCAAGCTGCCGCCAAGAAGCAGTTAACGGTTTATATGAGTCGCCCGAATGAATAAGTTTTCGCAGTTCAAAAGCTTCGAGCACGGCAAGAAGGAGCGCGTGGCCATTTTAATGGTGCAACTCGGCACACCCGATTCGCCCGAGCCCGCGGCCGTGCGGCGCTACCTCAAGCAGTTCTTGTCCGACCCGCGCGTGGTGGAGATTCCCAAGCTCATTTGGTCGGTGATTTTGAATGGCATCATCCTCAACACCCGTCCCAAAAAGTCGGCTGCGAAGTATCGCTCCATCTGGACCCAGGAAGGCTCCCCTTTGATGGTCCACAGCAAGGCCCAGGCCAAGCTCCTGCAAGGCTATCTTGGTGAGCGCGGCCACGAGGTGATGGTCGCCCTGGCCATGCGCTACGGGAACCCCGGCATTCCCGAGGTGATGAGGCAGTTGCGTGAAAAAAACGTGACCAAATTACTGATTTTGCCGATGTATCCGCAATACGCTTCAGCCACCACGGCCACCGGCCTGGACGAGATTTTTCGTGAACTCGCGGGCTGGCGTAATCAGCCTGAACTTCGCAGCATTCGCAGCTTTCACAAAGACCCGGGCTACATCCATGCCCTCGCCACCCAGGTACGCAAACATTGGGAACGCGAGCAGTCTGCAGGGGGGCGGGCGAATTTACTGGTGCTCAGTTTTCATGGCGTACCGGAGCGCAGTCTGCATCTGGGCGACCCGTATCACTGCGAGTGTTACGCCACCGCCCGACTCTTGGCCGAAAAGCTCGACCTGGAGTCTACTCAGATCAAAGTCACTTTTCAGTCGCGCTTTGGAAAAGCAAAATGGCTGGAGCCCTACACCGATGCAACCCTGAAAGCCTTACCCGGCGAGGGCACAACCAGGATCGATATCATGTGCCCGGGCTTTGTGGCCGACTGCCTGGAAACCCTCGAAGAAATTGCGATGGAAGGCAAGGAAACCTTCCTCCATGCTGGCGGTAAAGAATATCGCTACATTCCCTGCCTCAATGATTCACCGGACTTTATCAAAGGCCTGGCTGATCTTTGTGAGCAGCACCTGGGCGCCTGGCCTACACGGCGTCTTGAGCCCGAGGGCGATAAGGCGCGTAGCGACGCACTTCGAGCGCAAAAGCAGGCGGCGCAAGCTCTGGGTGCTAAAAAGTAGTGGCCTGCCTTGCGCTGGCAGCCTCGAACAGGGTTTGCGATGCATTACTGTGTGATCCGGGCGGCTGTCTTTTTTGTGGTGGTGAGCACAAAGCGCGTCAAGCGATCCACCAAAACTCTCGCGCTGGCAGGCAGCATCGGCGCGACTGATTGCCCCGCTTGCGCGATGGCCTCCGGAATTTTCTGCGCAAGGTCTTGTGCCTGCTTGACGATGAATTGAGGACTGATACGTAACTGCTCTGCCATGATGGTGAGATGGGATCTTGCAATGGAACCCGGCCGCGTTTCCCCGCCGATGGAGAAGGCGAAGTTGGGCGACAGGGCCGGTGTAGAGGCGTGTACAAAGCAGATCGTAGAAAGGGGTCAAACATACGCCTTGCCCAGGCGCCTGATAAACAGACAGGTTTTTTGCGTGACTGTCGTTATTGCCGACATACAAGTTAAACAAGATCCATTGAATGAAGTAACGCAGATCGACGGCGGGCTGGGTGCTGTAGTGCCGGATAAGCTTGGCACAGTCCGCGAGGCTTGGGGGCCCTTCTGTTTCGTATTTTCTGTCTGACTATACCCCGGAGAGTTGGCACAGATCGTACTGAATGAGTCGACCCAGTGTGCCGTCGTCCTGCGTTGCGCGATCAAATCGACGGACGACACAAGACTGTGTAAGTGGTTCGTAAAAGACCTCTGCAGCAGGTAAGCCACAAAGAGATGCGGTCTGCATGATGATGGTTTCGTTGGCGGCAGAGTGCCATACTTTCGACAGTCGCTTGATGTTTGGCTTGAGGATGTGCGTGGACGGTGCCGTTCCCATGGGAAGACTCGGCAAGCCGTCGTCAAAAATGGCAAGGCTGGTTTTGTCTTACAAAGGGGAATTGTTCCTTGACCAGTTCAAGTACGGGCATGAGCCAGGCCAATCGCAATCAGCGTACTTTCGGTTCGGTGCGTGACCACCTTGTCGATGATGGCCTGAGTAAAGAGTGGCGTTGTGAGAGCGACAATCTGCAATGCCAGCGAGGCCAACAGGACATCTCGCCACACTTTACGGTGGCGGACCAATTCAGGGATAAACCAGCGAAAGCCGAAGACCTGGGAGATACCGGCTGCCGCGTCTGCATCGTTGGCAGCAGCGACTTCAGGTGCGAACATCCAGGCCTGGCCGCTCAATTGACCTTGAAGATCGCTCAGGTTTAACGGGGATGGCTCGGTTCGCCCTGCTTCAAAGAGTACGACTTTCTCCTGAGTTGCGGCAGTGATGATCCCTAACTTTACCGTGCTCGGCGATTCAGAGTCGTGAAGCGCGACCACGAGGGGCATCGGAAAACCCGAAACCTTCTTGGCGCTAATACTCACCGCTTGCGCTCGAAAGCCAAGCGCTTTGGCCGCCTGAATCAACATGCCCTCAGAAGCGGGTTCGCCTTCGGCGGCGGGGAACTCACGAATGATCAGCGCCGCATCGAAAGTGCGCTGGTGCAATGCGCAAAGGCTACCCAGGGCCC
>JAYUOT010000323.1:0-2596 GCA_043760705.1 Betaproteobacteria bacterium
CAAAAGAATCCCAAGCAAGAGTACAAGCGCGAAGCTTTTGAGCTTTTTAGCTTGTTGCAGCAAAGGGTGCGTGATGATGCGATGAAGGTGCTGATGACCGTGCATATCCAGTCCGCTGAAGAAGTTCAGCAGGTGGAGCAGGCTCAGCAAACCCAGCCGAACTACGACAATATCAGCTATACCCATGCTGATTTTAATGAAGGTGTTGCAGCCGCAGAAAGCGCGGCAGCGGCGGCCGGTACAAGCTTGGATGCCGAGTCGATTGCCCTGGCTTTGCAGAGCGCGCCCACGCAAGATTTTGAGGATGCCCAACAGCCCTTCAAGCGTTTCGGTGACAAGATTGGACGCAATGATCCTTGCCCCTGTGGCTCAGGCAAAAAGTTCAAACAGTGCCACGGAAAACTGGGCTGATTTAGCTCCGATACTTTAGCTCCGATACTTCAGCGTCAACACTTCAGCTTCAACACTTCAGCTCCAACACTCTCGGTCTAGACAAGGGGAAACTTCATGCCCGTCAATCTTCCAGCAATGGACCCGGCGAACATTTTCCCGGTCAAAGGGGTGAGCCTAGGCACGGCCATGGCCGGCATCCGCAAGGCCAATCGCCGTGATGTACTGCTGGTGACCCTGGCCGAAGGCACTCAGGTTGCCGGGGTGTTTACGCAAAACCGCTTTTGCGCTGCACCGGTTCAAGTGTGCCGCGAGCATCTGCTGAAAACGACTTCGGTGCGTGCCTTGGTCTTTAATACGGGCTGTGCCAATGCGGGCACCGGCGCGCTCGGCTTGAGCAATGCGCGTGCCACGTGCGCTGAAGTGGCGCGCTTGCTTGGAGTGCAAGCCGCACAAGTCCTACCCTTCTCGACGGGTGTAATTCTTGAGCATTTGCCGATGGACAGGCTTCTGGCAGGACTTCCCGCGGCGCAAGCGGACGCATCGCCGTCTCATTGGCCCGAGGCTGCACAAGCTATCATGACGACGGACACGGTGCCCAAGTGTATTTCGCGTCAATTCATCCTCTCAGGTCAAACTGTCACGATCACGGGCGTGTCGAAGGGTGCGGGCATGATCCGCCCGAACATGGCAACGATGCTGAGCATGCTGGCGACCGATGCGGGTATTCCTGCTGTGCTGCTTCAATCCTGGGTGAGCAGTATTGCCGAGCAAAGCTTTAATCGGGTGACCGTGGATGGCGATACGTCGACCAATGATTCCTTTGTGATGCTGGCCACGGGTCAATCCGGTTTCGCCATTACGTCAGAGACGAGTGCCGGAGCTGTTGAGCTAAAGGCGGTACTGACAGAAATCGCTCAGGAATTAGCGCAGGCGCTGATTCGCGACGGCGAGGGAGCGACCAAGTTCATCACCATTAAGATCGAACAAGCCAAGGATATGAGTGAGGCCAAGGCCATTGCCTACGCGATCGCGCATTCGCCGTTGGTGAAAACCGCCTTCTTTGCCTCCGACCCTAATCTCGGTCGCATCCTTTGCGCCATTGGCTATGCGGGCGTGGGCGATCTGGAGGTTGAGAAGCTCGATCTTTTCCTGGATGATGTGCTGGTGGCGACTGCGGGCGGACGCCATCCTGACTATCGTGAAGAGCAGGGCAAAGCCGTCCTCAAGCAAAGCGAAATCACCATTCGTGTCGTGCTGCGCCGAGGTACGATCAACACCACGGTGTGGACTTGTGATTTGTCACACGATTATGTTTCTATTAATGCGGATTACCGTTCATGATTGTTCCCGGCCTTGGTCAATTTTTCGAGCGAGTCAATCGTCTACTAGACCAAATTGAACCGCTCTTACCGGTTTCGAGCGCACCCGACTGGGATGCCGGTGTGGCTTATCGCTGGCGGCGGCGCACCACGAGTTTTGGCGTGCAAGGCATTTTGCAGCCGGTGCGCACCGTGTCAAATATTCGCTTAGCGGATTTGCACACGATTGATCAGCAAAAAGAAGAAATTGAACGCAACACGCGACAATTTGTACGTGGTTTGCCGGCCAATAATGTGCTGCTTACCGGTTCGCGTGGAACCGGCAAATCTTCTTTAATTAAAGCCTGCTTGAACGAGTACTCAAGCCAGGGTTTGCGCCTGATCGAAGTGGATAAGGAAGATTTAGTCGATTTGCCGGATATCGTCGATTTAGTGACCGAGAGGCCGGAACGCTTCATTATCTTTTGTGATGATCTGTCCTTTGAGCAAGGTGAGGCCGGTTACAAGGCGATGAAAACCGCCCTGGACGGATCGATCGCTGCACAGTCCGATAACGTACTGATTTACGCGACCTCGAATCGGCGCCACTTGATGCCTGAGCAGATGAGCGAAAACCTCGAGTACAAGCATCAGGAGGACGGTGAGATTCATCCCGGTGAAACCACTGAAGAAAAAATTTCCCTGTCCGAGCGCTTTGGTTTGTGGGTGAACTTTTACCCCTTTCGGCAAGAGGACTATCTGGAGGTCTGCCGACATTGGCTGGCCGATCTGGGCGCGAACGAAAAGCAAATCGCCGCGTCGCGTGGCGATGCCTTACGCTTTGCCTTGGAGCGCGGCTCTCGATCAGGCCGTGTCGCCTGGCAATTCGCAAAGGATTGGGCGGG